>NZ_JAIOKW010000013.1:0-160766 GCF_020093335.1 Pseudomonas fluorescens group sp. | reverse complement strand
TATAAGAGACAGGGATTTCAACTGTAGGGGTTTATGGCGGACGAGTGGTGTTTATCGGTCTGACACCCATTCCAGAGCGGTGCAAAACCAAATGTGGGAGGGGGCTTGCCGCCGATGGCAGTGTGTCAGTCACCGAAAATGTTGACTGATCTACTGCTATCGGGGGCAAGCCCCCTCCCACATTTGATCCAGGTTGGCTGAAGGTCAGCGGCTCTGGCGTTGTTGTAACAACAGGTTGCTAAACCCTGCCCCGGCCAGTTGTTTCTGCGCCACGGTCAGCTGTTCACGGTTGCTGAACGGCCCCACCAGCACGCGATACCAGGTTGCATCCTTCACCGTGCCGGACTCAACCGTCACCGACTGGCCCAGCAGAATGATCTGCGCCCGCACGCGATCCGCGTCCGCCTGTTTCGGGAACGAGCCCGCCTGCAGGAAGAACTTGGTCACCGGTGCGGCCTTGGTCTCTGCTACCGGCGGGGCTGGCGGCGGCGTAATCCCGGCCAGTGCGGCCTGGGCACGCGCGGTGTCGATTTTTGCCGCTTCCGCCGGGGTCACCGGTGTGGTCGGCACTTGCGGCGTCGGCAGGGTTTTCTCCGGTACGGCGTCAGGCGGCACGATCACTTCCGATTCCGGCAGCAGCGTGTAGAAGTCGTACTTCGGCTTCACCGGTGCCGTCGGGCTTGGTGCGGTCTTGTTGGCTTCGGCCATTTTGGTGGCTTTCTGCTGCTCCTGTTTGACGCGTTTGACGTCGTCACCCTGGCCGGGGTCCAGCTTCATCAGAAACACGACAAACGCGCCGACCGTGAGGCCGATCGCCATCCACAACCAGCCCGGGATCGGCTTTTTCGCTGGAGCCTGGTAGCGGCTGGCGCCGCGCTTGGGTGCAGGTTTTTTCTTGGCAGCCAACTTACATACGCTCCAGGGTTTCCAGGCCTAACAATTCCAGGCCTTGCTTGAGGGTCCGTCCAGCCAGTGCGGCGAGGCGCAGGCGACTTTGCTTCTGGGCTTCGTCGTCGGCGGTGAGGATCGGGCAGTTCTCGTAGAAGCTGGAGAACAGGCCGGCGACTTCGTACAGGTAGGTGCAGAGGATATGCGGCGTGCCTTTTTCACCCACGCTGTTCAGCACTTCGCCAAATTGCGCGAGCTTGGCGGCCAGTTCCTGTTCGTGCGACGCTTGCAGGTCGATCTGGCCTTCGACTTCACTGAAGTCCTTGCCCAGCTTGCGGAACACGCCGGCCACGCGGGTGTAGGCGTACAGCAGGTACGGCGCGGTGTTGCCTTCGAAGTTGAGCATCAGGTCGAAGTTGAAGCTGTAGTCGCTGGTGCGGTGCTTGGACAGGTCGGCGTATTTCACCGCACCAATGCCCACCACGCGGGCGATGTTGCGCAGGTCAGCCTCGGCCAGCTCAGGGTTCTTCTCCTTCACCAGGGTGTAGGCCCGTTCCTGGGCTTCGGTCAGCAGGTCGATCAGCTTCACGGTGCCGCCGTCACGGGTCTTGAACGGGCGGCCATCGGCGCCGTTCATGGTGCCGAAGCCCATGTGTTCCATGTCCATCGGGTGGGTCACGAAACCGGCCTTGCGCGCCACCGCGAACACTTGCTGGAAATGCAGGGCCTGGCGCTGGTCGACGAAGTACAGGGCGCGGTCAGCCTTGAGCGTGCCACTGCGGTAGCGCACGGCGGCCAGGTCGGTGGTGGCGTAGAGGTAGCCGCCATCGGCCTTGACGATGATCACCGGCAGCGGCTCGCCGTCGGCGTTCTTGAATTCGTCGAGGAATACGCACTGGGCGCCGTTGCTCTCGACCAACATGCCCGCTGCCTTCAAGTCATTGACCACGTTGATCAGGTCGTCGTTGTAGGCGCTCTCGCCCATCACATCGGCCATGGTCAGCTTGACGTTAAGCAGTTCGTAGATCTTCTGGCAGTGGGACAGCGAAATGTCTTTGAACTTGGTCCACAGTGCCAGGCATTCGGCATCACCGGCTTGCAGCTTGACGACCAGGCCGCGGGCGCGGTCGGCGAACGCTTCCGACTCGTCAAAACGTTTCTTGGCGGCGCGGTAGAAGTTTTCCAGGTCCGACAGTTCGTCGCTGGTGATCGGGTTTTCCTGCAGGTAGGCCATCAGCATGCCGAACTGCGTGCCCCAGTCGCCCACGTGGTTCTGGCGGACGACCTCATCACCGAGGAACTCCAATACCCGGGCCACGCCGTCGCCGATGATGGTCGAACGCAAGTGGCCAACGTGCATCTCTTTGGCCAGGTTAGGCGCCGACAAGTCGACCACGGTGCGCTGGGCCGGACCGGCCTTGCGCACGCCCACGCGGGCATCGGCCAGGGCCGCGTCGAGACGGCCGGCCAACGCCTGGGTGTTCTGGAAGAAGTTGATGAAACCTGGGCCGGCGATTTCGGCTTTGGTCACACTATCGTCGACAGGCAGCGCAGCGATGATTTTTTCCGCCAGGTCGCGCGGTTTCATGCCGGCAGGCTTGGACAGCATCATCGCGATGTTGCTGGCGAAGTCGCCGTGGGTCTTGTCGCGGGTGTTTTCCACCTGGATCGCCGGCGTCAGGCCTTCAGGCAACACACCTTCGTTGACGAGTTGGGTGAGGGCTTGCTGGATCAGCTGGCGAATGGTGTCTTTCATGGTGTTCTCTTTCGACCGCAAGCGGCGGCGCGCGATGCGCAGGTGGAAAAACTGGGCATTATCCGTGGCGAGGGCGGGCTTGCCAACCTTCGTCGGACCTTCACAGACGATTAACCTGTGGCGAGGGAGCTTGCTCCCGCTGGAGTGCGGAGCACGCCCAAAATCGTTGGGGCCGCTTCGCACCCCAGCGGGAGCAAGCTCCCTCGCCACAAGGGCAATTCAATAAAGGTCTACCGGGTCAACGTCCAACGACCATCTCACCTGTCGGCCGCTGGGCATTTGCTCCAGGGCAAGCAACCAGCTACTTAATAGCCGATGCAGGGGCGCGCGCGAGGTTGCCTGCAAGAGTAGCTGAGCCCGATAGCGCCCGGCGCGGCGCTCCATGGGCGCGGGCACCGGGCCGAGCAGTTCGATGCCGCTCAGACCCAGTTCGCCGAGCAAACGTTCGGCGGCGCTGCACGCTTCATCCAGAAAGCTCTCTGCTTGCCCCGGTTTGTGGGCCTCGGCGCGCAGCAAGGCCAGGTGGGAAAACGGCGGCAGGCCGGCGGCGCGGCGTTCGCTGAGCGCCTGTTCGGCGAAGGCAAAGTAGCCTTGTTCCGTTAGTTGGATCAGCAGTGGGTGGTCGGCCAGGTGCGTCTGGATAATCACCCGGCCTGGCTCTTCAGCGCGGCCCGCGCGGCCGGCGACCTGGACGATCAACTGTGCCATGCGTTCGCTGGCGCGAAAATCCCCGGAGAACAGCCCGCCATCGGCATCCAGGATCGATACCAGCGTCACTCGTGGAAAGTGGTGCCCTTTGGCAAGCATTTGCGTGCCGATCAGGATGCACGGCTGGCCTTTCTGGATGGTGGCGAACAGTTGGTTCATCGCGTCCTTGCGCGACGTGCTGTCGCGGTCGACGCGCAGTACCGGGTAGTCTGGGAACAGGATGCCCAGGCGTTCTTCGGCCCGTTCGGTCCCTGCGCCTACCGGTCGCAGGTCGACCTTGCCGCACTGCGGGCAGTGACGCGGCACCCGTTCCACATGGCCGCAATGGTGGCAGCGCAACTCGCCATGGCGCTGGTGCACGGTCATGCGCGCATCGCAGCGCTCGCATTCGGACATCCAGCCACAGTCATGACACAGCAGGGTCGGCGCAAAGCCTCGGCGATTGAGAAACACCAACACCTGCTGGCCGGCGGCGAGGGTCTGGCCGATGGCTTGTTGCATCGGACCGGAAATGCCGCTGTCCAGCGGGCGGCTTTTGACGTCCAGGCGCAGGAAACGTGGCTGCTTGGCGCCGCCCGCCCGCTCGTTCAGGCGCAGGAGGCCGTAACGGCCGGTGTAGGCGTTGTGCAGGCTTTCCAGGGACGGCGTGGCCGAACCCAGCACAATCGGGATGTCTTCCTGGCGTGCGCGCACCAGTGCGAGGTCGCGGGCGTGGTAGCGCAGGCCTTCCTGCTGCTTGTAGGAGCCGTCATGCTCCTCGTCGATGATGATCAGCCCGGGGTTTTTCATCGGCGTAAACAGGGCCGAGCGGGTGCCGATAATAATGTCGGCGTCGCCATCTCGCGCGGCCAGCCAGGACTCCAGGCGTTCACGGTCGTTGACCGCCGAGTGCACCAGCGCGATACGTGCGTTGAAGCGCTGTTCGAAGCGCGCCAGGGTCTGCGGGCCCAGGTTGATCTCGGGGATCAGCACCAGCGCCTGTTTGCCGGCCTGCAGGGTTTCGCGGATCAACTGCAGATAGACTTCGGTCTTGCCGCTGCCGGTGACGCCGGCCAGCAGGAAGGCGTGGAAACTGTCGAAGCCGGCGCGAATCGCCTCATAAGCGGCGCGTTGTTCGGGGTTCAGCGGCAGTTCCGGTTGCGCCAGCCAGTGTTCGTGACGGGCATCGGGGGCGTGCTTGCGGATTTCCACCTGCACCATGCCTTTGGCCAACAGCAGGTCGAGGCTGTCTTTGCTCAGCATCAGCTTGCTTAATAGCTGGTGAGCCACGCCATGGGGGTGCTGCGCCAATGTGGCCAAGGCTTCACGCTGGCGCGGCGCGCGGGCGATGCGCGGGTCGTCGAGTCGCGCCCCGGGGACCATCGACCAGAAGCGTTCCTGGCGCGCTTCGGCCAGTTCGCCCTGGCGCAGCAGCACCGGCAGCGCCCAGCTCAAGGTGTCGCCCAGGCTGTGCTGGTAATACTGGGCGGTCCACAGGCACAGCTTGAACAGCGCGGGTGGCAGCGGTGGGGTGGCGTCGAGGATCGCCAAGGCCGGCTTGAGCTTCTCGGCCGGCACTTCGCTGTGGTCGGCGATTTCTACCAGGATGCCGATCATCTCGCGGCGCCCGAACGGTACGCGCACGCGCATGCCCGGCTGCAACTGCGCCCGCAGCACGCCGGCCGGGGCCCGGTAATCGAACAGGCGGCGCAGGGGCGAGGGCAGGGCTAGGCGCAATATGGCGTCGGGCACGCGAGGGGTCTCATATAAAGGCAGGCGGTGGCGCAGGGGCGCGAGCCTAGCAGACGAGGGGTGGCTTGGGTATGCCGCGCTTTTCTGATGAAAGGTGCTTTTATCTTTACAAGCAAATAGTGTCGCCGCTTGCGCGATTGAAAAGGTCTGGTAGAATCCGCGGCCTAATTACGTGCGGTATTCGACAATAGTGTCGAGTGGCGGCACGCTAGCCCGAGGAAGTGCCATGAAAGCCGATATCCATCCAGCGTACGAAACCATCGAAGTCACCTGCAGCTGCGGCAACAAGTTCGAAACGCGTTCGAACCTGTGCAAGCCACTGGGTACTGACGTATGCAACGAGTGCCACCCGTTCTACACCGGTAAGCAGAAAACTCTGGACACCGGCGGCCGTGTACAGCGCTTCGCAGATCGCTTTGGTGCTTTCGGCAAGAAGCCTGCTGCTACTCCAGCAGAGTAAGGCTCAAAAGCCTTATGGGCTTTTGCCAGCTGTTGAAAAAGGCGTCCCTCGCGGGCGCCTTTTTTATGCCTGGGATTTGGCTTTCAGTCGCCCAGGCCGAGGTGTTTTGCCCCGCTCCGGCCGCCCTGGCCCAGGTGGAGGTGCAGCGCGTGGTGGATGGTGACACGGTGCGCCTCAAGGATGGTCGCAGCGTGCGGATGATTGGCCTCAATGCACCGGAAACCGGCAAGCGTGGCCGCTCCGATGAGCCCTATGCCGTCGCTGCCCGCCAGCATTTGCAGGCCTTGGTGGATGCCAGCAACCACCGCGTCGGGCTGGTGCCAGGCCGCGAGAGCAAGGACCGTTACGGCCGAACGTTGGCTCACCTCTACAGCGCTGATGGTGAGAACCTGGAAGCACAACTGCTGGCCCAGGGGCTGGGGTTTCAAGTAGGTGTTGCGCCCAATGTCGATCTCGTCGCTTGCCAGCAGGCTGCCGAAAACGCTGCCCGCAAGGCGCGGCTGGGTCTTTGGCGGCAATCACCCGTGCAAAATGTGGCGCAACTCAAGCAATCCGGCTTTGCCTTGGTCAGCGGGCGGGTAAGTAAAATCGAACGCAATCGCGGCGGAATCTGGATCGAATTACAGGGTGCACTGGTATTACGCATTGCACCCGACCTCGTCCGCCAATTCGACCCCGCATGGCTCAGTGGTCTGCAAGGTAAGACAATTGAGGCCCGTGGCTGGGTGCAGGACCGTGCTGAGCGTGGCGGCCTGAAAAACGACCAGGCCCGCTGGCTGTTGCCGCTGACCGATCCCAGCATGCTTAAATCGACTGAATAAGAAAAAATTGTAGACATTTTTTTCGTCGATTGTGAACAGTTGAGCCCTTGTATCCCGTGGCCTTAGACCAAAGTACGGCGCTTTGGGGCCTTGACACCTGTGACTGCCCAGTCTTGTAGGGACTTTACGACACGCGTATCCTCGGCGGTCCGTCGACCAACAGTAAAAGCGGAATGCCGATATGTCTGATTTGAAAACTGCCGCTCTCGAATATCATGCCCATCCTCGTCCAGGAAAGCTGAGTGTAGAGCTCACCAAGGCCACTGCTACCGCCCGCGACCTGTCGCTGGCCTACAGCCCTGGTGTTGCCGAGCCCGTACGTGAAATCGCCCGCGACCCTGAACTGGCGTACAAGTACACCGGCAAAGGCAACCTGGTTGCAGTGATTTCCGATGGCACCGCGATTCTCGGCCTGGGTAACCTCGGCCCATTGGCTTCCAAGCCGGTGATGGAAGGTAAGGGCGTGCTGTTCAAGCGCTTTGCCGGCATCGACGTTTTCGACATCGAAGTCGACTCCGAAAGCCCGCAGGCTTTCATCGACACGGTCAAGCGCATTTCCATCACCTTCGGTGGCATCAACCTGGAAGACATCAAGGCACCTGAGTGCTTCGAGATCGAAAAGGCCCTGATCGAACAGTGCGACATTCCGGTATTCCACGATGACCAGCACGGCACCGCGATCGTTACCGCGGCCGGCATGATCAACGCCCTGGAAATCGCCGGCAAGACCCTGGCTGATGCCAAGATCGTCTGCCTGGGCGCCGGCGCTGCAGCCATCTCTTGCATGAAGCTGATCGTCAGCATGGGCGCCAAGCTGGAAAACATCTACATGGTCGACAGCAAGGGCGTGATCCAGTCCGAGCGTACCGACCTGAACCAGTACAAGGCGATGTTTGCCCACCCTTCCTCCAAGCGCACCCTGGCTGACGCCCTGAACGGTGCCGACGTGTTCGTCGGCCTGTCCGGTCCGAACCTGCTGAGCGCCGAAGGCCTGAAGTCCATGGCGGCCAACCCGATCGTGTTCGCCTGCTCCAACCCAGACCCGGAAATCTCCCCGGAACTGGCGCACGCCACCCGTAACGACGTGATCATGGCCACCGGCCGTTCGGACTACCCGAACCAGGTCAACAACGTACTGGGCTTCCCGTTCATCTTCCGTGGCGCCCTGGACGTTCGCGCCAAGCGCATCAACGAAGAGATGAAAGTGGCGGCTGCCAACGCCCTGCGCGAACTGGCCAAGCTGCCGGTGCCTCAGGATGTGTGCGATGCCTACGGCGGCGCCAAGCTGGAATTCGGTCGTGAGTACATCATTCCGAAACCAATGGATAAGCGCCTGATCACCCTGATCTCCGATGCCGTGGCCAAAGCCGCCATCGAGACCGGTGTGGCCACCCTGCCGTATCCGAAAAACTACCCGCTGCAAAGCGTGGATGATGTGTTCAACGGCTAAGCCGTTGTAGCGCACCAACAAAAAGCCCCGGCTCTCACGAGTCGGGGCTTTTTGCTGTGTGGTGTTCGCATGGCCCTTGTAGTGAGCGGGCTTGCCCCGCGCCGGGTGGCGAAGCCGCCCCAACACCTGACACTTCGTTCTAATTAGAGAAACTCGGTGCCTGGATTGGGGCGGCTTCGCCACCCAGCGCGGGGCAAGCCCGCTCACTACAAGGTCAGAACAAATCGATCGGCGCCGCCTCGTCCGCCGGCAGTGGGCTGCCGGGCGCAACGCCATTGCCCAGCTCATTGACCGATGGCGGCGTGTCTTCGCTCTTGAACAGTTCGAAGTACGCATTCGGCGTGCTTGGCGAGGCCGCGCGGCCGCTGACCGGGTCGATGCGCAGGCTGAGGATGCCTTCCGGCTCAGGCTGCGTATGCGGCGGCTTGTCCTTCAAGGCCGCGCCCATGTAGCTCATCCAGATCGGCAGTGCGACGGTGCCCCCGAACTCGCGGCGGCCCAGGCTTTCCGGCTGGTCATAACCGGTCCATACGGTGGTCACGTAGTCGGCGTTGTAGCCGGAGAACCAGGCGTCCTTGGACTCGTTGGTGGTACCGGTCTTGCCGGCGATGTCCGGACGGTTCAGCGCCAGTGCGCGGCGGCCGGTACCTTTCTTGATGACGTCTTCCAGGATGCTGTTGAGGATATAAGTGGTACGGCCGTCGACGATGCGCTCGGCGACTGCAGGCGTCTGGGGCTCAGCCGGCGTGCCGTTGGCCGCAGGCGTTGTGCCTGGGGTCGGCTCGATGGTGATGCCTCCGTTGCTCGGGGCTGCCAGGCCATCAGTCGCCGCCACGCCGTTGACCACATCACCCGGCACGCGCGGGGGGTTGGCCGTGAACAGGGTGTCGCCATTGCGGCTTTCGATCTTGTCGATCAGATACGGCGCGATCTTGTAGCCGCCGTTGGCAAACGTGCTCCAGCCGGTGGCGATTTCCATCGGTGTAAGGGTCGCGGTACCCAAGGCCAGGGACAGGTTCGGCGGCAGGTCCGACTTGGCGAAGCCAAAGCGCGTCATGTAATCGATGGTCTTGCCCACGCCCATGGCCTGCAGCAAGCGGATCGACACCAGGTTACGCGACTTGTACAGCGCCTCACGGATACGGATCGGGCCGAGGAAGGTGTTGGTGTCGTTCTTCGGGCGCCAGACCTTGTCCAGGTACTCGTCGACAAACACGATAGGCGCATCGTTGACCAGGCTGGCGGCGGTGTAGCCGTTGTCCAGTGCGGCGCTGTAGATAAACGGTTTGAAGCTCGAGCCCGGCTGGCGCTTGGCCTGGGTCGCGCGGTTGTAGTTGCTCTGCTCAAACGCGAAGCCGCCGACCAGGGCGCGGATTGCACCATTCTGTGGGTCCAGCGAAACCAGCGCGCCTTGGGCCAGTGGCACCTGGCTGAATTTGAGGCTGTCGTCCTTCTGGCGTTGTACGCGGATCAGATCGCCCACTTGCGCCACGTCCGACGGCTGCTTAGGCATCGCGCCCATGCTGTTGGTATTCAGGAAAGGGCGCGCCCATTTCATGCTGTCCCACGCCACATGGGCTTCGCCTGTACGGGTCAGCACCTGCACGCCATCTTTCTTCACCTGGGTGACGATGGCCGGCTCCAGGCCGCTGATAGGGCGTTGTTTGCCAAGCTCTGTGGTCCAGGCGCTCAGCGTTTTGCCCGGCAGGCGCGATTCAGGGCCCCGGTAACCGTGGCGCTGGTCGTAGGTGATGAGGCCTGAATGCACCGCCTCATTGGCGATGTCCTGCAAGTTGCTCGGTACGGTGGTGGTCACGCGGAAGCCTTCTGTGTAGGCCTCGCTGCCGTAACGACCGACCATCTCGGCACGCGCCATCTCGGCGATATAAGGGGCGTTCACTTCCGGTGTCGGCACGTGGTAGCTGGCGTTCAAAGGCTCGGCCACGGCGCTTTCGTAAGCGGCCTGGTCGATTTTGCCCAGCTTGTACATGCGGCCCAGGATCCAGTCGCGACGTTCTTTGCTGCGGGCCGGGTTGGCCAGTGGGTTAAAGCGCGATGGCGCTTTGGGCAGGCCGGCAATCATGGCCATCTGCGCCAGGCTGGCGTCACGGATGGACTTGCCATAGTAGACCTGGGAGGCCGCCTCGATTCCGTAGGCGCGGTTGCCCAGGTAGATCTTGTTCACGTACAGCTCGAGGATCTCGTCCTTGGTCAGCTGACGTTCGATCTGCAGTGCCAGGAGGATCTCGGTGGCCTTGCGCGAAAAGCTGCGCTCGCTGGTGAGGAAGAAGTTCTTCGCCACCTGCATGGTGATGGTGCTGCCGCCGGATTGAATGTGTCCGCTTTTTACCAATTGTGTCGCCGCACGCACCAGGCTGCTGGGGTCGACGCCATAGTGGTTGGCAAAATTATCGTCTTCGGCCGAGAGCAGGGCGCTGATGAAATTGGGCGGAATATCGGCAAAACGGATCGGTGTGCGGCGCATTTCGCCGAACTCCGCGATCAGTTTTTCATCGCTGCTGTAGACCCGCAAAGGAATCTGCAACTGGATACTTCTGAGGGCCTCTACGGAGGGCAAACCCGGACTAAGGTAGAGGTAGGCCCCGCTGAGCACGAGCAGCAGCCCGCAAACGATGGCGACAATGGAGTACCCGAAAAACTTCAGCAGACGAATCAAGGCTTTTGGATTTCCAGAGAAAAGAATGAGTTAGGCGTCGGGGCATGCATGGCAAACGATGGATCGACCCGAGCTGCAGATAAAAGCGGGAAAAAACGCTGGGCATTAAAGCATTTTTCGACTTCGGGCGTCATTCGCGCCTGTTCAACAAGTCGACCGAATGCATGGCGCCCGGCGGCAATCAGGCGGTATGACAGACAAAGTGTTGGGGAGTTTTATGGGAAAGGGATTTTTCACGCGCAAAGTCGACACGCTTCTGGGTGTCGACATCAATGACACGGCCATACGGCTGGTCGAGTTGGGCCGCTGCACTTCAGGCTACAGCGTTCAGGGCTACGTCACGCAGGCACTGCCTGCGCACGCGGTGGTCGACGGCACATTCCTCGATCTCGACGGTGTGGCACGCGCCCTGCGCAGCGCGTTATCGCGGTTGTCGACGTCGGCCCGTGGCGCTGCGGCTGCCGTGGCCGGGCCTTCGGTGATCACGCGGATGATCGAGATGGAGGCCGGGCTCACTGACGATGAGATGACCTGGATGATCCAGATGGAGGCGGACCAGTACATTCCTTATCCACTGGATGACGTGGCTATCGACTTTCAAGTGCGCGGGCCAACAGCCCTAAATCCAGGCCGTGTCGAGGTACTGCTGGCCGCGTGCCTGAAAGAACAGGTGGAAGCGCGGCAAGCCGTTCTGGCCCTGGCCGGGTTGGTGCCGAGGGTGGTCGACGTCGAAGCGTTTGCATTGGCGCGCGCTTGCAGTCAGGATTTCGCCAGCTTCACGCCGGGCCATCGAGTCGATGGTGCACAATGGGCCGTGGATGCCCAAGGGATGGGAATTGCTTGCGGGCTGGCCCTGAGGAGTTTCGCTTGAAGACACGAATCAACCTATTGCCATGGCGCCAGGCGCTGGCAGAGCGGCGACGCAAGTATTGGCTGGCGTTTTTGCTGGCGTTCGCCTGCGCCGCGCTCGCCGCCGTATGGCTGGCGGACCAGGTGATCGACCAGGCGATTGACCGGCAGGTGACCCGCAATGACCATCTGGGCAAGGACATCGCTGGCCTGGATTCGCGTATCAAGACCATCGACGATCTGCAGGAGCAAAGCCAGCAATTGGCGCAACGCATGAAGGTCGTGCAAGACCTGCACGATGCCCGCTCATCCGGTGCTCAACTGCTGGATCAGTTGGCGCGCGCGGTACCCGACGGGGTGCACCTGCACGAAGTGGTGGCGAAGGGCGATACGGTGAGTATCAGCGGCAGCGCCGAATCCAGCCAGGACATCGCCCAGTTGATGCGCCGCCTGGAGGCGGCGCAAGGTGCCCATTCCACTCGGTTGCAACAGGTGCGAACGGATGGCGCACGCGGCAACAACGAATTCCAGCTGATGGTGCGCCAGGGCCAGTCCTCCGGGGCTCAACCTTGAGCCTGCCAAGGCTCACTCTTTCTGCACTCACTCACAACGCTGCGAAATGGCCCCTACCTGGCAAGGCCCTGTTGGGCTGTGCACTGGCGGGCGTGGTGTTTGTGGTGGGCGACCTTGTGTACCTGAGCCCTTCGCGGGAGCGGTTGCGCCAGGTCGAGGCGCGGGAAGTGGCCCTGCAGCAGCACGTCACACAGAAGACAGTCCTGGCCGCCAGCCTTGAGGCACGCACGCAACAGCTCCAGCTGATGCAGTCGACAGCCGATGAGCTTTTTCAGGCGCTGCCTGGAGCGTCCGAAATGCCCGGCTTGCTGGAAGACATCGCTGGCTTGGCGTTGGCCAATGGTTTGCTGGTCGAGAGTGTCACTCCGCTGGATGAGCAGCCTCGGTCGTTCTATCACGAGCAGCCGGTGCAGATCGGTTTGACCGGGGCTTATCACGACCAGGCAATGTTCCTGAGCAGCCTGGGTAGCCTGCCGCGAATCGCCACGGTGCACGACGTTACCCTACGGCGTGAGGGCACGCTGGTGCGCCTCGATCTGCTGGCCAAGGCCTACTGGCGGCAAGGCGGCGGGGTGGCTGGGCAGGTCCAGCGGAGGCAGCCCTTTGCCTACGATATCAGCGGCTTACGCGACCCGTTCCGGCGGCTTGCCGTTCAAGTCGATCATGTCCCTGGTCGGCCAGCCCGTGCGCCGGACCTCGGCCGGCCGCGCGGAGCCCTGGAAAGCCTTGCGGTGGAACAGTTCCAGATGGTCGGCACGCTGTCCCGTGGGCTGCAGGCTTTTGCCCTGCTGCGTGCCGCATCCAAGGTGCATCGCCTGGCGGTCGGTGACTATTTGGGGCCGGACCATGGCCGGGTCACGGCCATTCATGAGCGTTATATAGAACTGGTCGAACTGTTTCCTGATGGCCAGGGAGCCTGGCTGGAACGCCCTCGAACTCTCGTGTTAAACGTCAACTCATAATGGAATCAAACAATGAAAAGGACTTTCTCGTCCTTCGGTGTGGCGCTATGGATAGCGTTCACGACACCGATGGCTGTTGCTGTGCCCAATCGCGTAGACCTGATCCAGTTGCCGCCCCCCGCTAGCGCCACAGTGGGCGCCTACAAAGGCGACAGGCTTAACCTCAACTTCCAGAGCATCGAGCTGCGCACCGCGCTGCAGCAAATTGCCGATGTGGCGGGCCTCAACCTGATCGCCAGCGACGATGTGCAGGGCTCGATCACCCTGCGCCTCAAGGATGTGCCCTGGGACCAGGCGCTGGACCTGGTGCTGCAAGCCAAAGGCTTGGATAAGCGGGTCAAGGCCGGCGTATTGCTGGTGGCGCCCGCCGAAGAGTTGGCTGCGCGTGAGCTGCTGACCCTCGAGTCGCGCAAGCAAATGGCTGAACTGGCGCCCTTGCGGCGGGAGCTGCTGCAAGTCAATTACGCCAAGGCGGCCGACTTGGCCAAACTGTTCCAGTCGGTCACCGGCCTTGAGGGCGTCACCGACGAGCGTGGCTCGGTAGCCGTCGATGACCGCACCAACAACATCATCGCCTACCAGACCGGGGAGCGTTTGGAAGAGCTGCGGCGGATTGTGGCACAGCTGGATATTCCTGTGCGCCAGGTCATGATTGAGGCGCGGATTGTCGAGGCCAATGTCGATTACGACAAAAGTCTGGGCGCACGATGGGGTGGGCGACTCAACCGCGGTAACTGGGGCGCGGGCGGCATTCCCAAACCTCAACCTGAAGGCGCTGAACCGCCGGAAAACCCGCCCAGTTCGCCCTTTGTCGACTTGGGTTCGCTGACGGGCACCTCGGGCCTGGGCATCGCCTTTATCACCGATAACCTGCTGCTGGATCTGGAGCTGACCGCCATGGAGAAAACCGGCAATGGTGAAATCGTCTCGCAACCCAAGGTGGTCACGTCTGACAAGGAAACCGCGCGCATCCTCAAGGGCACCGAGATCCCCTATCAGGAATCCAGCTCCAGTGGCGCCACGTCGGTGTCCTTCAAGGAGGCTTCGTTGTCGCTGGAAGTCACCCCGCAGATCACCCCAGACGACCGGGTGATCATGGAGGTCAAGGTCACCAAGGATGAGCCTGACTACCTGAACAAACTCAACGACGTGCCGCCGATCAAGAAAAACGAGGTCAACGCCAAGGTGTTGGTCAAGGACGGCGAGACCATTGTCATCGGCGGGGTTTTCTCCAATACCCAAAGCAAAGTGGTAGATAAAGTGCCATTTTTGGGCGATGTGCCGTATCTTGGCCGCCTTTTCCGGCGCGATGTGGTGGCGGAGAAAAAATCCGAGCTGCTGGTATTCCTGACTCCGCGTATTATGAATAACCAGGCGATTGCTGTGAGTCGTTGATTCTGTGCGAAATTTGATTCTTGTAGGACCGATGGGGGCTGGAAAAAGCACCATCGGCCGTTTGCTGGCCAAAGAGCTGCGCCTGCCATTCAAAGATTCCGACAAGGAAATTGAATTGCGCACGGGTGCCAATATCCCATGGATCTTCGATAAGGAAGGCGAGCTGGGCTTTCGTGACCGCGAGCAGGCGATGATCGCCGAGCTGTGCGGCTGCGATGGCGTGGTATTGGCCACGGGCGGTGGTGCAGTGATGCGCGATGAAAACCGCCGCGCGCTGCATGCCGGTGGTCGGGTGGTGTACCTGCATGCGTCGGTTGAGCAGCAGGTGGGCCGCACTGCCCGAGATCGCAATCGTCCGTTGCTGCGTACGGCCAACCCGGAGAAAACCTTGCGGGACCTGCTCACCTTGCGTGATCCGCTCTATCGGGAAATCGCCGATCTGGTGGTAGAAACCGATGAGCGGCCACCTCGAATGGTGGTCCTCGACATTCTTGAGCGCCTGCAACGGCTGCCACCCCGTTAAAGCCAGGCCCGAAATGCGCTATTCTCGGCGGCGCGCTATCACCCTGTGGGGTGTGGCGTAGAGCCATCAGGTGACGCCAGCGCTTGGCGTTGCCGGTCGTCAATACATCTTCAACGCGGGGACACATGCAGACACTTAAGGTCGATTTAGGCGAGCGCAGCTACCCGATCCATATCGGCGAAGGTCTGTTGGACCAACCCGAGCTGCTCGCACCGCATATTGCCGGGCGGCAAGTGGCGATCATCTCCAACGAAACGGTCGCGCCGTTGTATCTTGAGCGTCTGAACCGCAGCCTGGCGGCGTACTCAGTGATTTCTGTGATCTTGCCCGACGGCGAAGCCCACAAGAACTGGGAAACCCTGCAACTGATTTTTGATGGCCTGCTCACCGCTCGCCATGACCGCCGCACCACCGTGATCGCCCTGGGCGGCGGTGTGATCGGCGACATGGCCGGCTTTGCAGCGGCCTGCTACCAGCGTGGCGTGGACTTTATCCAGGTGCCGACCACCCTGCTGTCCCAGGTCGATTCGTCAGTGGGCGGCAAGACCGGTATCAACCACCCGCTGGGCAAAAACATGGTCGGTGCGTTCTATCAGCCGCAAGCCGTGTTGATCGACACCGCGACCCTCAATACCCTGCCACCGCGTGAGTTGTCGGCGGGCCTGGCGGAAGTCATCAAGTACGGGTTGATCTGCGACGAGCCGTTCCTGACCTGGCTGGAAGAACACGTGGATGCGTTGCGCAACCTCGACCAAGTGGCGCTCACCGAGGCGATTTCGCGCTCCTGTGCCGCCAAGGCGCTGGTGGTGAATGCCGACGAACGGGAGTCCGGTGTACGGGCCACCTTGAACCTGGGCCACACCTTCGGCCATGCGATCGAAACGCACATGGGCTATGGTGTGTGGTTGCATGGGGAGGCCGTCGCGGCTGGCACGGTGATGGCATTGGACATGTCGCAGCGCCTGGGCTGGATCAGCGCCCAGGAGCGTGATCGTGGCATCCGTCTGTTCCAGCGCGCCGGTTTGCCGGTCATTCCGCCTGAGGAGATGACCGAGGCGGACTTCCTCGAACATATGGCGATAGACAAGAAAGTGATCGACGGTCGACTGCGACTGGTGCTGCTACGCCACATGGGCGAAGCGGTCGTGACCGACGATTATCCGAAAGAGATTTTACAGGCCACGCTGGGAGCGGATTACCGCGCCCTGGCTCAGCTGAAAGGTTAATAAGACCCGATGACTAGTTTGCATGCCGACGAGGCGTTCCTCGGCCACTACCAGTTAAGCCACGACCCTTTTGCTCCGCGGGTGCCTGGTTTCAAATTCTTCCCGGCCCAGCGCAAACCGGTGCTGGGTCAGTTGCACCATCTGGCGCGCTACAGCCAACTGCTGCTGGTCGTGACCGGCCCGTTGGGCAGTGGCAAGACCCTGCTGCGCCAGGCCCTGGTAGCCAGCACCAACAAGCAGTCGGTACAGAGCGTGGTGGTGTCGGCCCGTGGTGCCGGTGATGCGGCGGGCGTGTTGCGCCAGGTCGCCCAAGCGCTGGAGGTGGCCACCGCTGAGCCGAACGCGATCCTCAAGCAGGTCGTGCAACTGGGCCTGACCGGCCAGGAAGTCTACCTGCTGGTGGATGATGCCGAGCAGCTCGACGAATCCGCCCTTGAAGCGCTGCTGGCGCTGGCGGCGGGTACGCCGGAAGGCCGCCCGCACGTGTTCCTGTTTGGTGAGTCGTCGTTGATCTCCGAACTGGAGCAGATCAGCGGTGAACAGGAGCTGTTCCACGTTATCGAGTTGCAGCCGTACGAAGAGGAAGAAACCCGCGAATACCTGGCTCAACGCCTGGAAGGCGCAGGGGCGGGCATCGAACTTTTCTCTGCTCAACAGATCTCTGATATTCACGAAAGCTCCGACGGCTGGCCTGGCACCATCAACCAGGTCGCCCGCGATGCCATGATCGAAGCCATGATTGCCAGCCGCACTGCGGTCAAGCGTCCAAAGATGGGGTTCACGATGCCTAAGAAACACGTATTGGCTATTTCCGCCGTTGTTGTGGTCGCTGTCGCCGCCGCCTGGTTGATCCCAGGCCGCAGCAAGGCACCGACGACCGCCGGCGCGCCAACCGAACAGGCGCAGTTGCCACTGGGCAAGCCCACGCCAAATGTCGAATTTGCCAACTCCGGTCAACCGACCAGCCTGCCGATGGTGGGCCAACCTGTGATGCGCGGCCCACTCGCCGAAGAAGCCGGTGGTATCTCCGAAGGTGACGACGGTGTGCCGGTGGAAGGCTCCAGTGCCACGCCGCCGACCGTGACCACGACTGCACCGCCTGCGGGCGTGCCAGCGGGTCAGCCAGCCGCCAAGCCAACGCCTGCGCCAACGGTCGCCACCGCGAAGCCGGCACCGGTTACCAAGCCTGTCGCCCCTGCACCGGCCGCCAAGCCAGCGCCAGCGGCCAAGCCTGCTGAAAAACCCGCCGCCACTGTCGCCAAAGCCGGCGCCGCTGGCAGCAGCTGGTACGCCAGCCAACCTACCGGCAACTTCGTGGTGCAGATCCTCGGCACCAGCTCCGAAGCCAACGCCCAGGCGTTCGTGAAAGAGCAGGGCGGCGAGTACCGTTATTTCAAGAAAGTGCTCAACGGCAAGCCTCTCTACGTGATCACCTACGGCAACTTCTCCAGCCGTGCTGCAGCTGATTCTGCCATCAAAGCCTTGCCAGCGAAGGTTCAGGCTGGTAAACCTTGGCCTCGCACTGTCGCCAGCGTTCAACAAGAACTGGCAGCAACTCGCTGAAGATCCGGCGGCCTTACCCAGGCCGCCCTCCCGGCACCTCAAAAAAGATCGCAAGGCGTGCAGCCCCTCCAGGCCGCGCGCTTTGTGGTGTCTGCGTCACAGTGGCTTTTGAGTCGTAGCGGTCAGAATTAAAAAAGTTTTGACTAGCACAGCATATCGCTTTAAACCTTTCATAAATGCGACATAGATTTGCGACATTTCGTCGCTAAATTTGTGGGCGTCTGTGTCGGTGTGTACAATGACCTCCCTTTTGCCCCCGCTAAGTCGGCGTACGTTCGACGTGGAAGGTAACCGGTTGAATTGAAAAGAAATTTGCCTCGGTATAAGAGGCAGCCTGGTGAGAAAGTGTCTATGAAAGCAGGTCTGTACCAACCCGATGAATTCAAGGATAACTGCGGTTTCGGCCTGATAGCCCATATGCAGGGCGAGCCCAGTCATACCCTTTTGCAAACGGCCATCGAGGCCCTGACCTGCATGACCCACCGCGGTGGGATCAACGCCGACGGCAAGACCGGTGACGGTTGCGGCTTGCTGATTCAAAAGCCCGACCTGTTCCTGCGCGCTGTCGCCAAAGAGCACTTTGCGGCCGACCTGCCCAAGCAGTACGCCGTGGGCATGGTGTTCTTCAACCAGGACCCGGTCAAAGCCGAAGCCGCTCGCGAGAACATGAACCGCGAGATCCTCGCTGCCGGCCTGCAACTCGTCGGCTGGCGCAAAGTGCCGATCGACACCAGCGTGCTCGGCCGCCTGGCCTTGGAGCGCCTGCCGCAGATCGAACAAGTGTTCATCGCCGGCGACGGCCTGAGCGACCAGGACATGGCGATCAAGCTGTTCACCTCCCGTCGTCGCTCGTCGGTGTCCAACGCCGCCGACACCGAACACTACATCTGCAGCTTTTCCCACAAGACCATCATTTATAAAGGCCTGATGATGCCGGCGGACTTGACCGCCTTCTATCCAGACCTGAGCGATGAGCGCCTGCAAACCGCAATCTGCGTGTTCCACCAGCGCTTCTCCACCAACACCCTGCCGAAGTGGCCGCTGGCCCAGCCATTCCGCTTCCTCGCCCACAACGGCGAGATCAACACCATCACCGGCAACCGCAACTGGGCCGTGGCCCGTCGCACCAAGTTCGCCAACGACTTGATGGACCTGGAAGAGCTCGGCCCGCTGGTCAACCGCGTGGGCTCCGACTCCTCCAGCATGGACAACATGCTCGAGCTGATGGTCACCGGCGGCATCGACCTGTTCCGTGGCGTGCGCATGATCATTCCGCCTGCGTGGCAGAACGTCGAAACCATGGACCCGGATCTGCGTGCGTTCTACGAGTACAACTCGATGCACATGGAACCGTGGGACGGCCCGGCCGGCGTGGTCATGACCGACGGCCGCTACGCGGTGTGCCTGCTCGACCGTAACGGTCTGCGCCCGGCGCGTTGGGTGACCACCACCAACGGCTTCATCACCCTCGCGTCGGAAATCGGCGTGTGGAACTACCAGCCCGAAGACGTCATCGCCAAAGGCCGCGTAGGTCCTGGCCAGATCCTCGCCGTGGACACCGAAACCGGGCAGATCCTCGACACCGACGCAATCGACAACCGCTTGAAGTCCCGTCACCCGTACAAGCAATGGCTGCGCAAGAACGCCCTGCGCATCCAGGCGACCATGGAAGACAATGACCACGGTTCGGCTTTCTATGACGTCGACCAGCTCAAGCAGTACATGAAGATGTACCAGGTCACGTTCGAAGAGCGCGACCAGGTGCTGCGCCCGCTCGGTGAGCAAGGCTACGAGGCCGTCGGCTCCATGGGTGACGACACGCCAATGGCCGTGCTGTCCCAGCGCGTGCGTACGCCGTACGACTATTTCCGCCAGCAGTTCGCCCAGGTGACCAACCCACCGATCGACCCGCTGCGCGAAGCCATCGTGATGTCCCTGGAGGTGTGCCTCGGTGCCGAGCGCAACATCTTCCAGGAATCGCCTGAGCACGCTTCTCGCGTGATCCTCAGCTCGCCGGTTATTTCGCCGGCCAAGTGGCGCTCGCTGATGACCCTGGAGCGCCCAGGCTTCGACCGCCAGATCATCGACCTGAACTACGACGAGAGCCTCGGCCTTGAAGCCGCTGTGCGTAACGTCGCCGACCAGGCCGAAGAAGCTGTGCGCGCCGGTCGTACCCAGATCGTACTGACCGACCGTCACATTGCGCCGGGCAAGCTGCCGATCCACGCGTCGCTGGCTACCGGTGCAGTGCACCACCGCCTGACCGAAAAAGGCCTGCGCTGCGACTCCAACATCCTCGTGGAAACCGCCACTGCCCGCGACCCGCATCACTTTGCGGTGTTGATCGGCTTCGGCGCCTCGGCGGTGTACCCGTTCCTGGCCTACGAAGTGCTGGGCGACCTGATCCGTACCGGTGAAGTGCTGGGCGACCTCTATGAGGTGTTCAAGAACTACCGGAAGGGCATCACCAAGGGCCTGCTGAAGATCCTGTCGAAGATGGGCATCTCCACCGTCACCTCTTACCGTGGCGCACAGCTGTTCGAAGCCATCGGCCTGTCTGAAGAAGTGTGCGACCTGAGCTTCCGTGGCGTACCGAGCCGCATCAAGGGTGCGCGTTTCGTCGACATCGAAGCCGAACAGAAAGCCCTGGCAGCCGAAGCCTGGAGCGCGCGCAAGCCGATCCAGCAAGGTGGCCTGCTCAAATTCGTACACGGTGGCGAATACCACGCCTACAACCCGGACGTGGTCAGCACCCTGCAAGCCGCCGTGCAGCAGGGCGACTACGCGAAGTTCAAGGAATACACCGCGCTGGTGGATAACCGCCCGGTGTCGATGATCCGCGACCTGTTCAAGGTGAAAACCCTGGACACGCCGTTGGCTATCAGCGAAATCGAGCCGCTGGAATCGATCCTCAAGCGCTTCGACTCCGCCGGCATTTCCCTGGGTGCCTTGTCGCCTGAGGCTCACGAAGCCCTGGCCGAAGCCATGAACCGCCTGGGTGCGCGTTCCAACTCCGGCGAAGGCGGCGAAGACCCGGCGCGCTACGGCACCATCAAGAGCTCGAAAATCAAGCAGGTCGCGACCGGCCGGTTCGGTGTAACCCCGGAATACCTGGTCAACGCCGAAGTGCTGCAGATCAAGGTCGCCCAGGGCGCCAAGCCCGGTGAAGGCGGCCAGCTGCCAGGCGGCAAGGTCAACGGTCTGATCGCCAAGCTGCGTTATGCAGTGCCGGGCGTGACGCTGATTTCGCCGCCACCGCACCACGACATCTATTCGATTGAAGATTTGTCGCAGCTGATTTTCGACCTGAAACAAGTCAACCCGCAGGCCCTGGTCTCGGTGAAACTGGTAGCAGAAGCCGGCGTGGGCACCATCGCCGCCGGTGTGGCCAAGGCCTATGCCGACCTGATCACCATCTCCGGCTACGACGGCGGCACCGGCGCTTCGCCGCTGACCTCGATCAAGTACGCCGGTGCACCGTGGGAATTGGGCCTGGCGGAAACCCACCAGACCCTGCGCGGTAACGACCTGCGCGGCAAGGTTCGGGTACAGACCGACGGCGGCCTGAAAACCGGCCTCGACGTGATCAAGGCCGCGATCCTCGGCGCCGAAAGCTTTGGCTTCGGCACTGCACCGATGATCGCCCTGGGCTGCAAATACCTGCGCATCTGCCACCTGAACAACTGCGCCACCGGTGTCGCCACTCAGAACGAGAAGCTGCGCAAGGATCACTACATCGGCACCGTCGACATGGTGGTGAATTTCTTCACCTACGTGGCCGAAGAAACCCGTGAGTGGCTGGCCAAGCTGGGCGTGCGTTCCCTCGAAGAGCTGATCGGGCGTACCGACCTGCTGGACATCCTCGAAGGCCAGACCGCCAAGCAGCATCACCTGGACCTGACGCCGCTGTTGGGCAGCGATCACATCCCGGCCGACAAGCCGCAATTCTGCCAGGTTGACCGCAACCCACCGTTCGACAAAGGCTTGTTGGCCGAGAAGATGGTCGACATGGCCGGCTCCTCGATCAATGACGCCAGCGGCGGCGAATTCGCCTTGGATATCTGCAACTGCGACCGCTCCATCGGTGCACGCATCTCCGGCGAAATCGCGCGCAAGCACGGCAACCAGGGCATGGCGAAAGCGCCGATCACCTTCCGCTTCAAGGGCACCGCTGGGCAGAGCTTCGGCGTGTGGAACGCCGGCGGCCTGCACATGTACCTGGAAGGCGACGCCAACGACTACGTGGGCAAGGGCATGACTGGCGGCAAGCTGGTGATCGTTCCGCCTAAAGGCAGCGTCTACAAGACCCAGGACAGTGCCATCATCGGCAACACCTGCTTGTACGGCGCCACGGGTGGCAAGCTGTTCGCCGCCGGTACCGCCGGTGAGCGTTTCGCCGTGCGTAACTCCGGTGCCCACACCGTGGTGGAAGGCACGGGCGATCACTGCTGTGAGTACATGACCGGGGGCTTTGTCGCGGTACTGGGCAAGACCGGTTACAACTTCGGTTCGGGCATGACCGGCGGTTTCGCCTACGTGCTCGACCAGGACAACACCTTCGTCGACAAGGTCAACCATGAGTTGGTCGAGATCCAGCGGATCAGCGGCGAAGCCATGGAATCCTACCGGAACCACTTGCAGCACGTGCTGGACGAGTACGTCGAGGAGACCGGCAGCGAATGGGGTCGTAACCTCGCCGAGAACCTCGATGATTACCTGCGTCGTTTCTGGCTGGTCAAGCCCAAGGCTGCCAACCTGAAATCGTTGCTTTCCAGCATCCGTGCCAACCCGCAGTGATATGCGCCTGAAGAGTTTGATGAGGTTTTAACATGGCTGAACGTCTGAATAACGACTTCCAGTTCATCGATGTCGGGCGCAAAGATCCGAAGAAGAAACTGTTGCGTCAACGCAAGAAAGAGTTCGTGGAGATCTACGAACCCTTCAAACCCCAGCACTCGGCCGACCAGGCCCACCGCTGCCTGGGGTGCGGTAACCCGTATTGCGAATGGAAGTGCCCGGTGCACAACTTCATTCCCAACTGGCTGAAATTGGTGGCCGAGGGCAACATCCTCGCCGCCGCCGAGCTGTCGCACCAGACCAACACCCTGCCGGAAGTCTGCGGCCGGGTGTGCCCGCAGGACCGTCTGTGCGAGGGTGCCTGCACCCTCAACGACGGCTTCGGCGCGGTGACCATCGGTTCGGTGGAGAAGTACATCACCGACACCGCGTTTGCCATGGGCTGGCGTCCGGACATGTCCAAGGTCAAGCCGACCGGCAAGCGCGTCGCGATCATCGGCGCGGGCCCGGCGGGCCTGGGCTGTGCCGACGTACTGGTGCGTGGCGGCGTGACCCCGGTGGTGTTCGACAAGAACCCGGAAATCGGCGGCCTGCTGACCTTCGGCATCCCCGAGTTCAAGCTGGAAAAAACCGTACTGAGCAACCGTCGTGAAGTGTTCACCGGCATGGGTATCGAGTTCCGCCTCAATACCGAAATCGGCAAAGACATCACCATGGAGCAGTTGCTTGAAGAATACGATGCCGTGTTCATGGGCATGGGCACCTACACCTACATGAAGGGCGGCTTTGCCGGTGAGGACCTGCCGGGTGTGTATGACGCGCTCGACTTCCTGATCGCCAACGTCAACCGCAACCTGGGCTTTGAAAAATCGCCGGAAGACTTCGTCGACATGAAAGGCAAGAAGGTCGTGGTACTCGGCGGTGGTGACACCGCGATGGACTGCAACCGTACGTCGATCCGCCAGGGTGCCAAGTCGGTGACCTGTGCGTATCGCCGTGACGAAGCCAACATGCCGGGCTCGCGCAAAGAGGTGAAGAACGCCAAGGAAGAAGGCGTGAAATTCCTCTACAACCGCCAGCCGATCGCTATCGTCGGTGAAGACCGCGTCGAAGGCGTGAAGGTGGTCGAGACCCGTCTCGGCGAACCGGACGCCCGTGGCCGTCGCAGCCCCGAGCCGATCCCGGGCTCCGAAGAGATCATCCCGGCCGACGCCGTGGTCATCGCTTTCGGCTTCCGCCCAAGCCCGGCGCCATGGTTCGAGCAGTTCGAGATTCAGACCGACAGCCAGGGCCGCGTGGTTGCCCCGGAGCAAGGGAAGTACAAACACCAGACCAGCAACCCGAAAATCTTCGCCGGTGGCGACATGGTGCGCGGCTCTGACCTGGTGGTGACGGCGATCTTCGAAGGCCGCAATGCGGCTGAAGGGATCCTGGATTACCTGCAGGTCTGATCCTGATCTCAAGTTGAAATGGGATCAAACTGTGGGAGGGGGCTTGCCCCCGATAGCGGTGTATCAGTCAAAGATACTGGGACTGACACACTGCAATCGGGGGCAAGCCCCCTCCCACATTTGTTTTGCGGTGGGTTCAAGCTACCGCGACAAATTGACCCGATAGACAAAAGGCACGGCTCACTCCGTGCCTTTTGCGTCTGGCTCTGAGAAAATGCCCGCACTTTTTTTGCGGATGCCGACATGACTGCCCTCAAGAACGACCGTTTCCTTCGTGCCCTGCTCAAGCAACCCGTGGACGTCACCCCTGTGTGGATGATGCGCCAGGCCGGTCGCTACTTGCCGGAATACCGCGCCAGTCGCGCCAACGCCGGCGACTTCATGAGCCTGTGCATGAACCCGGAGTTCGCCTGCGAAGTCACGATGCAGCCGCTGGACCGCTACCCACAACTGGACGCGGCGATCCTCTTCTCCGACATCCTCACCATCCCTGACGCCATGGGCCAAGGCCTGTACTTCGAAACCGGCGAAGGCCCGCGTTTCAAAAAGGTCGTCAGCACCCTGGCCGACATCGAAGCCCTGCCGATCCCTGATCCGCACAAAGACCTCGGTTACGTGATGGACGCCGTCAGCACCATCCGCCGCGAGCTTAACGGCCGCGTGCCGCTGATCGGCTTCTCCGGCAGCCCGTGGACCCTGGCTACCTACATGGTCGAAGGCGGCTCGTCGAAAGACTTCCGCAAGACCAAGGCCATGCTCTACGACAACCCGCAAGCCATGCACCTGCTGCTGGACAAGCTGGCGCAGTCAGTCACCAGTTACCTCAACGGCCAGATCATGGCCGGCGCCCAGGCGGTGCAGATCTTCGATACCTGGGGTGGCAATCTCTCGGCGGCGGCGTACCAGGAGTTCTCCCTGGCCTACATGCGCAAGATCGTCAGCGGTCTGATCCGTGAACACGAAGGCCGTAAGGTTCCGGTGATCCTGTTCACCAAGGGCGGCGGCCTGTGGCTGGAAAGCATCGCCGACGCCGGTGCCGATGCACTGGGCCTGGACTGGACCTGCGACATTGGTGAAGCTCGCCGTCGCGTTGGCGGCCAGGTCGCGCTGCAAGGCAACATGGACCCGACCGTGCTGTACGCCAAGCCGGAAGCGATCCGCACCGAAGTCGGCCGCATCCTCGCCAGCTACGGCAAGGGTACCGGGCACGTGTTCAACCTGGGCCATGGCATCACCCCGGAAGTGAACCCGGAACATGCCGGCGCCTTCCTGCGCGCAGTGCACGAACTCTCGGCGCAGTATCACGAATAACACGCAAAACAAATGTGGGAGGGGGCTTGCTCCCGATAGCGGTGTGTCAGTCACCAGATTCATTGGCTGACACACTGCAATCGGGGGCAAGCCCCCTCCCACATTAAAAGCAAGATCGCGTCAGGCCCGCACATTCCCCAACGGCGGCAACTTCGCCAACTTCAACGCCACCAGCAACGCGCCGATCAGCAGCGCGATGATGAACGCTCCAATCCCATTCCACCCGGCAAAGTGCCAGAAAAACCCGCCCGCCGTCCCCGCAATACTCGACCCCACGTAGTAGCAGAACAGGTACAGCGACGACGCCTGCCCCTTCGCCTTCACCGCGCGGCGGCCGATCCAGCTGCTGGCCACCGAGTGGGCGCCGAAGAAGCCGAAAGTGAAGATCAGCATGCCCGGCACCACCAGCCACAAGGGCGTGAACAGGGTCAGGGCCATACCGGCGAGCATCAGCACGATGGTGGCCCACAGCACACGGCGGCGACCGAGGCGGTCGGCCAGGGAGCCGATCTTCGCCGAGCTGTAGATACCCGAGAGGTACACCAGCGACAGCAGGCCCACCACGGCCTGGCTCAGGTCGTAGGGATCGGCCAGCAGGCGATAGCCGATGTAGTTGAACATCGTCACGAATGCGCCCATCAGCAGGAAGGCTTCGAGGAACAGCCACGGCAGGCCGGCGTCCTTGAAGTGCATGACAAAGCCGTCCACCAGGTTGCGTGGCTTGAGGCTGCTGGCGCGGAAGTTGCGCGATTCCGGGAGGATTTTCCAGAACACCGTCGCGGCGATCAACGCCAGGGCGCCGATGATCAACATTGCCGTGTGCCAACTGACGAAGTCGATCAACACGCCGATGATCAGGCGCCCGCTCATCCCGCCAATCGCGTTGCCGCCGATGTACAAGCCCATCGCCAGGCCGATGTGCTGTGGGTGGATCTCTTCGCTCAGGTACGTCATGGCCACGGCGGCCAGGCCGCTCAATGACAAACCCACCAGCGCGCGCATGAATAAAATCCCTTCCCAGGACGGCATCAAGCCACTGGCAATCGTCGCGAGCGCTGCGCAGAACAACGCGGCGACCATCACCGGTTTACGTCCAAGGGTGTCGGAAATCGGCCCGGTAATCAGCAGGCCCAGTGCGAGCATCGCGGTGGACACGGACAGGATCAGGCTGCTTTGCGCTGCATTGATGGAAAACTCGTGGGACAGCGCCGGCATCATCGGCTGCACGCAATACAGCAGGGCAAAGGTCGCAAAACCGCCGGAGAACAGCGCCAGCACCGTGCGCATGAACATCGGTGTGCCTTTTTCGATGTACGCGTCATTGAGCTGGGCCACCACCTCATCGAGGGCAGTGGGCGGGACTTCTTGAGCGAGTGGAGCGACAGCAGAATTCACGGGGACCTCGGGGAGGAAGGGCGTGCCAGGACCGGCCATGCAAAAAAGAATATAGCTGGCTAATGATTCTTTCCAATATATTGTTCGACCTGTTTGATAGCTTTTACGACCTAATGAGGCTTGCATGGAATTGCGTCACTTGCGGTACTTCATTGCCGTCGCCGAAGAACTGCACTTTGGCCGGGCTGCCCAGGTGCTGGGCATCTCGCAGCCGCCTCTGAGCCAGCAGATACAGGCGCTGGAGCAGGAGGTGGGCGCACGCTTGTTTGAGCGCACCAATCGTCGGGTTGAGCTAAGCGAGGCGGGGCGGTTGTTCCTGCATGAGGCGCGGTTGGTGCTGGCGCAGGTCGACAAGGCGGCAGATGTGGCGCGCCGGGCGCAGTTGGGTGAGCTGGGTGAATTGAAGATCGGCTTCACGTCATCGGCACCGTTTAACTCCAGCATTCCCCAAGCGATCTTTGCGTTTCGCCAGGCGTTCCCGGCAGTGCATCTCAATCTGCAAGAGATGAGCAGCACCGAAGTGGCTGATTCGCTGGTGGATGAGTCGATCCAGGTTGGGCTGATGCGCCCCCTGCCGTTGCCGGATTCGCTGAGTGTGGTTGAGTTGATGCGTGAGCCGCTGGTGGCCGTAATGAACGCTGGCCACCCGTTGGTAGCAGGCAGTGAGCGTGGCCTGCACCTGGCGCAGCTGGCGGAAGAACCGTTCGTTTTTTTCCCGCGCAGCTACGGCAGTGGTCTCTACGCGCAGTTGCTAAGCCTGTGCCGTGACGCCGGGTTCAGCCCGCATTTTGCCCAGGAAGCGGGGGAGGCGATGACCATCATCGGTCTGGTGGCGGCGGGGCTGGGGGTATCGGTGCTGCCGGCGTCGTACCAGCGGATAAGGATCGATGGCGTGGTGTATCGCACGTTGCTGGACCAGGAGGCGATGACGGCGGTGTGGCTGGTGCAACGCAAGGGCGTGCAGACGCCCATGGCGAAGGCGTTTGTCGAGTTGTTGACGCGCAAGGCTATCCAATAACCTCCTGCAACTAGGCTGTTGTGGTGAGCGAGCTTGTTGTGGTGAGCGGGCTTGTTGTGGTGAGCGAGCTTGCTCGCGCTGGGCTGCGTAGCGGCCCCAAAGATCTTGGGAGCGCTTCGCAGTCCAGCGCGGGACAAGCCCGCTCACCACAGTGTTGTGCCAGGTTTTGGTTTTATTTCGAAGTACCGGTCTGCTCAAACAACTGCGCCGCCGTCCCCGCCTCATTCACACCATTACTGCGCAAGCCCGCCATGATGTCGCTGTCCAGATTGTTCACCCAACGGTTGTAGTTGCGATGGATCTTGCCGTCCTTGTAGCTCAGTTCGCGGCTGTCGCGGTAGGTGATCGCGTAGCTGTTGCGGGTGTAGCGGATGTCGATGGCCGCGTAGTACTGGTTACGCACGTTGATCTCGGCCTGCACCAGTTGCGGGCTCAGGCGTTGAACCGTCCACTCGCGCTTTTGCAGGGCGTTGACGATCACCGTTTTCATTTTTTCTTCGCTGACCTGGGCGTTGGCTGGCAGGTCGTGCTGGGTGTTGAGGATCGGCTTGCTGGTGCAGCCGGCGGTGACCAGCAGGGCCAGGGTGATCAGGGTGACGCGTAGCAAGGAAGACATTCCGTATTCTCCAATCGATTAAAAAGTCAGGACCAGCGGCGGAAGATCAGCGACGTGTTGACGCCGCCAAAGGCAAAGTTGTTGTTCATCACGTAGTCGTGGTGCATCTCGCGGAATTCACCTTGCAGGTAATCCAGCTCGCCGCATTGCGGGTCTACCGAATGCAGGTTGAAGGTGTGCACGTACTGGTCGCGGTTCATCATCTCGATGCTGAACCAGGACTCCAGCGCACCGCAGGCGCCCAGGGTGTGGCCGAGAAAGCTTTTCTGCGAACTGATGGGCATCCGGCTGCCGAACAGGCTACTGGTCGCCAGCGTTTCGGCGATGTCGCCTTGGTCGGTGGCGGTGCCATGACCGTTCACGTAGCCGATCGCGGAAGGCTCAAGCCCGGCATCTTCCAGGGCCAGCTCCATCGCGCGGCGCATGGTTTTCTGTTCCGGACGGGTGGTGTGCTGGCCGTCGGCGTTGCTGCCAAAACCGACGATCTCGGCGTGGATATGCGCACCCCGCGCCAACGCATGTTCCAGTTCCTCGAGCACCAGCATGCCGCCGCCTTCACCGATCACCAGGCCATCGCGGCCGCTGTCGTACGGGCGCGGGCTGGTTTGCGGCGCGTCGTTTTTCAGGCTGGTGGCGTAGAGTGCGTCGAACACCATGGCTTCGGTGGGGCACAGCTCTTCGGCGCCGCCGGCGAGCATCAACGGCAGGCGGCCGAACTTGATCGCCTCATAGGCATAGCCGATGCCCTGGCTGCCGCTGGTGCAGGCGCTGGAGGTAGGGATCAGCCGCCCGGTGAGGCCAAAGAAGATGCTGATATTTGCCGCTGTGGTGTGCGGCATCATGCGCACATAGGAGTTGGCGTTCAGCCCCTCGGCGACTGAGTTCAGCAGCATATTGCCGAACGCCTTGATCTCGTCGGTGCTGCCGGTGGACGAGCCACAGGCCACGCCCATGCGTCCGTCCTTGATCGACTCGTCGCCGAGCAAGCCGGCGTCCCGCAACGCCTGCTCCGCCGCCCACACCGCCAGGCGCGAGACGCGACCCATGCTGCGCAGTTGCTTGCGCGTCCAATGGGCGGGCACGACGAAATCGTCGATCGGCCCGGCCAGGCGCGTGTTCAATTCGGTAAAGCGGTCCCACTCGTCCATGCGGCGGATGCCGCTGCGGTTGGCGCGAAAGTTGGCCGAGATGGTCTCCCAATCGCCGCCCAGGGAGGTCATGCCGGCCATGCCGGTGACGACGACGCGTTTCATCAGCACAGGCCTCCATTCACGGCCAACACCTGGCGCGTGATATAGCCCGCCTCGGCCGACATCAGGAAATTCACCGCGCCGGCCACCTCTTCCGGGGTGCCCATGCGCTGCGCCGGGATCATCTTCATCAGCTCTTCCACGGGCACGTTTTCATCCAGCATCGCCGTGTCGATCAAGCCGGGAGCCACGCAATTGACGGTGATCTTGCGTTTGCCCAGCTCAATGGCCAGGGCCTTGGCTGCGCCAATCAGGCCGGCTTTCGAGGCGCTGTAATTGACCTGGCCGCGGTTGCCGATCAAGCCGGAAACCGAGGTGATGCAGACGATACGCCCGGCCGCGCGACGACGAATCATCGGCATCATCACCGGGTGCAGCACGTTGTAGAAACCGTCGAGGTTGGTGCGCATCACCACGTCCCAATCGTCTTCCGACAATGCTGGGAATGCACCGTCACGGGTCAGGCCGGCGTTGAGCACCACGCCGTAATAGGCGCCATGTTGCTCCACATCCGCCTCAAGGATTTCCTTGCACAGCGCGCGATCCGCCACATCGAATTGCAACACCCGCGCCTGGCGGCCCAGGGCTTCAACCTCAGCCTGCACCGCATCGGCGTCGGCACGGCCGCTGCGGCAGTGCAGCACGATGTCATGCCCGGCCTGGGCCAGGCGCAGCGCGATGGCGCGGCCGATGCCACGGCTGGAGCCGGTGACCAGTACGGATTCAGTCATGGCGTTACGTCCTTCGATTCTTCTAAATAATTGGCCGCCTGGGGCGGTCGAAATACATTCAAGCGGGCGCTGGCCTGGATACCGTCACCGGTCAGGTGACATTCGAACACACCCATGCCGTTGTCGTCTTCCAGGGATCGCAGGCCGTGGATGCTCAGCTCGGTGCCTGCCGGGAAAGACGCCACGTTGCATTCGAACTTACGTGTGCCGAGCAGGAAGCCCAGCGCCACGGCTTGACCTTTCTGGCGCGCGTGGCACCCGGCGTAGGCCGCGACGCTTTGCGCCATCAACTCGATGCCGACCCAGGCCGGCAGGCTGCCGTCCGGGCGGTTGAACAGGCCGCCGGGCTTGACGAGGGTGCAGGTGCGGATCTGCTCTTCATCGAACGACAGCACCTGGTCGATCAGGATCATGTCGCCCGCGTGGGGCAGCAGTTCGGCGAGTGGCCAATCGATCATGGGGCCTCTCCGATAATCAGGCTGACATTGTTGCCGCCGAAGGCAAACGAGTTGCTCATCAGGCAGCGTTTTTCCAGGGTGGCGCCGGCGGTAGCCCAGTGCAAGGCGGGCAGCGCGGGGTCGGGCTGGCCGTCCCACACATGCGGTGGCAGCCGATTGTGAACCAGGCTCAACCAGCAGAACGCCGCTTCCAGCGCGCCGGCTGCACCCAGGGTGTGGCCGCTCATGGGTTTGGTCGACGAGCACGCCACCCCTTCCGGGAACAGGCTGGCGACGGCCAGGCTCTCCATGGCGTCGTTGTGCTGGGTGGCGGTGCCGTGCAGGTTCAGGTAACCGATCTGCCCAGGCTGCAATTTGGCGCTGGCCAGGGCCTTGCGCATGGATTGCAATGCGCCTTTGCCGGTAGGCTCGGGGGCGGAGATATGGTGCGCATCGCAACTGGCGCCGCTGCCCAGCAGGGCGATGGGCGCAGGCTCCTTGCTCATCAGAAACAGCACCGCCGCTTCGCCGATGTTGATGCCGTCGCGGTTCACCGAAAACGGCTTGCAGCGCTCGTTCGACACCGCTTCCAGTGAGCTGAAACCGTTAAGCGTCAGCTTGCACAGGCTGTCGACGCCGCCGCAGATCACCGCATCGCACACGCCCAAGTCCAGCAGGCGCTGGGCACTCATCAACGCGCGGGCGCTGGACGTGCAGGCGGTGGAGATCACATAGGCCGGGCCGCTCAATTGCAGCCAGTCGACGAGGAAATTCGCCGGGGCGCTGAGCTCCTGTTGCTGGTAGTCGTAGTCGTTGGGGAACTGATGGTCGCGCAGGTAATGGGCGATGCCGCGACTGGCCTCATCGATTCCCGAGGTGCTGGTGCCCAGCACAATACCGACCCGGGCCGCGCCGTGGCGCTGGATCGCCAGGCGGATCTCGCCCTCGATCTGCAACGCGGCCTCCAGCAGCAACTGGTTATTGCGACTGCTTTGCTGGCCCAACTCGGGCGGGATGGTTGCCAAGTCGCCTTTCACGGCGCCCACCGGCAACACGCGCTCCGGCACCCAGCCGCTTTCGGGGCGCATGCCGGAGCAGTCGCCGGCAAACAGGCTGCGGCTGACCTCGTCCTGGCCACGACCGAGGGCGCAGATCACGCCGAGGGCATTGAGGTAGGCGCTCATCGGGCCGCTCCAAGTGGCGTGATGCGATAGCTCAACGGCTGCCCGCTGATGTTCACGCGAAAGACCTCAGACGATTGATACACGATCTGCCAATGGCCCGGCAGAGTGCGCGTCAAGTCCATCGCCTGCGCGCTGGGGTACAGCGCGCGCAGGTCATCCGGGGAGGTCAGCGCGAACAGCAACGCGGCAAACAACTCGCGGGCCTGGGGATTGGGCGGCAGTAAGCCATCGGCCTGCCATTCGCCATTGATCAGCTTCTGACGGGCCTGGGGGATGCCCAGCGGGTCCATCATCGACCAACGAATGCCCGCGCCTTCGCGCTGGATCACCAGCAGCCAGTCCTGGCTCTGGCCGTCGGCCAGGCGCTGCACATGCAGTTGCAGCGGCAAGGCCAGGGTTGGGGCTTTCTCGGGCAGCGGCGGCTGGCTGGCGCAGGCGCTCAGCAGCAACAGGCAACCGATCAAGAGCCAGCGCATCATGGTGCGGCACCCGCCAAGGGTTTGCGTGCCACGCAGTTGACCAGGGTTTCTTCGCGCTGGCCCACCGGCGGCGCCTTGCGCAGGCCCCAGCGTTCCAGCAGGCCGAAGTCGCTGGAGCGGCTCCACCACAAGTACGGGTACGAGACGTTCTGTGGGCCGAATTCAAAACCCTGCTCGCGGAGCATCTCCAGGTATTCTTCGGCGCTTTTTTGCACATGCATTGGGTGGCGGAACAGCCAGCGGATTACCCAGGTGTCGATATAGGCTTCGGTGGATTCGGCAAACAACAGATAGCCGCCGGGCTTGAGCACGCGGTAGAACTCTTTGAGGGCGCGGTGCTGTTCAACCAGATGGTGGAAGGTCTGGTGGCAGAACAGGATGTCGACGCTGGCGTCCGGCACGTCGAGGGTGGCGCAGTCGCTGCCGATCAGTTCTACGCTCAAGCCTTGGCGCGTGGCCTCAACCTGGCTCAACGCCAGGCTGTGGGGGTCGGCGTCCAGGCCTATCAACCGTGAAGGCGCAAATACCTGCTGCAACAGCGTGAAGGATTTGCCTTGTCCGCAACCGGCATCCAGCAATACCGGCGCCTCAGGCAATGGCTCCGTGAACAGGCTGCGCAAGTCGTTGATCGCCACGCGCAACACGCGATGCTGCCAGGTGTGACTGCGCAGGAACCAGAGGCCGAATTTGGTTTCTTCGACGTAGTGCTTACTTAAATAGTTTTTATCAAGAGTAGGACTGCTCATACCGGCTCACTCGCACAAATCTCCGACAACATCCGCAACCGCCGCTTGGGCTCACTCACAAACGGGTTGCGCTCATCCCACGCGTAGCCGGCGAGGATCGCACTGATCATCCGACGAATCTCCGGCGAGCTGCTCGGATGGAAAATCACATCCTGGAAGGTCCCGGCGTACCAGCCTTCGACGTAGCAGCGGAAGGTGTCGACGCCACGCTTCAATGGCTCGGCAAATTCGGTTTGCCAGTCCACGGTCTCGCCGTTGAGCTGACGGTGCAGCACACCGGCCGCCATGCTCGCCGAACGCATGGCGATGGTCACCCCGGAAGAGAAGACTGGGTCGAGGAACTCCGCTGCGTTGCCCAGCAGTGCAAAGCCCGGCCCGTGCAGGCTTTTGACATTGGCCGCGTAGCCGCCGATGGTCCGCGCCGGTGTATCCCATACCGCGTTTTTCAGCACGCCGGACAGGCTTGGGGTTTCGTCGATAAAACCGCGCAGGCAGGCGTCGAGGTCACTGTCGCGGCCGTCGAAGTGCTGTTTGGCCGCGACCACACCCACCGAGCAGCGACCGTTGCTGAACGGGATGGTCCAGAACCAGATATCGCGCTGCGTAGGATGGGTGGTGACCAGAATCTTGGTGCGATCGAAGCCTGGGTGTTCGATGCGGTCCTCGACGTGGGTGAACACCGCCTGGCGCACCGGAAAGTCCGACGGCACGTCCAGCTCCAGCAGGCGCGGCAGCACGCGGCCGTAGCCGCTGGCGTCCAGCACGAACTTGGCCTTGAGGTGATACTCGCTGCCGTTTTCGCGGCGCACGTGCAGGTAGCGGGATTCGCCCTTGAAATCCACGCCGACGATGGTTTCGCCATAGCGGATTTCCACACCCTGCAGCGCGGCCTGATCCGCCAGCAGCTTGTCGAACTCGCCGCGCTGGACTTGGAAGGTGGTGGGCTTGCCGTTGCTGAACGTATCGCCGAAATCAAACGCGCTGTAGCGCTCGCCCCAGGCGAACGCAGCACCGGTTTTCACCTGGAAACCCGCGGCCTGCACGGCCTCCAGCATGCCGGCTTCTTCGATAAAGTCGATGCAGTGGGACAGCAGGCTTTCGCCAATCGAGAACCGCGGGAAATGCTGGCGCTCGACGATCAATACATCATGCCCTTTGCGCTTGAGCAGCGCGGCGGCGATGGCCCCGGATGGACCGGCACCGATCACCACCACCTGGCGACGTTCCATTTCAACTGTGGGCACGAGGGCTCCTTGCCACATTGGCGATAATCACATTCATAAGGCGTGCTTCTGTTGCCCGGCCCAAGGCGCCAGCATAAAGCTGAATGCCAGGCCGAGGCTGACCGATAAGCCGAAATTACTCACTGCCGGCGTGCTGGACACCGCCAGCAGGCCAAACGACAACCAGGTCGTCAGCGCCGCCAGCAATGTGCCCAACAGGCTGACCGCAGGGCCGCCGATTTGCTCGCGCATCAGGATCGCGTAGTCGACGCTGATGGCCGTGACCAACAGCAGGCCGAACAGGCTGAACAGCGTCAGCGGCTGGCCCAGCCAGCCGAGGCTGGCCAGGCTGCACAGGGCTGCCAGCAGCGGCAGGGCGACAATGCGCAGGGCGCCGCCAAAGCCGAATGGCAGGATCAACAGCAGCACGATCAGCACGCACGACATCAACTTCAATTCGGCGGCGCTGATCTGCGTGTCGGCGAACACGCGGTTCAAGTCGCCCAGACGGTCGACCAATTGCACGCCCGGCAAATCCAGCGCTTGCACCCGCAGCAGCGCCGGGTTGTTCAAGCCTTGCAGGCTGACCATCGCCGCCACGCCGCCGTCGACCGGGCCAAGCCACAGGGTGCGCCAAGGTTCGGCCAACGGGCCCACCAGTGCGCTGTCGATGTCTTCGGTGGGCAGCGCTTGCAGTTGCGCCACTTCGGCTTGCAGGGCGCTGGCGGGGACGCCGAGGTCCAGCAGCGGCTGCCAATGTTCCGGGAGTTTATTCAGCGCATCACGCAGCTGTTGTTGCTCGGCGGGCAGGCTGACCAGTTGGTTGAGCGCCAGGTAGCCCTGGAGTTTGTCCATGTTCACCAACTGATCCAGGCGCTGGCCCAAGGCTGCCTGGCGCTCCAGCAACTGCTGCTGATTGTCCGCGCGTACCAGGAAGAACTGGCTGGTGGGCTGGAACCCGGTAATGCGTGCCACGGCCTGCGCTTCCTGCAGCAATTGCGGCGGTGCACCGATCCATTGGCGAATGTCGTTTTTGCTGTTCAGGTGCCATAGGCCGCCCGCGCAAAACAGCAGCAGCAACGCCAGCAGGACGGGGCTCGGCACGCGCTTGAGTAACGAGGCGCGTACCAGCCACAGGCATTCAGCGATGCGCAGCGGCCATTGCGCCGGGCGCAGTTCGACACCCTTGAGCAGCGCCGGCAACAGGCACACGGCAGACAGGTACGCACCGACCAGACCGGCAGCGGAGAACACTGCAATCTGGGTCAGTGCCGGGAACGGCGTCCAGGCCAGCGCCAGGTAACCGATGCAACTGGTCGCCAGGCTCAGGCTCAGTCCCGGCAGCGTCAGACGCAACGCCGGCCAACTGCGCCACGGCTGCAGGCTCCAGCTTTTCGACAGATAGTGCAGCGGGTAATCCACCGCCACGCCGATCAGGCTGGAACCCAATACCAAGGTCATCACATGCATATGGCCGAACAGTGCCACACAGGCCACCGCGCCAAACAGCATGCCCACCAGCACCGGCACAAAGGCCAGCAGCACGCGCCAGCGCCGGAACGCCAGCAACAGCAACAACAGGATGCCGACGGTAGCGCCGCCGCCCACCCAGGTGATTTCCCGCGTGGCCTGCTGCTGGCCATTGGCGGCGTAGAGCAAGCCGCTGGCGGCGAGCAATTGCGCGCCTTGCCCGCTGGCCTGTTCGCGGCTGACCTGGAGCAGGTCTGCCACGTGCAGCGGCAGTGTCATGTCGAAGGCATTGCCGGTGGTGCGTGCACGCAGTAGCACCCAGCTTTTGCCGTCGGCATCGGCGATCAACGCGCCGCTGCCGATATCCAGTTGCACCGAGCCGTGTTGCGGCTGGCTGTTCTGGATACGCCCGGTCAGGCCCAGCCAGTCGTCCTGGCTCGGCACCAGGCTGAACCCGGTGAAGGGGTCGAACAGCGCTTGTACGCGCTGCTGGATAAACGCGTCGGGCTGTTTAACCAGTTGCTCACGGTCCTTGGCCGAGAGCATCGCCAGGCGGCCGCGCAGCAATTGCTCGCGCAGCGCCGGCAAGTCGGCTTGCAGGTTCCACTGCACCTTTTCAAACAGCCCACTGGCCTGCCAGCGCTCGCCTAACTGTTGCGCCACGGCGACGGCTTGCTGGCGGTCGGCATGCCCCACCAACACCAACATCTCGCGGTTCAGCGGCTCTTGCATGCGCTGTTCGGCTTGCTGTTCCAAGGCGTCCGGCGTGTTGCCCGGCACCAGTTCCATCAGGTTGGCCGACAAGGGCGCACCGTGGCGCCACTGCCAGCCGGCCAGGGCCAGCACGGCCACCAGCAGGATCAGGAACAGGCGGGGTAGCAGGCGTTCACTGGGCAAAATCGTGTTGCTCCGCTTCGCTCAACGGCAGGTCGGCGTGGCTGTCCTGCATGCGCAGCACGGTGCTGTCGCCCTGGGTTTCCAGCAATTCGATGTTCTGCACCAGGTCGCCACCGTCGATATTGATCTGGGTGAACACCTGCTTGAGCAGCAGTGAGCGCGGGACCAGCGTCAATGTCCATCGCTTGGCCTCGCCTTGCAGGTGCAATTCGAAGTCACGCTGCAAGCCGCTGCTGTCACCCTGCAGCACCGCAAGGAACAGGCGGTTCTGTTCGGCGCCGGCGCTCTTGTTCGGCAGCAGTTGCCAGCCGTTGGCGTCGCGGCGGGCAATGCCTTGGGCGCTGATGCGGTAGTCCTGTTGCAGCGGGGTCTTCAGCAGCCACAGCAGGCCGTGGTCCTTGGCGAGCACGAAGGTGCCTTTGCTGACCAGCGGCTGGGGCAGGGCACGCAGGTGTTTTTCCTGGGTGAAGCTGCCGTGGATCACTGAGGGTTTTGCAAGTTGGTCGCTCAGCTGCTGCAAGTCAAAAGCATGTGCACTAAAGCTCAGGAAAAAACCGATCAAAAATGTGGGAGCGGGCTTGCCCGCGATGAGCCTGAGGGCGCTGCGTAGTGTCCGGCGGATCGCGTTATCGTTGAAGTCCATCGGGGGCAAGTCGAGTCGTCGCACCGCCCCTCCCACATGTGATTTCATTTCAGAGCCCTTTCTACGGTGTCGGTGAAGACTTTGGGGGAGGCCAGCTGCATTTCGCGAGTGGCGATTTCCACCGCCACCTGCACGGTGCTGGCACGGGTCAAGCGCTCGCCACTGGCGAGGTCGGTGATCAGGTAATTGACCTTCAAGCGGTTCTCCCACTCCACCAGGCTGGCGCGCACGTTGATCGTCTGGCCGAACACGGCGCCGCGTACGTAGCGCAGTTGCATGTCGATCACCGGCCAGGCGTAGCCCGATTCGAGCATCGCCGTGTAGTTGTGGCCGATCTTGTCCAGCAGCGCGCAGCGCGCCACTTCCAGGTACTTCACGTAGTGCCCGTGCCACACGACGTTCATAGTGTCGACGTCAAAAAACGGCACGAGGATTTCGGTGTCGCTGTGCAACACGCCCTGGCTACGCATGCAGCCTCCAGTGTTGCTCGGCGATGCGTTGCAGGCACAGGCGCAGTTCGCCTTCCAGCGCGCGGTCTTCGATGACCGGCGGGAAGTCCTTGGCCAGTTCGTCATGCATGGCGGCCAGGGCTGGCGGCAGCGGGCGCGCATCCTCGGCCTGGGCCCGCAGCCACACGCCTTGGTTGGCGGCGAGCAGGGTTGCGGCGGCGACCTGTTCGGTCAGTTCCAGTACGCGGATCGCATCGCGGGCGGCGATGGTGCCCATGCTCACCTTGTCCTGGTTGTGGCACTCGGTGGAGCGCGAGAACACGCTGGCCGGCATGGTGTTTTTCAAGGCTTCGGCGGTCCAGGCGCTGGTGCCGATCTGCACCGCCTTGAAGCCGTGGTTGATCATTGCGCGGTCCGCCGGGGCGCCGGACAGGTTGCTCGGCAGGCCATGGTTGTAACGCACATCCACCAGCAGCGCGAGTTGGCGGTCCAGCAGGTCGGCGACGTTGGCGACCAGGGTCTTGAGGCTGTCCATCGCAAAAGCGATATGCCCACCGTAGAAGTGCCCACCGTGCAGCACGCGTTCTTCTTCGGCGTCGATGATCGGGTTGTCGTTGGCGCTGTTCAGCTCGATTTCGATAAACGAGCGCAGCCAGTTCAGGCTGTCCGCCAATACGCCGAGCACGTGGGGCGCGCAACGCAGTGAGTAACGGTCCTGCAGGCGATGCAGCGGCGCGGTCGGCGCATCGATCGCCAGGTCCTTGCGCAGCCAGGCGGCGACCTGCATCTGCCCTGGGTGCGGCTTGGCGGCGAACAGGCGCTCGTCGAAGTGCTCCGGGTTGCCTTGCAGCGCCACCACGTTCAACGCGGTAATGCGCGTGGCCAGTTGCAGCAGGTAGTCGGCACGGGCGAAGGCCAGGCACGCCAGGCCGGTCATCACGGCGGTGCCGTTCATCAGCGCCAGGGCTTCCTTGGGGCGCAGGACCAGCGGCTCCCAACCCAGCTCACGGTGCACGTCGGTCGCCTGGCGACGTTCGCCACGGAACATCACTTCGCGTTCGCCGGACAGGGTCGCAGCCACATAGGACAGCGGCGTCAGGTCGCCGCTGGCGCCGACCGAGCCTTCTTCCGGGATCAGCGGCAGTACGTCGTGCTCAAGGAACGCATGCAGGCGCTCCAGCAACTCCACGCGCACACCGGAAACGCCGTGGCACAGCGACTGCAACCGTGCGGCCAGCACCGCGCGGGTGGCTTGGGCATCGAGCAACTTGCCCAGGCCGCAACCGTGGAAGGTGTACAAATGACGGGGCAGGGCCTCGACGTGCTGCAACGGCACCGCCACCACGCAAGAGTCGCCGTAGCCGGTGGTGACGCCGTAGATCACGCCTTCCTTGTCCAGCAGCGAGTCGAGGAACTGCGCGCCTTTGGCAATGCGTTGGCGATACGCGGCGTCGCCCTGCAATTGGGTCGGCGCCTGACGGTTGGCCAGGGCCAGTACGTCTTCGATGCGCAAGGCGCGTTCGCCAAAGGTTACCGGCTCAAGATGCGTCGTCATCGGTCTTCCAGAAAGGGTAAAAGTTGAACCATTGTTGGGGCGCTTCCAGGCAGAACTGGCCCAGGCGTGCGGCGTAGTGCGCGGTCCACAGGGCGATGACCTGCTCGCGGGTGTTGCGTTTCCATTCGATCGATTCGGCGAAAGGCTCAATGCTCAGGCGATAGCGGCTTTTGTGCTTGAGGCACATCAGCAGGTTCACTGGGCATTTGAGCAAACCGGCCAGCAGCCACGGGCCTTGAGGGAAGGCGGCGTCATGGCCGAGGAAGTCCACGCGCACCGTGCGCCCGCCATGCAGTGGCACGCGGTCGCCGGCGATGGCCAGCCATTCGCCGTCGTCCAGGCGCTGGCTGAGCAGCAGCATGGTGGCCGGGTCCAGCTCGCTGACCTGGATCAGGCGCAAGTGGGTGGCGCCGGCTTCGCCCAGCAGGCGGTTGAATTGCTCGGCGTGCTTGGTGTGCACCAGCACGTTCATGGTGACTTGTTCACCGATCTCGGCGAGCGCGCGACACACTTCGAGGTTGCCCAGGTGTGCACCCACCAGCATCTGCCCGCGCCCGCCGCGCAGCTTCCCGCGCAATTGCGCCGGGTCGTTGATCTCGATCTGTTCCAGGCGCAGCTTGCCGTTCCACACGTCGAGTTTGTCGAGCAGTGAATCGGCAAACGCCATGAATTGGCCGAAGACTTTCCAGTGGGTGGGCCGCAGTTCCTCGCGCCCGCTCCACTCGGCCAGGCGCTGCTGGTATTGCCAGGCGCTCCGGCGTGCGGTGCGGCCGAACAGGAAAAAATACAACACGATGCCGTACAACAGCGGGCTCAACACGCGGCGGCCAAGGACCTTGGCGGCAAAGGCGGTGAGCTTCATCAGCCGGTAGCTGCCGCGCTCTTCGCGGTCGGCCCAGTGCTTGGTGCTGTCGCTCATGCCTGCCACCGTCGCCACAGGATCATCGGCGCGCGCACCAGCATGCCGAAGAACAACCGGGTGTGCATCGCCGAGATGCGCACGTTGTCCCGGAACAGGCGGAAGTGCGACAGGCCATCGGCGGGGTAGTGCACCTGGGTCGGCAGCCAGCGCATCGGCTGGTTGCGCCAGGCCAGGCGCACCAGGATGTCCGAGTCGAAATCCATGTGCGTGCCGATGTAGGCCGAGTCCATCAGCGCCAGCACCGGCGCCAGCGGGTAGACGCGAAAGCCGCACATCGAGTCGCGGATCTGCAACGACAGGGTGTTGATCCACACCCACACGTGGGTCAAGTAGCGCGCGTACAGGCGGCCTTTGGGCACGCTGTCGTCGTATTCCGGGTAGCCGCAGATGATCGCGTCGGGGTGCCGGCGCGAGGTGTCGATAAAGGTCTCGACTTCGCGCAGGTCGTGCTGGCCGTCGGCGTCGACTTGCAAGGCATGGCTGAAGCCCTGGCGTGCGGCTTCGCGGAAACCGGCCATGACGGCGCCGCCCTTGCCCTGGTTGCTTGGCAGGGTCAGCAGGGTGACGTTATCCAGGGTCGCCAATTGCGCCAGCACGGCGGCGCAGGCCGGGCTGCTGCCGTCGTCGACCAGCAGGCAGGGCAGGCCGCTGCTCAACAGGCTGTGGACCACGGCGGGTACGGCGGCTTCGTGGTTGTAGATCGGGATCAGGGCGCAGGGGTTATGCATGAAATGGCCCCCTGTGGCGAGGGAGCTTGCTCCCGCTGGGCTGCGCAGCAGCCCCAACACAGGCGACCGAAATCATCCTGGTACAGTGCGGTGCCTGGGTTGGGAGCGCTTCGCACTCCAGCGGGAGCAAGCTCCCTCGCCACAACAGCTTATGCATGCGCTGGCTCCAGTTGAATCCGGCCGCTGGAGCAGGCGGCGACGCCATTGCGATATGCAAAGTAAAGCTTGCTGCGCTCCGGGTCGAAGCGCAGGTGCAGTTCGATCGCATCACCCGGCCGCACCAGTTGCTGGAACTTGAGCACTTCCATACCGGCAAAGGTCGGCGGCACATCGAGCAGTTGCTGGCCCAGGTTGAAGGCCCATTCCACCTGCACCACCCCCGGCAGCACCGGTGTGACCGGGAAGTGCCCGCTGAAATAGGCCAGGTCCGGCGGCACGCTCAGTTGCACGGTCCATTCGCCGTCGGCTTCGACGTGCTCCAGCACTTCCGGCGCCTTCGGCCGTGGCGCCAACAGCAGCGCCTCGACATCGGCCTGTGGCAGCTTGCCCTGGCTGTTCAGGGGAAGCTGTCTCAGCAGTCGCCAGCGCCGTGGCAGCGCCAGGGCTTCGCAATGTTGGCTCAAATGCTGGCGCAGGGTCTGGGTGAGCGTGCGTCGCCCCTGATTGCGCAGGGCATGCAGGCCCTCGGCGCTCAACACCACCAGCGCGCCGAGAGAGGCGCGGTTTTCCTGCACCACGCCCAGCCGGGTTTCCGCGACCCACGGGTGGGCCATCAGCGCGTTTTCCAGCATGGGCAGGGAGATGCGTTTTTCTTCCAGCTTGACGATGCGATCCAGGCGGCCCAGCAGTTCGAAACGGCCATCGGCATGAATGCGTGCCGCGTCGGCGGTTTGTTCGACATGCCCCGCAGGCAGATACGGCGAGGCGATGCGCAGGGCGCCGTCGGCATCCTGGCTCAGGTGCACGTCGGCAAACGGCTGCCACGGCTGCGCACCCTGGCGCCAGGCGATACCACCGGTTTCCGAGCTGCCGAGGATCTCTGTCGGCCATTGTTGCAAGCGGTCGTACAGGCTGCCCGCGGCTTCCACCGGCAGCGCGCCGCCGGACGAAAACACCCGCGACACCTGGCTCAGCGCGGGCCAGTCAAGGTTGTCACCCATGCGCTTGAGCAGCGCCGGGCTGGCAACCCAGGCAAATTGCGTGTGCTCGCGGCTGGCGCGCTGCAAGTCTTCGGGGAAGGCCAGTTGTTTGCGCACAAAAGTGCGGCCGGCGCACAGCGGCCACAGCACGCGGAACAGCAAGCCGTAGATGTGTTGGGTGGCGACGCTGCCGATGATGCAGGCGTCTTTGAGGTCCGGGCCCCACAAGGTTTCCAAGGCCTCGACCTCGTTGGCCAGTTGGCGCAGGGTCTTGTCGATGCGCTTGGGTTCGCCGCTGGAACCGGAGGTGCACAGGCTCAGTTGGCACGCGTCCAGGTCGAGGGCGGCAGCGCTCAGTGGTGCCTGGTACAGCGCATCCAGGTCCTCAGCTTCGGTCAGCCAGGCGTCGACGGCTTCATCCCAGCGTTGGCGGGTCTGAGGTTGTAAGTCGGCGGGCAGCAGCACGCTGACCCCGGCCCGCCAAGCACCCAGCAGGGCCACCGCCAGCAGGCCTGCATCTTCCAGGTACACGGCCAGGCGCCGGATACCCCGCGCTTGCAGGCCCGCCGCCAGGCTCAGGGATTGCTCCCACAGCTGGGCGTGACTCATTGCAGGTTCGGTGGTGACCGAACGCTGTTCCAGCGGCTCAAGCAGCAAGTGCTCAAGTTTCAACCCATTCATACGCGGCCTCGAACCCTTTGTCGTACCAGCCATTCCACGGCAAACAACAGCCCCATCAACCCGTAGGCAATCAGGCCGTTGTACAACGTCCACCAGCTCAACGGCGCCCACAGGGTGAGGGCGGCGGCGAGCAGGCCATTACACAGAAAAAACACGCTCCACACCACGGTCACCCGGCGGGTATACACGACGGCATGGGGCGGCAACACAGGATCGGTCATGCGCGCCAGGCGCTCGACCATCGGCGGGCCGTACTTGAGGCTCAAGCCGAACAGCGCCAGCATGAACGCACTGACCAGGCTCGGGTACCACCGCAGCAGGCGGGGGTTGTCGAACCAGGCCAGCAGCAGGCAGAACACGATCACCGCCAGTGCCATCCAGCGGCTGCCGGGGCGTCGTGCACCGGTCAGCGCACGCAGCAGCCATAGGCCGCCCAGCAGCAGGCCGAATTGCCATGGCGCAAAGTGTTCGGTGCCGTAATACACCGCAAAAGGGTACAGCAGCCCCGCCAGCAGCAGGCCAAGGCCGATCAGCCGGCTCATGCGGCAGGCTGGACCAGACGGTACACCGCCTCAACCACGTCGTTCACCGTACGCACCGCCTTGAATTCCTCGGCGGCGATCTTCTTGCCGGTCTGGCGCTTGATATGGTCGATCAAGTCGACGGCATCGATGCTGTCGATTTCCAGGTCCTGGTACAGGTTGGCGTCAAGGGTGACGCGTTCCGGCGGCAGTTCAAACAGTTCCACCAAGGCGTCGCGCAAGGTGTTGAAAATATCGTCACGAGTTTGCATGGTCCGGTCTCAAGCTGCCTGTCTGGCCGTGACGAACGCCGCAAGGCTGGCCACGTTGGTGAAGTGATTGCGCGTGTCCTTGGCGTCGGCATCGATCTTGATGCCGTACTTTTTCTGGATCGCCAGGCCCAATTCCAGGGCGTCTACCGAATCCAGGCCGAGGCCTTCGCCGAACAGGGTTTGCTCGCTGCCGATGTCGTCGACGCCGATGTCTTCCAGGCCCAGGGCCTCGATGATCAGCATCTTTATGTCGTGCTCAAGGCGGTGTTGGTCGCTCATCTTCGGCGAGCTCCTTAATAAAATAGTGATGCAGGTAATCGTTGAGCTTGCGTGAGGCCTGAGGCGCGGGGCCCAGTGTTGCGAACGCCTGTGGTTCTATATCGGCACCCACGCGCAAACTGAAGTGAAAGCGGCATTTTGGGATGCGATACCAGGGTTCGGCCTTGGTCAGCGTGGTGGGGCTCACCTTGATCACCACCGGGGTGATGATTGTCGCACCCCGCAGTGCAATGGCGGCGCCACCGCGATGAAAGGCAGGCGCTGCGCCGGGTGTGGTGCGGGTGCCTTCAGGGAAAATGATCAGCGTCTGGCCTGCGCGCAGGGCGTCGGCGGCGGCATCGAGCATGTCCGAACTGCCGTCATTGCTGATGTAGCCTGCGTCGCGCACCGGGCCACGCATGAACGGGTTTTCGAACAGGCTCTGCTTGACCACGCAGTTGGTCTGGCGCATCAGGCCGATCAGGAACACCACGTCGATCAGCGACGGGTGGTTGGCGATGATCATCTGGCCCGGGCGGCCGAGTTTTTCCGCGCCTTCGACGCTGTAGGTCAGCACACCGGCGCGCTGCATCAGGCGGATAAAGAACCAGAACAGTTTGCTGATGGTGTGGCGGGCACGGCGCTGGTGTTTTTCGGCGCTGCCTGGCAGGCAGCCGAGCAGCGGAAATACCAGCAAACGCAGGCACAGCCCACCGATGCCGAACACAAAGAAACTGGCGGCGGTGGCGAACAGGCGCCAGTAGTAAGCGTCCCGTGGCTTGTCGTTCACGGCTTGCGTTGCCAGTTCCATACTCGGTTCTTCCAGGCATGTTGGCAGGCACCCTGATCAGTGAGCAGGGTGCGCAGCAGGTTCAGGGCGTGGGGCCACTGGGCTTGTGTGAGTTGGACACCGCCGCTGTTTAGTTCCAGTTGCCACTCGTCGCCCGGTGTCAGCAACAGGCCGAGGGCGTAGGGGAAGGGCACGTCAACGATCCAACTGGCGTAGGCGGCAGGCGGCTGCTCTTCGGTAATCACCAGCAAAACGGCCGGCGCGCCTTCGTTGAGCAGCGCGGCGGCTTCGAGCATGCCGTGTTCCAGGCCGTCGCCTGCGGCGGCGAGGGCGGTCATTTCGCTGGTTTCATTGCGCAGGATCGACCACAGGCCTATCACCGCGTTGTGCACCGACAGGCTGAACTGGGTCGGCGACAGTGGCTGGTCGTTGGCCAGGTCGCTGAGGATATCGAGGGTGCGTGGGGTTTCGCCATGCCGGGAGATAAACACCAGCGGCAAGTCTTCCAAGCCCTCAGCCAGCGGCCAGCCCACACTGAATGCCATGCGCGCCAGGCGGCTGAGGCGGCGACGTTGCATGGCGGGTAGGAACGAGACGTCGGGGGAGGCTTCGCTTGCAGGCAGCAACACCGGGGCCTGGCACCAGGCGTGCCAGTCGTCCGCACTCTCCAGGCCAGGGGCCCAGGCGCGCCATTGGGCGATGTTGAAAGTGATCACTGAGACGTTATCCCGCCCCTGCGGGCTTCCATGTGCGGCAGTTGGCCCCGAATACCGGGACAGGGAGCAATAGCCGAATGGCGCGCATTATCCCGGTGCCGTGGGGTTCTAGCAAACTTTGGTAAAGAATTGTGCATAGGGAATTACAAATAGATGAAAAAGATTTACAGATTTTCCTTCACCTGGGGCTGGGATGGTGCGTGGGACGGTTCTTTTTAACCTGTGAGCTGTGTATGACAGCCAGATCGCCAATGGTTCGTGATGCAGCAGTGCATGGATGAACGAGGTAGCTAACAGGCGCTTTTGCCCTCTACACTCGGACATTCATTGATACACGGAGGTTTTTCCATGCGGCGTGTGGTGTTCAATCAGAAAGGCGGCGTGGGCAAGTCCAGCATCGCCTGCAACCTGGCGGCGGTGAGCGCCAGCGAAGGCTATCGAACCCTGTTGGTGGACCTCGATGCACAAGCCAATTCAACCCAGTACCTCACCGGGCTGACCGGCGACGATATACCGATGGGCATTGCCGAATTCTTCAAGCAGACCTTGTCTTCCGGGCCGTTTTCGAAGAAAAACCGGGTGGATATCTACGAAACCCCCTTCGACAACCTGCACGTCATCACCGCGACCGCCGAATTGGCGGACCTGCAGCCCAAGCTTGAGGCCAAGCATAAGATCAACAAGCTGCGAAAGCTGCTGGATGAGCTGAGCGAGGATTACGACCGGATTTACCTGGATACGCCACCGGCGCTGAATTTCTATGCGGTTTCGGCGTTGATCGCCGCTGATCGTGTACTGATTCCATTCGATTGCGACAGCTTCTCGCGCCAGGCGTTGTATGGCCTGCTGGCTGAAATCGAAGAACTGAAGGAAGACCACAACGAAGGCCTGGAAGTGGAAGGCATCGTGGTCAATCAGTTCCAGGCCCGGGCGAGCCTGCCCCAGCAGATGCTGGATGAATTGATTGCCGAAGGCTTGCCGGTGCTGCCGGTGTACCTGGCCAGTTCCGTGCGCATGCGTGAGTCGCACCAGGAGAATAAACCCCTGATCCACCTGGACCCACGGCATAAGCTGACGCAGCAGTTTGTGGAGCTGCATAACCTGCTGGAAAACGCGTGATCTAAACGACAACACAAGCCCACAAGCCCCCTCCCACATTTTTATCGCGTTTCGGCAGATGGAAATGGATGTGTCCCACACAGTCTGTAGGACGGGTCTGGCAATGGGGGTTGTGTCTTGTAACGTTGCCTACAGGTAAGCCAGAATCCGCTGGCTTGTGCGTCTGGATGGGCGTCTCTAAGGTTCCTGGGTTGCTGAATGTTCAGTGATCGGGTTTAGTAGCCCGTGTTGAGACGTGCAGTAATTCGTCAATCAGGACCTTCCTGAACTTGACGGTGGCTGTACGGAGGGCGCTTTCGGGCGCGCCGGTTGCGTCTCCCCGGTCTACTAACCTGCGTACAGCTGCCACCCTCCGTTTAGTAGCGGTTGGCTGCGGCTCCTGCTCGGAGACGATCCATGGTTAACCTTTATACCGTTGCACCCAACCTCCCCACCGAAACCCTCATCCTCAACAGCTACGAAACCTTCTCCTCCGTCCGAACCCTGTTGCTCAACCTGTCCAACGACCTCAGCGGCGAACACCGCGACGTTGCCTTGGCCATCCACCAATTGAGCGAACTGGGCGTACTGCTGGTCAGCCAGATGATGGACCGTGAAGCCCCGCTGGCCTCAAGGTAAAGCGCGGTCAAAATGTGGGAGGGGGCTGGGTGGTTTTCAAGGTCGAGTTACACGCCCTGGCTACGCAACCAGCTCATCAACTGCGGCAATGGAAACGCCCCACTCTGGCGCGCCACTTCGCGGCCGTTCTTGAACAGAATCAAACTGGGAATCGAGCGAATCCCCAACTGCGCCGACAACTGCTGATTGGCCTCGCTGTCCAGCTTGGCCAAGCGGCACTTGCCCGCCAACTGCCCGGCCGCCTGCTCGAACACCGGCGCAAACGATTTACACGGCCCACACCAGTCGGCCCACACATCCACCAGCAACGGCAAATCGCCTTTGATCTGGCTGGCGTAATCGCCTTGCTTCAGCTCAAAAGGCTTGTTCAGTAAAACCGGCTGCTTGCAGCGCCCGCATTTGGGCGCATCGCCCAGGCGTTCACCGGGTATGCGGTTGAGGCCGTTGCAATGAGGGCAGGGGATTACAAGCGGTTCGGACATGATGGGCTCCTTGGGTGTTGCCAATGGACTGTATCTGGAGTCGGGCGAGGTGTTTATCAAGGCGGGGAGAGGGTGACTTATCCACTGACAGTTTTGCCCGTGCTGATGTGGGGTCGCCTATCTAGGCTGTCAGAGCCTGTTCTGTTTTGAACCATTGGTCTGTTTGCGGTTATCGCAAATTGCGATATTCGAAATTCGAGTTTAACCTTCATAGCAAGATGCGATAAGGATGTTGCATGCGAGTGATCAGCGAGAAAAGGATCTGGGAAGCAAAGGAAAAGTGGCCACGGTCAGCAACCGCGTTGGATCAGTGGTATCGAGTAATGAAGCGAAATGCCCCCAAAGATTTCGCGCCGATGAAAGCCATGTTCCCCGCCACGGATAAGGTCGGGGAGTTTCACGTTTTCGATATTGGAGGCAATAAGCTGAGGTTGATTGCTGGCGTGGAGTATCAGGCGCAGCGCGTCTACATCAAGCATCTGCTTGATCACCGCGATTATGAGAAAGATAAATGGAAGGAAAACATCAGATGAGCGCGCTTATGCGAGTAGCCGCCGAACACTGGCAATTTGTTTCACCCGTGATGCGCAAACCAGAAAACGAGGCAGACTACGACGCGCTGGTATGTGGTTTGGACGAGTTGCTGAGCCTGATCGGTGAAAATGAAGACAGTCCGCTGATGAGCCTGGTGGATATCCTCAGTGACTGGATCGAGGCCTACGATCATAAGCACCGCCCAATGCCCGTCGCCAGTGGTGCTGATGTATTGCGCTACATGATGCGCGAACACAACCTCACTCAGAGCGACCTGCCGGGGGTTGGTGCCCAGTCAGTGGTCTCTGAGGTATTGAGTGGAAAACGCCAACTCAACATACGGCAAATTCGTTGGCTGGCTGAGCGCTTCGGCGTATCAGTAGAAACCTTCATTTAAAGGTTTACGACGAACAACTAATCTCCAAATGCTTGCCCCAATCCGGTGGCCGCTGCGCGTATTGCTCCATCCCCGCTTGTTCCTCGAACGGCTTGGACAGCACCTCATGCAACCGCCGCACCTCGCTGTAATCCCCGGACTCGGCGGCCGCGATAGCGTTCTGCGCCAGGTAGTTGCGCAGGATGTAAAGCGGGTTCACCGCATGCATCCGCGCACGGCGTTGTTCTTCGCTGTTGTCGCCATCCCGTTCAACGCGGGCCTTGTACTGCTCGGCCCAGGCATCAAACCCGGCCAGGTCGACAAAGTCATCGCGCAGCCGCGTCACCGCCAGCGCCGCGGGCTCATCCCCCAGGCGCCGGAAGAACAGCGTGTAATCCACGCCGCTGCTCTGCATCAGCTTCAATAACCGCTCGACCAGCTTCTGGTCATCGTCTTCGGCGGTGGTCAGTCCCAGGCGGCGGCGCATCAGGTCCAGGTAATTGGCCTGGTACAGCGGCAGGTACAGGCCGAGCGCTTCCTTCAAGGCATCAACGCCGATGAACGGCGTCAGCGCCTGCGCCAGGGCGCTGAGGTTCCACTGGCCGATCGGCACCTGGTTGCTGAAGGAGTAACGCCCCTCGTGGTCGGAGTGGTTGCAGATGAAGTGCGCGTCGAAGTCGTCCAGGAACGCAAACGGCCCGAAGTCGAAGGTGATACCGAGGATCGACATGTTGTCGGTGTTCATCACCCCGTGGCAAAAGCCATAGGCCTGCCATTTGGCGATCAGTTCGGCATTGCGCTCGACGATTTCGCGGAACATGGCCAGGTAGGGTTCAGGCTGTTCGCGGCATTCGGGGTAGTGCAGGTTCAGCACGTGTTCGGCCAACTCGGCCTGCTGCTCGGGTTTCTTGGTGTAGTAGAAGTATTCGAAATGGCCGAAGCGGATATGGCTGTGAGCCATGCGCAACACCATGGCGCCGCGTTCCTGCTTCTCGCGCCACACGGGCGTGTCGGAACCGATCACGCACAATGCACGGCTGCTGGGGATGCCCAGCGCGTGCAGGGCTTCGGACGCCAGGAACTCGCGGATCGACGAGCGCAACACGGCGCGCCCATCGCCCATGCGCGAGTAAGGCGTCATCCCGGCGCCCTTGAGGTGCAGGTCCCAGTGTTCGCCGGCCTCGTTGTACACCTCGCCCAGCAACAACCCACGGCCATCGCCCAGTTGCGGGGTGTAGCCACCGAACTGATGCCCGGAATAGACCATCGCCCGCGGTTCCGCCTCGGCCCACAGCTTATGGCCGCCAAACAGCTCGGCGAACACCGGTGTTTCGGCAACGCTGGGGTCAAGGTCGAGCAGGGCCATGGCGGCCGGGCTTGCCACGACCAGGCGCGGTGCGTCGAGGGGCTCGGGCAGTACGTGGGTTGAAAACGCGTCGCCCAGGCGTGCGAAGCGGTTGTCGAAGGTCAGTTCGTCGAGGGCTTTCACCGGCCATCTCCAGCAGAATGTCCGAGCATTCTGCTGGGGATAGCGCGGTTAGTCGAGTTTGCTCGGCGGCGGTTCCGGCGCGTCATCAACTTTGCTGGCTGGGGGCTCGGGGGCGTCCTGCTCCGGGGCCGGCCCAGCGATGGTCTTGCGATCATCCTCGACCGGCACCAGCTTGTACTCCTGACCGTGCATGTTCTTGAGGTACACCTCCATCTGCCGGAACGAGATGTTGATGTGCTGTTTCTTGAATTCACGGTTGATGTAGCGGTTGACCTCGTCCAGCACCGGGTTGCGGTCACCCAGGTCACGCACGTGCATGCGCAGTTCGTGGTCGAGGGTACTTTCGCCGAAGTTGAGGAAGTACACGTGCGGTTCGGGTTCTTTCAGTACCCGAGGGTTTTCCCTGGCGGCCTTGAGCAGCAGCTCCTTCACCAGGTCCAAGTCGGAGCCGTAGTCCACGCCGAGTTTCAGGGTGACCCGCGTGATGGTGTCGGTCAGCGACCAGTTGATCAGTTGCCCGGTGATGAAGGTCTTGTTCGGGACAATGATGTCCTTGCGATCAAAGTCGGTGATCGTGGTGGCGCGGATGCGGATCTTGCTCACCGTGCCCGACAGGTTGCCGATGGTGATGGTGTCGCCGATGCGTACCGGGCGTTCGAACAGGATCATGATGCCGGAGATAAAGTTGGCGAAGATCTCCTGCATGCCGAAGCCCAAGCCCACCGACAGTGCCGCCACCAGCCATTGCAACTTGTCCCAGCTCACACCGAGGGTCGACAAGGTGGAGACAAAACCGACGCCGGCAATCACGTACGACAGCAAGGTCGTGGTCGCGTAGGCGCTGCCCTGGGCCAGCTCCAGCTTGGACAGCACCAGCACCTCCAGCAGGCCGGGCAGGTTGCGCGCCAGCGCGAAGGTAATACCGATGATGATCAGCGCGCCGAGCAAGTCGCCGATGCTGATGGGCACCATGCTGATATTCGCGCCGGTGCCGCTGGTGTATTCGTAGAGGGTGACGTTGTCGAGGTAGGAAAACACCGAGATCAAGTCCGACCACACCCAGTACAGCGCTGCGATAAAGCCGCCGAGCAGGGCCAGGCGGATCAGGCGCATGGACTGTTCGTTGACCTGCTCGATGTCCAGGGTCGGCTCTTCGATCACCGCTTCACCGTCGCCGGCTTCCTTGGCGGCCTGGCGTTTGGCCAGGGCGCGCGCATAAGCCAGGCGCCGGGCGGCAACGCCCAGGCCGCGCACGAAGGTGGCTTCGATCACCAGCCAGAACATCAGCAGGTACAGGGTGTTGATCAGCCGGTCGCTGAGCTTGAGCGCGGTGTAGTAATAGCCGAAGCACACGGCGATAAACAACGCGACGGGCAGTGCGGTGAATAACAGGCCCACGGCCTTGCGAAACAGCGAGGCTTTTTCATGGGTCGGGCTATGCAGCAGCAGGCGACCCAGCAGCCAGGCCATCAGCGCATAACAGGTCAGTACCACGCCGATGCCCAGCACGTCGTCGGCGAGCGCCGCCGGTTGGTGCTCGGCAATCGCCACCACGGCCACCAGCGCGAGCACCACCAGCCCGAGCTTGCGCACCCAACCTTGCAGGAATTCGACCTGGGGTTTTTCCCAGCGGAAGTGCAGTTCGGCCACGCCGCCTGGCGCCAGGATGCGGTAGGCGGTGTAGAACACCAGCCACGCCTGGGCGATCTGCAGCAAGGCCGCGCCCAAGTTGGCGTTTTGCCCCCGGGCGTCGATCTGCAGCGCGTAACCGCACAGCGCCAAGCCCAGGGACACCGGCATCGCCAGCAGGATATTGATCAGGATGGCCTGCGGCGTGTGCCATTGGCTGTCGCGCTTGAAGTGACCGATGTCCAGGTGGACCTTGTTCAGGCGCTGGTACAGGGCTTTGCGTCGCCACAGCAGCGCGCCGATCAACAGCAGCAGCGGCAGGAACAGCAGCGGGCGTTGGGTCAGGCCGTCGTACAGTTCGCTGACGCTGGACGCCCAGGGCAGGGTGGTGACTTGCTTGCTCAGATGCGCCGGGACGGTTTCCAGCCACTCGGTATCCAACGGCTTGTTGCTGGGAATCCAGAACATCTGCTCATCCAGCGTCGCCCGCAATGTCGTGGCGGTGCTGAGCAGTTGTTTCTGGTTCAGTTGCAGGGTGATGGACTCGTTGAGCAGCGCGCTCAGCTCGCGGCTCAGGCGCTCCAGCAGGTCGCTGCGGGTGATCGCCAGTTCCAGCAAAGTACGGCGCAGTTGCGGGGTGACGTCTTCCGGCGATTGGTTCGCCAGCAAGTTATCCACATAGGCACTGGGCGAGCTGATCAGCTCGCGCTGCTGGTTGACCTCGAACTGGTACAGGCGAATGTTGGCGATATCGTCCGCCAGGTCGCGGTCGACCGTCAGACGTGGCAAGGCCTGCTTTTGTTTGTAGAGGATCTTCGACAGCAGCAGGCTGCCTTTGAGCACGTTGATCTGCTCGTCGAGGGCCGAATCGCTCTGGGTTACGGTGTCGAGTTGCTGTTTGGTCTGCAGGTTTTTCTGGGTCAGGTCGTTGAGGCGGTCGGTGCTTTTGAGCAGGTAGTCGGACAGTTTCAGGTTGGCCGCGCTTTCCGTGGCCAGCAGGCTGCTGCCGCCGGCCTTTTGCGCTTCGATGGACTGTTGGGTCACGGTCTGCTGGGACTGGGCCAGACGCTTCTGGTTGATCAAGGTCTGCAGGTCCTGGATCTCTTGTTCCAGGCGCGCGGTCTTTTCCATCACCAGGTCGTGCTGGCTGTTGCCCAGGTCTTGCAGTTGGCTGTTGCCGGCCAGTTCCTGGCGGCGCAGCGGGATCAGCGCGTTGAGGGCCGCGAGTTCGGCGTTGAGCTGGTTGCGCTGGTCGCCGCTGAGGGATTTACCGTTGTCTTTGCCGGCCTTGAGGATCGAATTGATCTGCTGGATACGTGTCTGGCTGCTGCTGATCTCGGTCTGGGCGCGCTCCGGGCGAGTCTGGGCAGCGATGGACAGGCTGTTGGCGTCGGCCATTTCTTTCTGCAGGTCGCCTTGCTGAGTGCTGCGCTGCACCAGTAATTGCTCAAGCTGCGGCACCGGCAGGCTGGCGTAGCGCTGGGCGACCGGGATGATTTTGGTGGCCTTGAGCCGGGTCAGCTCGCGCTGGTTCTCGACGGTCTGGCGCGGCGCATCTTCCAATTGGCGCTTGAGATCGACCAGCCGCTGCTCGTAATCCTGCTTGTTGCCGAGGTAGGTCAGGGTCTGTTGCAGGATGGTCTGCAGCGCCTTCATGTCGGCATCGGGCAGCTTGCGGTCAGGCAGCTTGTCCAGGGTTTGCTGGATGGCGTCGGCGCTGGGCGGGTCGGCCGCGTGAACGGTGCCGATACAAAGAGTCAAGCCCAGCAGGGCAGTGGCGAGAAAAGTGCGCAGGGTTGGCATAGAGACCGGTCGAGCAAGGTGAAGAATCGGGGGCGTCGTCGCCCCGCAGTTTAGAGGAAGAGTCCGGGGCCCGGGCGACTTCCTTCGGGGAATCTGACGCCGACTTTGCCAATCTTGTTCCCGTCCATGACCGCGACGGTCCAGATGGTGTTGTTCCACTCCACCTGGTCGCCGACGACTGGCGCCCCCCCAACTTTCTGGGTGATGAAGCGGCTCAGTGGCATGTCCGGGTCGATGCCTTCCAGCTTCAGCCCGTACAGGGCGGAAACCGCGCCCAGCTGGGCGTCGCCTTCGAGTACGAAGTCGCCGAAGAAGCGTAAATCCAAACCGCGTTGCGGTGCCTGGCTGAACAGTTTGCCGAGGGCCGGCAGGTTGTGTTCATGGCCGATCACGCAGAGCAAATCGCCGACTTCCAGCACGGTACTACCCGACGGATGGAGCAGTTGCTGGCCACGGAACAGCGCGGCGATCCGCGTGCCTTCAGGCATTTTCAGTTCGCGCAGGGCGGCGCCGATGCACCATTTTTCCGCACCGAGGCGGTAGACGAACAGCTCCCACTCGCTGGTGACATGCACTTCCAGTGCTGCGCGGGAAATCGGCGCCGGGTCCGGCGGTACGGTGACCTTGAGCAGCTTGGCCACCCACGGCAGGCTGGTGCCCTGCACCAGCAGCGAGACCAGCACGATAAAGAACGCCAGGTTGAAGTACAGCTGCGCATGCGGCAGCCCGGCCATCAGGGGGAACACCGCCAGAATGATCGGTACCGCGCCGCGCAGGCCGACCCAGGCGATAAAGGCTTTTTCGCGGCCGTGGAACGCCTTGAATGGCAGCAGGCCGACCATCACCGACAGCGGCCGCGCAAACAGGATCATCCACAGCGCCAGGCCCAGGGCCGGCAGCGCGATAGGCAGCAAGTCGTGGGGTGTAACCAGCAGGCCCAGCACCAGGAACATGCCGATCTGCGCCAGCCAGGCCATGCCGTCGAGCATATGCAAAATGCCATGACGGCTGCGCACCGGGCGGTTGCCGATCACCAGGCCGCACAGGTACACGGCGAGGAAGCCGCTGCCGTGCAGGGCGTTGGTCACGGCAAACACGAACAGGCCACCGGCGATCACCAGGATCGGGTACAGGCCGGTGGCCAGGTTGATGCGGTTGACCATCTGCAGCATCAGCCAGCCGCCACCCAGGCCGACCACGCCGCCGATGCCGAACTCGCGCACCAGGTGCGTCAGCAGGCTCCAGTGCAGGCCGGTCTGGCCGCTGGCGAGCATGTCGATCAAGGTGACGGTGAGGAACACCGCCATCGGGTCGTTGCTGCCGGATTCGATTTCCAGGCTGGCGGTGACCCGTTCGTTCAGGCCCTTGCCGCCGAGCAACGAGAACACCGCCGCGGCGTCCGTGGAACCGACAATCGCGCCGATCAACAGCCCCTGGATGATATTGAGGTCAAACAGCCAGGCTGCCGCCATGCCGGTGAGGCCGGTGGTAATCAACACCCCCACTGTGGCCAGCGACAACGCCGGCCAGAGTGCCACGCGGAAACTCGCCACCCGCGTGCGCAGGCCACCGTCGAGCAGTATCACTGCCAACGCGAGGTTGCCCACCAGATAGGCGGTCGGGTAGTTATCGAAGATGATGCCGCCGCCATCGACGCCGGCGACCATGCCCACGGCCAGGATGATCACCAGGATCGGGATGCCCAGGCGGGACGACAGAGAACTTACCAGAATGCTCGCACTCACCAGCAACGCGCCGATCAAGAACAGGCTGTTGATGGTCGTCGCATTCAAAGGCAATACTCCATGAGCAAACAAGACAGGGCGCAAACTGACCATGCAGTCTGCGTGCCAGCGATTCTAACCTGTTGAATTGCTGCGCTGTCAAAAAGCTTTTTCTGATTCACAGGGATCCGAATGTGGCAGGGCGCTTGTTGTGTTGGGCAGGCCTGTTGTGATGAGCAGGGCTTGTTGTGGTGAGCAGGCTTGCCCTGCGCTGGGCTGCGAAGCAGCCCCAAAACCATTCACCGCGGTCTATCTGTAAAAATGAGGTGTGACGGTTGGGGCTGCTTCGCAGCCCAGCGCAGGGCAAGCCTGCTCACTACAAAACTTTTCTGATGGGTGTCAGTTAGAGCTGGAAGCGTCCTACCAGCCCGTTCAGATCCACCGCCAGGCGCGACAACTCGCTGCTCGCCGCACTGGTCTGGCTGGCGCCGGTAGCCGACTGTACCGACAAATCACGGATGTTCACCAGGTTACGGTCCACTTCCCGCGCCACCTGCGCCTGCTCTTCCGCCGCGCTGGCGATGACCAGGTTGCGTTCGTTGATCTCCACAATCGCGGTGTTGATGGTGTCCAGTGACATCCCGGCGCCTTTGGCGATGTTCAGTGTCGATTCGGCGCGTTCGGTGCTGTTGCGCATCGAGTCCACCGCGTGCTCGGTGCCGGCCTGGATGCTGCCGATCATCCGTTCGATTTCGCTGGTCGACTGCTGGGTGCGATGGGCCAGGGCTCGCACTTCATCGGCGACCACCGCAAAGCCACGGCCGGCTTCACCCGCACGGGCCGCTTCGATGGCGGCGTTCAGGGCCAGCAGGTTGGTCTGGTCAGCCAGGCCGCGAATCACGTCCAGCACCTTGCCGATATCGCGCGATTCATTGGCCAAGTCGCCAATCAGTGTTGCGGTCGCTTGTACGTCGCCGCTCATGCGTTCGATGGCGCTGACGGTTTCCTGCACCAAATCACGGCCATCCCCGGCGGAGGTGGTGGCGTTGCGCGAAGCTTCGGACGTGCTGACCGCATTGCGTGCGACTTCTTCGACGGCACTGGTCATCTCGTTCACCGCCGTGGCGGCTTGTTCGATTTCGTTGTTTTGCTGGGTCAGGCCACGGGCGCTTTCGTCGGTGACCGCGTTCAGTTCTTCGGCGGCCGACGCCAACTGGCTGGCGGAACCCGCGATGCGTTGCAGGGTGTCACGCAGTTTGTCCTGCATCTTGGCCATGGCCGCCAGCAGGCGTCCGGCTTCGTCGTTGCCGTCGACCTTGATCGGGCGGGTCAGGTTGCCTTCGGCCACTTCTTCCGCCGCTTCCAATGCCAGGGAAATGGGCAGGGTGATGCTGCGGGTCAGCAGCCAGGCGAACAGCATTGTCAGTGCCGTGGCGATAATCAGCAGGCCAATCACCCAGTCGAAGGCCATGTTGTACTGGTCTTCGGCCTGTTGGTTGGTGGCAAGGGCGGCCTTGTTGTTGTAGTCCAGCAGGCGGTTGAGCACGGTGTTGACCTGCTCGGAGTTGCTCAATAGCTCGGTGTTGAGCAGGGTGCGCAGCTCTTCGACCTGGTTGGCGCGCGACAGGCTCTTCATGCGCGCTTCAATCTGTTGGTACTGGGCAAGCAGGCGGGTGTATTCGTCGTAGATCGAGCGCTCCTCACTGCTGTCGATCAGTTTTTCGTAAGTGCCCTGAGCGGCGCGGATCTGCTGGTTGCGCAGTTCGAAGGCTTCCAGGGTCTTTTGCTGAACGTCCGGCTCGCGGTTGGTCAGCAAGCGATAGGACAACACCCGCAGGCGCAAGGTGAGTTGGGTGAAGTCATCAAGGGCGCGGATGCTCGGGACGCTGGACAGGGTGATGTCCTGGGTGGCGCCACGGATCTTGCTCATCTGATTCAGCGCGAAAATACCGAGAAGCAGCATCAATGCGCCAATAAACGCGAAGCCGAGGAAGGCCCTCGGAGCGATATTCATATTACGTAGCGACATGCGGGAATCCTGGGGGAGAGCGCGATCCGTGCGGCCATGAGACGGTCTGTGCCTCTCTATCGGTCGTACGACTAAAGTCTAAAGGGGCCTGTGCGGTTTTGTCGCATCTGACGAGGGGTTTGGTCTATTCAGGAACCAGATCGGGTAAATGCAGTCACTAAGGCTCGAAAGTGCGGCCCGGCCCTTAAAAAACGGGCTGCGCGCCGGGGATAACCCTGGCATCCGAGGTGAATTTTCTTTATCGTCACCGCCCTTTGAAAAAGCCCGAGAAATCAAAATGTTAGAAGCATCCCTCAGCCAATTGGAACAACTGGTCAGCGACCTCGTACAGCAGAATCAGGACCTGTTGGGCAGCAACGAATCCCTCAAGGCCGAACTGGCGCGTGCCAAGGATGAGAACGACAGCCTGCAACTGAACCTCATGGAGCAGGAAGAAAAACACGGCGCGACCGCCGCGCGTATCCAGGCGCTGGTTGAGCGTGTGAGCGCAGGGCCTGTCAGCGCATGAGTGAAGGGATAAAGGTCGTTTCGATTCTCGGAGAGGATTACTCGATCAAGGCACCGGCCGGCGAAGATAAAACCCTGATGCACGCCGTGACCCTGCTCAAGGCCTCCCTGGCCAACACCAAGAAAAAGTACCCGACCCTGATCGGTGACAAGTTACTGGTGCTGGCGGCGCTGAACCTGTGCGCCGAGCAGATCGAAATGCAGCAGGCGCACCAGCAGGAACTCGACCGTTACCAAGAGCAAGTCAGCGCCACGGTCGATGTGATTTCCAAGGCGATCGGAACGCCTTAGAACCACTCATCTTGCATACTGAGGCACGTATCATCGCGGGCCTCCAGAATTGCCAGCTCATGATGGCAGCTCGGTACTTCCAAGGTCAGGAAGTATCGGGCCGCCTGGAGCTTGCCTTTATAGAAGGCCATATCGGCCGCCTCGCCCTTGGCCAGTCCTTCTTCGGCGCGAATCGCCTGTTCCAGCCAGCGCCAGCCAATCACCGTATGCCCGAACACCTTCAAGTACAGCGCCGAGTTCGCCAGGCTGCTGTTGACCTTGCCGTGGGCGAGATCCGTCAGCAGGCCGATCGTCACGCTTTGCAGGCGGTTGACCAACTGTTCCAGCGGTTCCCTGAGTGGGCTGAGGCTTGGGTATTCCTGCGCATGGGCACCGGTTTCGGCCATCAGCCTGATGAGTTGCTTCAAGCCCGCGCCACCGTTCTGCGCCAGCTTGCGCCCAAGCAAATCCAGGGACTGGATGCCATGGGTGCCTTCATGGATCGGATTCAGGCGGTTATCGCGGTAGTACTGTTCCACCGGGTATTCACGGGTGTAACCGTGGCCACCGAGGATCTGGATCGCCAGTTCGTTGGCCTTGAGGCAGAACTCCGAGGGCCAGGATTTGACGATGGGCGTCAGCAGGTCCAGCAGTTCGTGGGCGTGCTTGCGCTCGGCGTCGGTTTCCAGGGTGGTGGTGTCGTCGAACAGGCGTGCGGCGTAGAGGCCCAGGTCGAAGGCGCCTTCCACGTAGGCTTTTTGCGTCAACAGCATACGTTTGATGTCGGCATGCTGGATGATCGAGACCGGCGCGGTCGTAGGGTCTTTGCTGTCGGGCAGACGCCCTTGCGGGCGTTCGCGGGCGTACTCCAGGGAGTAGAGGTAGCCGGCGTAACCGAGCATCACCGCGCCCATGCCCACGCCGATGCGTGCTTCGTTCATCATTTGGAACATGCAGCTCAAACCTTGGTGCGGCTTGCCCACCAGATAGCCGACACAGTGGCCGTTATCGCCGAAATTCAGCGCCGTGGACGTGGTGCCGCGCCAGCCCATCTTGTGGAAAAGCCCCGCCAGCAGTACGTCGTTGCGCTCGCCCAGGCTGCCGTCGTCGTTGACCAGGAACTTGGGCACGATAAACAGCGAAATGCCCTTCACCCCAGCCGGTGCGTCCGGCAGCTTCGCCAGCACCATGTGCACGATGTTTTCCGACAGCGGGTGATCGCCGCCGGAGATGAAGATCTTGTTGCCCTTGAGTCGATACGTGCCGTCGGCCGCAGGCTCTGCGCGGGTACGAATATCCGACAGCGATGAACCGGCGTGGGGTTCGGTGAGGGCCATGGTGCCAAAGAAACGGCCGTCGATCATCGGTTGCAGAAAGCGCTGTTTCTGATCGTCGGTGCCGAAGCTTTCGATCAGGTTGGCGGCGCCCATGGTCAGGAACGGGTAGGACGTCGAGGCGGCGTTGGCCGACTGGAAGTGCGCGAAACAGGCTTGAGACAGCAGCGTGGGCAGTTGCATGCCGCCCGCTTCGAAACTACGCGCCGCGTTGAGAAAGCCGGCTTCAAGGAACGCATCCACCGCCGGTTTCACCTCCGGAATCAGGATCGCCTGGCCGTCTTCGTAACGGGGTTCGTTTTCGTCGTTCTTGCGGTTGTGGGGGGCGAAATACTTCTCGGCGATCGTGCGGGCGGTGCTGATGGCCGCGTCGAAGGTTTCGCGAGTGTGCTCGGCAAACCGCTCGCGCTGGGTCAGGCCCTCGGCATCGAGGACTTCGTACAGCTCGAAAGCCAGATTGCGGGAACTGAGCAGCGTCTCGGACATGGCGGCTTACCTTTGGAGGAGTTGGCCTGAGTCTAAGTGTGCGAATAGAAGCTGGATAGCAAGATTGATTTGGGTGATGCACAGGCAAATGTGGGAGGGGGCTTGCCCCCGATGGCGATGTGTCAGTCACCAAGTGCATTGGCTGATCCACCGCTATCGGGGGCAAGCCCCCTCCCACATGCCTGACTGCATTCCTTCAGGCAGTTAACCGATAGTCATGAGGCTGGCGTTACCGCCGGCTGCCGCCGTGTTAACACTCAACGCCCGCTCAATCACCAGACGCTCCAGCGCAATCGCCGTCTCGCCTTGCGACAAACCATGCACCCCAACAATCGCGCCACCACGCTGGGCCACTTGCTGGCACACCGCACGCAGCTGGTCGGAATCGCCGTGGTGCAGAACCGCGTCGAACACCACCTCGTCCTTGGTCCAGTCGGCCACGCGCTTGATCTTCGCCTGAATCTCCTTCGGCAGGCGTGGGAACAAGGCCTTGGTCAGGTCGGTTTCCGGCCATACCGCCGAGCCGCCGACGGCCAGCACCGCCGCCAGTTGAGTCAGCAGGTCGCCTTCCACGTCCGCCAGGCACAGCACGTGCTCGCGGGGCAGGATGGCGTAGCTGTTGCGCTCGCCGGTCGGGCCGGCCAGTTGGCGGGTGATGCCGCTTTGCGATTGCGCGGCGAACTGGCTGCACAAGGCGCTCAGTTCGCTGAGCTTATTGCTGTCGGCCCAGGTGTTCAGGGCGGTCAGCGGTTGGCTCATGGCGTCGCGCAGGCGCACGTCCGGTGCGGCCAATGCGTCGCCGCGTACGAAGGATTGCTCGATGGCATCCGTAGGACGAGTCGACAGCAGGCGATACAGGTACAGCGGGCCACCCGCTTTCGGGCCAGTGCCCGACAGGCCTTCGCCGCCGAACGGTTGTACGCCCACTACGGCACCGACGATGTTGCGGTTCACATAGACGTTGCCGGCATTGACGTTGTCGATCACCTTGGCGATGGTCTCGTCGATGCGCGTATGCACGCCGAGGGTCAGGCCGTAGCCGGAAGCGTTGATCTGACCGATGAGCTGGTCGATCTCTTTGCGCTTGTAGCGCACCACGTGCAGCACCGGGCCGAAGATTTCACGTTGCAGTTCATCGAAGCTTTCCAGCTCGATCAGGGTAGGTGTCACGAAGGTGCCGCGCTTGATCTCTTCGCCGTCGGCAATCGCAACCTGGTACACGTTGCGGCCTTTGTCGCGCATGGCCTGGATGTGTTTCTCGATGCCGGCCTTGGCTTCGGCATCGATCACCGGGCCGATATCGACGGACAAGCGCTCCGGGTTGCCCAGGCGGCATTCCGCCATGGCGCCCTTGAGCATTTCGATGACGCGGTCTGCCGAATCTTCCTGCAGGCACAGTACGCGCAGGGCCGAGCAACGCTGGCCAGCGCTGTCGAAGGCCGAGGACACCACGTCGATGACCACTTGTTCGGTCAGCGCCGAGGAGTCGACGATCATCGCGTTCTGGCCACCGGTTTCGGCGATCAGCGGAATCGGACGGCCCTGGGCATCCAGGCGACCGGCGACATTGCGTTGCAGCAGGCGCGCCACTTCGGTGGAGCCGGTGAACATCACGCCTTTGACGCGATCATCACCTACCAAGCGGGCACCGACGGTTTCGCCCTGGCCCGGCAGCAGTTGCAGCACGCCTTCCGGAATGCCGGCTTCCAGCAAGATGCGCACGGCTTGTGCGGCGACCAGCGGGGTTTGTTCGGCCGGCTTGGCCAATACCGGGTTGCCGGCGGCCAGTGCGGCAGCCACTTGACCGCTGAAAATCGCCAACGGGAAGTTCCACGGGCTGATGCACACCACGGGGCCCAGTGGGCGGTGGGCGTCATTGGTGAAATCGTTGCGCGCCTGCACCGCGTAGTAGCGCAGGAAGTCTACGGCTTCACGCACTTCGGCGATGGCGTTGGCGAAGGTCTTGCCGGCTTCGCGGGCCAGCAGGCCCATCAATGGCTGGATCTCACCTTCCATCAGGTCGGCGGCACGCTCCAGGATCGCGGCACGCTCGGCGGGCGGGGTGGCCTGCCAGATCGGACCGGCGCTGATGGCGCACTGGATGGCGTTGTCGACGTCTTCGACGGTGGCTTCCTGCACATGGCCGACCACATCACGCAGGTCGGATGGGTTCAGCACCGGCGCCGCCGCTTGCTCGCTGGCAGCGCAACCGAGCATCGGTGCGGCTTTCCAGTTGTTGTGCGCGGTCGCCAGCAGGGCGCAGGACAGCGATGCCAGACGGTGTTCGTTAGCCAGGTCAATGCCGGCCGAGTTGGCGCGGTCTCTGCCGTACAGGTCGCGCGGCAGTGGAATACGCGGGTGCGGCAGGCCGAAGCCGCCTTCCAGCGTTGCCATCTGCTCGATGCTGGCCACTGGATCGGCCACCAGCTCCTGGATCGAGATGGATTGGTCGGCAATGCGGTTGACGAACGAGGTGTTCGCGCCGTTTTCCAGCAGGCGACGTACCAGGTAAGCCAGCAGCGTTTCGTGGGTGCCGACCGGTGCGTACACGCGGCACGGACGGTTCAGCTTGCCGTCGGAAACCTTGCCTACCACCTGCTCGTACAACGGTTCACCCATGCCGTGCAGGCATTGGAACTCGTACTGGCCCGGGTAATAGTTCTGACCGGCGATATGGTAGATGGCCGACAAGGTGTGGGCGTTATGCGTGGCGAATTGCGGGTAGATGACTTCCGGCACCGACAGCAGTTTGCGTGCGCAGGCAATGTAGGAAACGTCGGTGTACACCTTGCGGGTGTACACCGGGTAGCCTTCCAGGCCTTCGACCTGGGCGCGTTTGATTTCGCTGTCCCAGTACGCGCCTTTCACCAGGCGGATCATCAGGCGATGGCGGCTGCGGCGCGCCAGGTCGATGACGTAGTCGATCACGTACGGGCAACGTTTCTGGTAGGCCTGGATCACGAAGCCGATGCCGTTCCAGCCGGTCAGTTGCGGTTCGAAGCACAGGCGCTCGAGCAGATCGAGGGACAGCTCCAGGCGGTCGGCCTCTTCGGCGTCGATGTTCAGGCCGATGTCGTATTGCTTGGCCAGCAGCGTCAGCGACAGCAGGCGCGGGTACAGCTCGTCCATCACGCGCTCGTACTGCGCACGGCTGTAGCGCGGGTGCAGCGCCGACAGCTTGATGGAAATACCAGGGCCTTCATAAATCCCACGGCCGTGGGAGGCTTTGCCGATGGAGTGAATGGCTTGTTCGTACGAGGCTAGGTACTTCTGCGCATCACGTTCGGTGAGCGCGGCTTCACCGAGCATGTCGTAGGAGTAGCGGAAGCCCTTGGCTTCGAACTTGCTCGCATTGGCCAAGGCTTCAGCGATGGTTTCGCCGGTGACGAACTGCTCGCCCATCAGGCGCATGGCCATGTCGACGCCCTTGCGGATCATCGGTTCGCCGCTCTTGCCGATGATGCGGCTCAGGGACGAGGTCAACCCCGCTTCGTTATGGGTGGCGACCAGTTTGCCGGTCAACAGCAGGCCCCAGGTCGCAGCGTTGACGAACAGCGACGGGCTGTTGCCCAAGTGCGGCTGCCAGTTGCCGGTGCTGATCTTGTCGCGGATCAGCGCGTCGCGAGTGCCTTTGTCCGGGATGCGCAGCAGCGCTTCGGCCAGGCACATCAAGGCCACGCCTTCCTGGGATGACAGGGAAAATTCCTGCAGCAGGCCCTGAACAATCCCGGCACGGCCGCCGGCGCTTTTCTGATTACGCAGTTTCTCGGCAATCGACGCCGCCAGCTTGTTGGTGGCTTCGGCCATTGGCGCCGGCAGGCGGGCCTGCTCGATCAGCATCGGCACGACTTCCGGCTCTGGGCGGCGGTAAGCGGCGGTGATCGAGGCGCGCAGCACGGATTGCGGCAGGATGCTTTCAGCGAACTCAAGGAAGCACTGGTGGGCGTGATCCGTCTGGACGTCGCCTGCGTCGTCAGTGCCGTTGCTGCTCAAACCATTGAGTTCAGTCAGGGTTGCACCACCCTCCAGTTTCTCCAGGTAATTGAAAATCGCCTGCTTGATCAGCCAGTGCGGCGTGCGATCAATGGAGGTCGCGGCCGCCTTGAGGCGCTCGCGGGTCGGGTCGTCAAGTTTGACCCCAAGGGTGGTCGTAGCCATTTTGTTATCCTCATGGGTGCCACTACCGAGTGGCATCAGCTGGCCGCCAGATTAGCTTTGCGCATGAATAGGTGCAACCGGGTGCAACCCATTTTGTTCATGAAATTTCTAACGCTTGATCGGAAATAATTTGGCCTTCGACACAATCCGCTTCGCCCTGGTGCGTTTGCTTCTGAGATCGGCTGTTCTTGCTCCGAAAAGGAGCAAAAACGGGGTGTTTTGCACTTTTCACACCTGGGTGCAACTTATTCTCGCGAAACTGGTTGCACCTTATTTGCTTTGTTGAATAGCATTCGCGGCCAAGGTGCAACCACCTCCACGGGTCGGTTCATCGGCTGACGGCTTTCCTGGGGAAACGTCAGTCATAAATGCGCGGCACGCAGCTACGTCTACCTACTTCCAATGGGTGGCCGTCTGACAGACCGTCGCTACATAAAAACAAAGCCAGGGCGTCACTCTTATGAGCGTTAGTAATCCAACCCTGATCACGTTCGTGATCTACATCGCAGCAATGGTGCTGATCGGCTTCATGGCCTATCGCTCCACCAACAACCTTTCCGATTACATCCTGGGCGGTCGCAGCCTCGGTAGCGTGGTGACTGCCTTGTCGGCCGGCGCTTCCGACATGAGTGGCTGGTTGTTGATGGGCCTGCCGGGCGCGATCTACATGTCTGGTTTGTCGGAAAGCTGGATTGCCATTGGCCTGATCGTCGGTGCCTACCTCAACTGGCTGTTCGTCGCCGGTCGCCTGCGGGTACAGACCGAGCACAACGGCGACGCACTGACCCTGCCGGATTACTTCTCCAGCCGTTTCGAAGATAAAAGCGGCCTGCTGCGGATCATCTCCGCCGTGGTGATCCTGGTGTTCTTCACCATCTATTGCGCGTCCGGCATCGTCGCCGGTGCCCGCCTGTTCGAAAGCACCTTCGGCATGTCTTACGAGACTGCGCTGTGGGCCGGTGCTGCTGCAACGATTGCCTACACCTTCGTCGGTGGTTTCCTGGCCGTGAGCTGGACCGACACCGTACAAGCCACGCTGATGATCTTCGCGCTGATCCTTACGCCGATCATCGTGCTGCTGGCTACTGGTGGTGTCGATACCACCTTCCTGGCGATCGAAGCCAAGAACCCTGACAACTTCAATATGCTGAAAAACACCACCTTCATCGGCATCATCTCGCTGATGGGCTGGGGCCTGGGTTACTTCGGCCAGCCGCACATCCTCGCGCGTTTCATGGCGGCGGATTCGGTCAAGTCGATTGCCAACGCACGTCGCATCTCCATGACCTGGATGATCCTGTGCCTGGGTGGCACCGTGGCCGTGGGCTTCTTCGGTATCGCCTACTTCTCGGCGCACCCGGAAGTGGCCGGTCCTGTGACCGAAAACCACGAACGTGTGTTCATTGAACTGGCCAAGCTGCTGTTCAACCCGTGGATCGCCGGTGTACTGCTGTCGGCCATTCTGGCTGCCGTGATGAGCACCCTGAGCTGCCAATTGCTGGTGTGCTCCAGCGCCCTGACCGAAGACTTCTACAAAACCTTCCTGCGCAAAAACGCCTCCCAGGTTGAGCTGGTGTGGGTCGGTCGCTTGATGGTGCTGCTGGTTGCGCTGATCGCCATCGCCATGGCCGCCAACCCCAACAACCGCGTACTCGGCCTGGTCAGCTACGCCTGGGCCGGTTTCGGCGCCGCGTTTGGCCCTGTGGTGCTGATCTCGGTGATCTGGAAACATATGACCCGTAACGGCGCACTGGCCGGTATCCTGGTCGGCGCGATCACCGTGATCGTATGGAAACACTTCGAACTGCTGGGGCTGTACGAGATCATTCCAGGCTTTATTTTCGCCAGCCTGGCGATCTACTTCGTGAGCAAGATGGGTGCACCGACCGCAGGTATGGTCGAGCGTTTTGATGCGGCGGAGAAGGACTACAACCTCAACAAATGATTCGTCGGGCATTAATCGCCTGTTGAGTTGAGAGAAAGGCCCGCGTCCTACGGATAGCGGGCCTTTTTTTGCCTGTGTTTTACGCCGCTCCGAAGAGGATTCCGACGCGTTTGTGTAGGGTTTTACTGATTTGTCCGGGGCGGGCCCAGGAGGGGGGAACAGTGATGCAAAATCAGCCCCCCACCCCTCGCAGAGAAACACCGGATGTTCGCTCCTGCCAATCAAAGTGCCTTTACCCTGTCCCTCGACGGTGAGCTCAGTGAACTCAAGGTGTTCGAGTTTACGGGCCGTGAATCCATCAGCCAGCCTTACCATTTTGATCTCGAGTTGGTCAGCGAACAGCCCGATCTCGACCTGGAAGGCTTGCTGCATCGCCAGGTGTATCTCGGGTTCGATGATCAGGGCCATGGTGTTCATGGGCTGGTCTACCGGGTGGCGCAGGGCGATTCCGGACGGCGCCTGACGCGTTATCAGTTGACGCTTGTGCCGCAGCTGGCCTATCTGGCGCACAGCAGCCACCAGCGCATTTTCCAGCACAAGACGGTGCCGCAGATTGTTGCGCAGGTACTGGAGGGGCAGGGCATCCAGAGTGACCGCTTCGAATTCCGGCTCAGCGGTGCCTACCCCGAGCGCGAGTATTGTGTGCAGTTTGGCGAGACTGACCTGGCGTTCATTCAGCGGCTGTGCGCGGAGTTGGGCATTCACTATCACTTCCAGCATTCGGCCGAGGGGCATTTGCTGGTGTTTGGGGATGACCAGACGGTCTTTGCCCAGCCCGAACAGCCCACGCCTTACACCCCCGGTTCCGGGATGGTGGCGGATACCCCGGCAATCAAGCGGTTTGCGGTGCAGGTGCAGACCCGCACCACGGCTGTGAACCTGCGCGATTACGACTTTCGCAAGCCGAACCTGGGCCTGGAAAGCGCGGTCGCTGGCGAGCAGCTTCCGATGCTTGAAACGCAGGATTACCCCGGTCATTTCAGCGACCGCGCCCATGGCAAATACCTTGCGCAGCGAGGCCTGGAGCGTCATCGCAGTGATTACCGCATCGCCCATGGCAACGGTGATGAGCCGGCATTGGCCGGCGGCAGGTTCCTCAGGCTGGCGGGCCACCCACGGGGAGACTGGAATGGCCTGTGGTTGGCGACACACGTGACCCACGAGGGTAAACAACCGCAAGTCCTGGAAGAGGCTGTGACCGAGGTCGCCGGTGGGGACTTTCGCCAGGGTTATCGCAACAACTTTATTGCCGCGCCGTGGGACGTGATTTTCCGCCCGTCTCTGGACGAGCATGCGCGCCCAGTGATCTCGGGTTATCAACATGCCGTGGTGACCGGCCCCGCCGACAGTGAAATCCATTGCGATGAGTACGGCCGGGTCAAGGTGCAACTGGCCTGGGACCGTGCCGGTGAACATAACGACCATTCCAGTTGCTGGCTGAGGGTTGCCAGTGGGTGGGCGCATGATCGCTATGGTTCGGTGCTGATCCCGCGAGTCGGCATGGAAGTGCTGGTGGGTTTCGTCAATGGCGACATGGACATGCCGTTGGTGATGGGCTGTTTGCCCAACGCGGCGACCCAGGTGCCCCTCGACCTGCCGGCGGACAAGACCCGCAGTATCTTGCGCAGCCAGAGCAGCCCGGGCGGCGGTGGCTACAACGAGCTACGTATCGAGGACCGCAAGGGCGCCGAGGAAATTTACCTGCGCGCCCAGCGGGATTGGACGCAGCATGTACTGCATGATCAACAGGTGCAGGTCGATAACGGGCGTCGTATCACCGTGGGTGGCGAGTCGCACCATGAGTTGCGCGGTGAAGAGCAGCGCATTACCCACGGCAATCGTCTGACGCAGCTCAAGCAGGATGATCACGTGGTGGTCGCCGGTTCGCAGCAGGTGCGCGCCGAGCGGACTATTCAGATAGGGGCAGGGCAAAGCGTCGTCATTGATGCGGGCGCGACTGTCACGATCCAGGCGGGTGGGCAGTCGATTACGCTGTCGGCCGGTGGGATTTTCAGCAGTGTGCCGATCCAGCTTGGCAGCTCGCCCGCTCCGGCGGCCGCACCGTTGATGCCTGGCGTGAAAGAGACGTTACTGGCCGTGATTCCGGCGCCGCTGAGCCGTGTGCAAGTGGCCAGCTTCAAGCGTAGCGCACCGTTTTGCGAAGAGTGTGAGCGCTGCAAGAACGGCCAGTGCGATCTCCTCCGACACAGCAATGCACCCCAACCTTAAAAGGACTGTATGCCGATGCTTCAACCCTTGCGTGCGGGTGAACAGATCTTCGCGGTCATGGGCGCTGCCAGTGACGCCAAGCCCCTGGAGGCTTGGCGAGCGCTTGCCGCCGGAACCTCGCCACAATCCGTGTGGGCCGGCACGGCCTATGCGACGTGGGCGGAGGTCATGCCCTATGTGGCTGTTGTCGAGCCGGACAGCCCATTCCTTGAGTGGGCCGCTTCCACTGATGCTATGGATTGGGGCTGGCTGGCCGTATCGTCCAGCCCGCTGGAAAGCGTGATTGCACACCTGCAAAGCCTGACCAAGGTGTTCCTACCGGATGGCCAGGAAGTGTTTTTGCGCTTTTGGGATGGGGCGCAGTTTCTGCCGATCATTCAGCAGCGAAGTGATGAGATATTGCCGGTTTTCCAGCGCTACCTGATCAATGGCCAGTCGCTGGCGGGCGCGACGGGCCCGGTCACTGCGGCCAAGGCCAGCCCATGGTGGCGAGTGCCATCAGCGTTACTGGAGCACCTGGCTGAGCAATCGCCACACACCCTTATCCACAACCTGTTGCAATGGCTCGAAGAGCAACGACCCGACCTCTACACCGCCTGTGCACCGACGACCTTGCAGCACAAGGTCGCCTACTTCGCGCGCGGTGCGGATACCCACTATCAGGCGCTGGCCGACTACCTGGCCTCAGAGCTGAGTTGAACCCAGCGCCTGCTGCAGGTCTTCGAGTAGGTCTTCAATCGCCTCAATGCCGACCGACAGGCGAATCATCTCCGGCTTTACGCCGGCCTTGGCTTGTTCCTGCTCGTTCATCTGCCGGTGGGTGGTGGAGGCGGGGTGGCAGGCCAGGGATTTGGCGTCGCCGATGTTCACCAGACGCTTGAAGATTTGCAGTGCGTCATAGAAGCGTACACCGGCGTCGTAGCCACCCTTCAGACCAAAGGACAGGATCGCTGAGGGTTTGCCCTGCAGGTATTTCTGCGCCAGTGCGTGGTGCGGATGATCCGGCAGGCCGGCGTAGCTGACCCACTCCACATCGGCATGCCCTTGCAGGAACTGCGCGACTTTCAAGGCGTTTTCGGTATGGCGCTCCATGCGCAGTGCCAGGGTTTCCAGGCCTTGCAACAGCAGGAAGGCATTCATCGGTGCCAGCGCCGCGCCGGTATTGCGCAGCGGCACGGTGCGAGCGCGGGCGATGAAAGCGGCAGGGCCGAATTTTTCGGTGTAGACCACGCCGTGGTAAGCGGGCTCTGGGGTGTTGAGGCCGGGGAATTTGTCCGGGTAATCGGTCCAGGGGAAGGTGCCGCTGTCGACGATCACGCCGCCCAGGGAGTTGCCATGGCCGCCGATGTATTTGGTGACCGAGTGCACCACGATATCGGCACCGAACTGGATCGGCTTGCACAGGATCGGCGTGGCCACGGTGTTATCCACCACCAGCGGTACGCCGCGGGCGTGGGCGACGTTGGCCAGGGCTTCGATGTCGATGATATTGCCCGCGGGGTTGCCGATGCTTTCGCAGTACACCAACTTGGTATTGTCGTCGATCAGTTCCGCGATGGCGGCGGCAGAGTCATCACGGGCGAAACGCACATCGACGCCGAAGCTCGGCAGCAAGTGCGCGAACAAGGTGTATGTGCCGCCGTAGAGCTGCGGGGTGGTGACGATATTGTCGCCCGCCCGGGTGAGGGTCTGGATCGCGTAGTGGATGGCCGCGCTGCCCGCCGATACCGCCAGGCCTGCGATACCGCCCTCGAGCGCGGCGATGCGCTGCTCCAGCACGTCATTGGTGGGGTTCATGATCCGCGTGTAGATGTTGCCAGGCACATCCAGGTTGAACAGGTCGGCGCCGTGCTGGGCGTTGTCGAATTCGAACGCGACGTTCTGGTAGATCGGCACGGCGACGGCCTTGGTGGTCGGGTCCGACTTGAAGCCGTGGTGCAGCGCGATGGTGGCGTCTTTCATGGGGTTACTGACCTCCCTGGATGGTGGATCGCCACAATAAATCCGCCCCGGCGCCGGCATTTAGATTTTTTTCAGTCGCAAGCCTGCCTTTTCGACATAAGCACCGCCCGGCACGCCGCCCTGCACTTGAGCCCGCGTAAAAGGTAAACTTCGCCCCCTGCGCAGGAGCAACCATGAATTATCGTCACGCCTTTCACGCCGGCAACCATGCCGATGTCTTCAAACACCTGACCTTGACCCGTCTCATCGCCCTGATGTCGCGCAAGGAGCAGCCGTTCGCCTACCTCGACACCCACGCCGGCATTGGCCTGTACGACCTGCAGGGCGACCAGGCCAACCGCACCGGTGAGTACCTGGAAGGCATCGCCCGCCTGTGGGGCGAAAGCGACCTGCCGCCGCTGACCGCCGACTACATGCGCGTGCTGCATGAGATGAACCCGGATGGCGAGTTGCGCTACTACCCCGGTTCGCCGGAGCTGGCGCGACGCCTGACGCGGCCCCAGGACCGAGTGCTGCTCAATGAAAAGCACCCGGAAGACGGCGTGCTGCTCAAGGACAACATGAAGGGTGATCGCCGTGTCAAAGTGCACCTGGGCGAAGGCTGGCATGTGCCGCGTGCCTTGCTGCCGGTGCCGGAAAAGCGCGCGTTGATGCTGATCGATCCGCCGTTCGAGAAGCTCGACGAAATGCAACGCTGCGCCGCATCCCTCAAGGAAGCCGTGGGCCGCATGCGCCAGACCGTCGCGGCCATCTGGTACCCGGTCAAGGACCAGCGCATGCTGCGCCGTTTCTACCAGGACCTGGCCGGTACCGGTGCACCAAAGTTGTTGCGTGTGGAATTGCTGGTGCACCCGCTGGACACCCCCAACACCCTGACCGGCTCGGGCCTGGCGATCGCCAACCCGCCGTGGGGTCTGGAAGAGGAACTGCGTGAGCTGCTGCCGTGGTTGTCCAAGAAGCTTGGCCAGACCCAGGGTGGGTGGCAAATGGATTGGCTGATCGCTGAATAACTGTAGTGAGCGGGCTTGCCCCGCGCTGGGCTGCGTAGCAGCCCCAATAAATCCACTGAGATGTTTCAGGTAAACCGCAGTGTGAGGTGTTGGGGCTGCTTCGCAGTCCAGCGCGGGGCAAGCCCGCTCACTACATGACCCTGTTCGTCTGGGTATAGCGTCAGATTGGGCAGGTCACGCCCGTGCCGCCGATCCCGCAATAGCCCTGCGGATTCTTCGCCAGGTACTGCTGGTGATACGTTTCGGCGAAGTACACCGTCGGCGCCTCTTCGATCTCTGTGGTTATCACACCCAGGCCGGCCTTGGTCAATTCACCTTGATAAGCCTCGGCACTGGCCTTTGCCGCCGCCAGTTGCTCCGGGGTGGTCGCATAGATCACCGAACGGTACTGGCTGCCGATGTCGTTGCCCTGGCGCATGCCCTGGGTCGGGTTGTGCAGTTCCCAGAACATTTTCAGCAGGTCTTCGTATTTCACCTTGGCCTGGTCATACACCACCAGCACCACTTCGCTGTGGCCGGTCAGGCCCGAGCAGACTTCTTCATAGGTCGGGTTCGGCGTATAGCCGCCGGCGTAACCGACCACGGTGCTGACCACGCCGTCGCGTTGCCAGAACTTGCGCTCGGCGCCCCAGAAACAACCCAGGCCGAAGATTGCAAAGCCGACGTCATCGAGGAACGGACCCAGCAGCGGGTTGCCGTTGACGAAGTGCGTCTCTGGCAGCGCCATTGGGGTTTCACGACCAGGCAGAGCTTGTTCTTGAGTAGGCAGCACGTTTTTGTTCACCAGAATTTCCGAGCGCAAGACCATGATCAGTCCTCTCGTCAGGTTGAGTTAGCAGTAAAGATTCAGACCGCCAGTGTGCCCGAGTGTTACGACGCTGTCAGGCGATTGGCCCGCGCGGGTAACGTTTGAGCATCGCCAGTAGCTCTGCGCCGGGGATTGGCCGGTCGAACAGGTAACCCTGGCCCACGTCGCAACGATGCCGGCGCAGGAACGCCAGTTGCTCGGCGGTCTCGATGCCTTCGGCCACGACCTTGAGCTTGAGGTTGTGGGCCATGGCGATCACGGCGGAGGTGATTTCCATGTCGTCCTGGTTATCCGGGATTTCGTGGATGAAGCTGCGATCGATCTTGATGATATCGATGGGGAATTTTTTCAAGTAGCTCAGCGACGAGTAACCGGTGCCGAAGTCGTCCATGGCCAGGGTCAGGCCGAAGCTTTTCAGCTGGTCGAGTTGCAGGCGCGTGTCTTCTGTGGCCTCCAGCAGCAAGCCTTCGGTCAGCTCCAGCTCCAGCAGGTTGGCCGGCAGCCGTTCTTCCTTGAGGATCGTGGCAATCGAGGCCACCAGGTCCGGGTCGGAGAACTGCTTGGGTGACAGGTTGATCGCCACCTGCAGGTTGCCCATGCCTGCGGCGGTCAACTGCCGGCTCATGCGGCAAGCCTGGCGCGCAATCCATTTGCCGATGGGGATGATCAGGCCAGTCTCTTCCGCCACGCTGATGAATTGGTCGGGGCGGATCATGCCCTTTTCCGGATGGTTCCAGCGTAACAGTGCTTCCATGCCCAACAGGCGGCCGCTGCGCAGGCACAGCTTGGGCTGGTAGAACACGTCCAATTCGTTCTGGGTGAGGGCGCGGCGCAAGTTGTTCTCGACGAACAGCTTGTAGCTGGCCTCGGCGTTCAGCGCTTCGGTAAACACTTGTACCTGGTGTTTGCCGTTGGCCTTGGCCTTGTGCAGGGCCAGGCCGGCGTTGCGCATCAGGGTTTGCGGGTCGCGGCCATGCAGCGGCGCACAGGCCAGGCCCACGGAGCCGGTGACGCTGATCAATTGGTTGTCGACGAACATCGGTTTGTCGAGGGTCGCCAGCAGTTGGCTGGCCACCAGTTGGCCGGTCTCCAGGTCGGTATCGTCGAGCAACACCGCAAACTCGTTACTGGCAAAGCGCGCCAGGCTGCCGCCGGTACTCAGGCTATTGCGCAAACGGCGGGCGAGGCTGATCAACAGTTTGTCGCCGGTCTGGTGGCCGAGGCTGTCGTTGATGCGCTTGAAGTTGTCGATGTCCACCAGCAACAGGCTGATCGGGCTGTCGCTGTCACGTGCAAAGCGTTCATCGAGGTTGCGGATGAACGCCGGGCGGTTGCCCAGGTTGGTCAGGTTGTCGGTGTAGGCCAGGCGCTCGATGCGCTGCTGGGCCAGCTTGGTTTGGGTGATGTCTTCGTAGATGCCGATGTAATGCGTCAGCTCTCGGTTGTCGCCGTACACCTTGGAAATCGACAACTGGCCCCAGTAGGGTTCGAGGTTCTTGCGCCGGCTCTTGAATTCACCCTGCCAGCTGTTGCTCTTGGCGAGGCTCGACGGTGCGTCGAAAAGCAATTCGCTGAGGTTCTCCAGTGCCGGCAATTGCGCCAGGCGGTGGCCGTGGACCTCTTCGGCGCTGTACTGGGTGATCGCGGTGAAGCTCGGGTTGACGTACTCCACCACGCCGTCGCAGTTGACCAGCAGAAAGGCGTTGGCACTTTGCTCCACGGCGCGCTGGAACAGGTGCAGGGCGCTGGTGGCGGTGCGGCGGTTGTGGTTGTTGATGACTTGCGCGAACTGGTCCGCCAGCTCGCCGGCAAAGGCAATTTCATCGGCCTGCCAGGCGCGCGTGCAGCCGCTTTGTTCCAGGCACAGCACGCCGACTACCTGGCCATCGACGCGGATGCTCGCGTCGAGCATGGCGTGAATGTCTTTGTTCTCGGCCATTTCCCGGGTACGCGGATCGCGTAAGGCGTTGGTGGCGTCAATGGCGCGGCTGGTGTGCAGGGCTTCGAGGTAATCCGGGAAGCAGCTTGCGTCAATGGATTCGGGCAGGTGGTGCTGCTGGTCGTCGCGGTGGTAGGCCGAGATGGGCACCAGGCGTTGGCCTTCGAGGTTCCAGATGCTGGCGCAGTCGATCCGGTAGATGTCACAGGCGCTGCGGGTGATCAGCTCCGCCGCTTCTTGCAACGAGTTATGGGTGGTGTAGCGCTGTCGGGCCAGCAGCAGGATCAACTCCTGTTGGGCGCGGACTCGCTCCAGATGCTGCAGCTGTTCCTGTTGGGCGCGCTGGTTGAGCTCCAGGGCGATCTGCAGGCGACTGTTCTGGTTTTCCAGGTCTGCCGTGGGAACGGCAGTGGGGATTTCACTGAACAGGCCATCGACCACCATCAGGTAGCCGCGCAGCAGATGGCGATTGTGTTGTTTGTAGGCTTCGCCCATTTCCAGCAGGCTCAGTGGGCCGTCGCTGGTGTGAAGGGTGTAGCGCACCAGATAGTGAGGGCTCAGGGCCAGTTGCTGCTGGATGGTGTCGTGCAATTCGTAGCGCGCCTGGGGCTCCATCAGGCTGGCATATGGCGTACCGATCAGGGCGCAAAGCTCGACGGCTGACAGGCCGAATTGGCGTTCGCAATTGGGGTCGAGGTAAAGAAGGGCCCAGCTTGCCTCATTAAGCCGCTCGAAACGCAGCATACCGAGGCGCGAAGGCACCGGTAACTGCGTCACTACCTCGGCCGCCATTCGGGCGACATCGGGCTGGCTTTTCATGGGGAGACTCACTTGAAATAACGCACTTGGCGCCGGGCTCACGCCCTCTTTTCGGTTGCCTGCGGCAAGGTTGCATCATGCGGCGCGGGCTGACAAGAGAGGATGAAGGCTAAGTGCTATAAGGGGGTTATCGGCCGCGTGAGGGGTTTCTTCAATCGGAGCGATGGAAGGTGTACAAACCTGTTTGTATTGTCCAAATTCAGGCGCGGAACGCAGGCAAAAAAAGCCCCGCCAAGTGGCGGGGTTGAGGTACGAGCGTGGCGCTCGAAAATCGTTGCCGACAGGCCTCCTCGGTGCGGAGGAGGCCGCTGTGGCTTACAGCAGGATAGTGCGGATGTCGTTCAGCAGTTGGCTCAGGCGCTGCGTGAAGCGTGCAGCTGCGGCGCCGTTGATCACGCGGTGATCGTAGGACAACGACAGTGGCAGCATCAGCTTCGGTTGGAACGCTTTACCGTCCCACACTGGCTGGATAGTGGCCTTGGACACACCCAGGATCGCCACTTCCGGCGCGTTGACGATTGGCGTGAAGCCAGTGCCGCCAATGTGACCGAGGCTGGAGATGGTGAAGCATGCGCCCTGCATATCGTCTGCGGTGAGCTTCTTGTCGCGGGCCTTGGCAGCCAGCGCAGCAGCCTCAGCGGCAAGCTGCAGCAGGCTCTTCTGGTCGACGTTCTTGATGACCGGTACCAGCAGGCCTTCCGGGGTGTCGACCGCAAAGCCGATGTGTACGTATTTCTTGCGAATGATCGCCTTGCCGCTTGGCGCCAGCGAACTGTTGAAGTCCGGCAGTTCCTTGAGCAGGTGCGCACACGCCTTGAGCAGCAGTGGCAGCACGGTCAGTTTCACGCCGGCCTTCTCGGCCACGGCTTTCTGCGCAACGCGGAAAGCTTCCAGGTCGGTGATGTCGGCCTGGTCGAACTGAGTCACGTGCGGGATGTTCAGCCAGCTCGCGTGCAGGCTCGACGCGCCGATTTGCATCAGGCGGGTCATCGGCACTTCTTCGGTTTCGCCGAAGCGGCTGAAGTCCACGGTGCGGATTGGCGGAATGCCCGAACCACCGGTAGCGCCACTGGCAGCCGGCGCTTCCTTGGCTTTTTGCATCATGGATTTGACGTAGACCTGCACGTCTTCCTTCAGCACGCGGCCGTGAGGGCCGGTTGCCGACACAGCATTCAGCTCAACGCCGAATTCACGGGCCAATTGACGCACGGCAGGACCGGCGTGAACCTTGGCACCACTTGGCGCAGGCGCGGCAGCAGCAGGGGCCGGAGCGGCCTCAGCTTTTGCAGCAGGCGCAGGGGCGGCAGCAGCCGGAGCAGCTTCAGCCTTGGCAGCCGGAGCGGCGGCCGGTGCTGGAGCGGCTGCAGGCGCAGCGCCTTGTACTTTCAGCTTGAGGATGAAGTCACCGGTGCCGACTTCGTCTTCCAGCTTGACCGCGATGCTTTCCACCACGCCGGCGGCCGGCGAAGGGATTTCCATGGAGGCCTTGTCGGACTCCAGGGTGATCAGCGACTGGTCGGCTTCGACGGTGTCGCCGACCTTGACCAGCAGCTCGATGATCTTGGCCTTGCCCGACGAGCCGATGTCCGGGACGTGGATGTCCTGAACGCTGGCGGCGGCAGGTTCTGCAGCCGCAGAGGCTGCAGGGGCCTCGGCAGCAGCAGGTTTTTCAGCAGCAGGCGCGGGTGCGGCAGCGGCGGCAGGCGCCGCCGCAGGCGCTGCATCAGCAGCCCCTTCGATTTCCAGTTCCAGCAGTTCGTCGCCTTCTTTCAGGCGGTCGCCCAGCTTCACTTTCAGGCTCTTGACCACGCCGGCCTTGGGAGCAGGGATTTCCATGCTCGCCTTGTCCGACTCCAGGGTCAGGATGCTCTGGTCGGCTTCGACGGTGTCGCCGACCTTCACAAACAGCTCGATTACTTCACCTTCACCGCTGCCGATGTCAGGTACGCGAATGAGTTCGCTCACAAAAAGTCTCCTCAGCAGTCCAGTGGGTTGCGTTTTTCCGGGTTGATCCCGAACTTGACGATAGCGTCAGCCACCACCTTAGGTTCGATCTCACCACGGTCAGCCAAGGCTTCCAGGGCTGCCAACACCACGAAGTGACGGTCAACTTCGAAGAAGTGACGCAGCTTCTTGCGGCTGTCACTGCGGCCGAAACCGTCGGTGCCCAGGACTTTGAATTCCTTGGACGGGACCCACTGGCGAATTTGTTCAGCAAACAGCTTCATGTAGTCGGTGGACGCGATGACCGGACCTTTACGGCCGTTCAGGCATTCTTCGACATAGCTCAGTTGTGGCTTCTGGCCTGGGTGCAGGCGGTTGTTGCGCTCTACGGCCAGGCCGTCGCGACGCAGTTCGTTGAAGCTGGTAACGCTCCACACGTCAGCGCCGACGTTGAACTCGTCACGCAGGATCTTCGCCGCTTCACGCACTTCACGCAGGATGGTGCCGGAGCCCATCAGCTGTACGTGGTGCGCTGCTTCCTTGGTGTCTTCTTCGAGCAGGTACATGCCCTTGATGATGCCTTCCTCGACACCGGCCGGCATGGCTGGCTGCTGGTAGGACTCGTTCATCACGGTGATGTAGTAGAAAACGTCCTGCTGCTCTTCGGTCATCTTCTTCATGCCGTCCTGGATGATCACCGCCAGCTCGTAGCCGTAGGTTGGATCAAAGGTGCGGCAGTTCGGGATGGTGGCAGCCAGGATGTGGCTGTGACCGTCTTCGTGTTGCAGGCCTTCGCCGTTCAGCGTGGTACGGCCGGCGGTGCCGCCGATCAGGAAGCCACGGGTACGGCTGTCGCCAGCTGCCCACGCCAGGTCGCCGATACGCTGGAAGCCGAACATCGAGTAGAAGATGTAGAACGGCAGCATCGGTTGGTTGTGGCTGGAGTACGAAGTACCGGCAGCGATGAAGGAGCTCATGGCGCCCGCTTCGTTGATGCCTTCTTCGAGGATCTGGCCCTTCTTGTCTTCCTTGTAGAACATCACTTGGTCTTTATCGACTGGCTCGTAGAGCTGGCCGACGGAGGAGTAGATGCCCAACTGACGGAACATGCCTTCCATACCGAAGGTACGGGCTTCGTCCGGGATGATCGGCACGATGCGCGAACCGATTTCCTTGTCCTTGACCAGCTGCGCGAGGATCCGCACGAAGGCCATGGTGGTGGAGATTTCACGGTCGCCCGAGCCGTCCAAGATAGCCTTGAGGGTATCGAGTGGCGGTGTAGGAATGTCGAAGGACTTGGCGCGGCGCTGTGGCACGAAACCGCCCAGTGCGGCACGACGCTCGCTCAGGTAACGGGCTTCGGCGCTGTTCGGCTCCGGCTTGAAGAACGGCAGGTTTTCCAGCTCTTCGTCCTTGACCGGGATGTCGAAGCGGTCGCGGAACAACTTCAGGCTGTCGACGTCGACTTTCTTGGTGTTGTGCGCAGTGTTCTTCGCTTCGCCGGCACCGGTGCCATAACCCTTGATGGTCTTGGCCAGGATGACGGTGGGTTGTTCTTTGTGGTTGACCGCTTCGTGGTACGCCGCGTAGACCTTGTACGGGTCGTGGCCGCCACGGTTGAGCTTCCAGATCTCGTCGTCGGACAGGTCGGCAACCATCGCCTTGAGTTCAGGCGTGTTGAAGAAGTGTTCACGCACGAACGCGCCGTCTTTGGCCTTGTAGTTCTGGTACTCGCCGTCGATGACTTCGTCCATGCGACGTTGCAGGATACCGTCGACGTCCTTGGCCAGCAGTGGGTCCCAGAAACGGCCCCAGATGACTTTGGTCACGTTCCACTGAGCACCGCGGAACACGCCTTCGAGTTCCTGGATGATCTTGCCGTTGCCGCGAACCGGGCCGTCGAGGCGCTGCAGGTTGCAGTTGATGACGAAGATCAGGTTGTCGAGCTTCTCGCGGCCGGCCAGGGAGATAGCGCCCAGGGATTCCGGCTCGTCGCACTCGCCGTCGCCCAGGAAGCACCAGACTTTCTGCTTGCCTTCAGGGATGAAGCCACGGGCTTCCAGGTACTTCATGAAACGTGCCTGGTAGATCGCTTGAATTGGACCCAGACCCATGGAAACGGTCGGGAACTGCCAGAAATCAGGCATCAGCCAAGGGTGCGGGTACGACGACAGGCCGTTACCGTCCACTTCCTGGCGGAAGTTGTTCATGTGTTCTTCGGTGATGCGGCCTTCCATGAACGCACGGGCGTAGACGCCTGGGGAGGTGTGGCCCTGGAAGTAGATCAGGTCGCCGCCGTGTTCGTCGGTCGGGGCCTGGAAGAAGTAGTTGAAGCCGATGTCATACAGGGTTGCGCTGGAAGCGAAGCTGGAGATGTGACCGCCCAGGTCCGAATCTTTCAAGTTCGTGCGCATTACCATCGCCATGGCGTTCCAACGTACCAGCGAGCGAATGCGGCGTTCCATGAACAGGTCGCCAGGCATGCGTGCTTCGTGGGTAACGGGGATGGTGTTGCGGTATGGCGTAGTGATGGCGTAAGGCAGTTGCGAGCCGCTGCGGGTCGCGAGTTCGCCCATACGGGTCATCAGGTAGTGAGCACGGTCTTCGCCTTCTTTGTCGAGAACCGATTCCAGGGCGTCCAGCCATTCCTGGGTTTCGACGGGATCGAGGTCTTGCATGGCTTGCTCCAGGGCGGAAAGGCTACCAGAATCGGTTGCCTGAAGTTTGCGACTGGCCTTGTGGGCAGACGACATAAATTCTTGGATGGCCGAAGGTTGCTTCGGCGTCCTGTAGTTTTACTACAAATCGTCGGCCATTTCAGCCTTTCGAATGTATATACGAGTAGTAAAACTACACAAGACTGAGCGTATGGCTCGGTCTGGCTGGTGAGCATAATCGTTATTGTTGATCTTTTGCGAACAAGAAAAGGTAGAAGTTTAATGTTCCCTGCCAACAACTATGAATTTTCAGCTATTTATAACCTTTGTTCGACAGTCCTTCATGTAGCGCCGGTATCACGTCCACAGCAACAAGCCATTTACGCGCCGATCAAGGATAGACCATGAGCCTGCCAACACTGGCCGAACTGCCGGCCATTCTCTTGCCAAAAGCCCAGCGGGCCGAGCAGTCATTTCGTGACGCCGTGGCCGCGCTGGACGACGATCATGGACTTTCTGCGTGGACGCCGCAACGGTGGGCCGACTTCACCCGCGTGTGCGCCGCCAGTGATTTCGTGATTGAACAGAGTGTTCGTGACCCTTTGATGTTGCTCGAACTGGTGGCCTGGGGCGAGTTGGACCGTGGTTTCGCGCCCGGCGAGCTGTGTGGGCAGATTGCTGGCGCCGTGCAACAAGCAGAAACAGAAGACCAACTGGGCCGTGTCCTGCGTCGCCAGCGCACGCGCCAGCAGGTGCGCATCATCTGGCGCGACCTGACCCGCCAGGCTGACCTGGTGCAAACCTGCCGTGACCTCTCCGACATGGCCGATGCAAGCATCGACCAGGCTTACCAGTGGCTGTACCTGCGCCATTGCGTACAGTTCGGCACGCCTACCGGGCGGCGCAGCGGCGAGCCGCAGCACATGGTGATCCTCGGCATGGGCAAGCTCGGTGCGGTGGAGCTGAACCTCTCGTCGGATATCGACCTGATCTTCGCCTACCCTGAGGGCGGCGAAACCGTCGGCGTCAAACGCGCCCTGGACAACCAGGAATTTTTTATCCGCCTTGGTCAAAAATTGATCAAGGCCCTTGACCCGATGACCGTCGACGGCTTCGTATTCCGCGTCGATATGCGCCTGCGTCCTTATGGTTCGGCGGGCGCGCTGGTGCTCAGCTTCAACGCGCTGGAACAGTATTACCAGGACCAGGGGCGTGACTGGGAACGCTACGCCATGATCAAGGCGCGCGTGGTTGCCGGCGACCAGGTGGCCGGTGCGCAACTGCTCGACATGCTGCGGCCCTTCGTTTACCGCCGTTACCTGGACTTTTCCGCCATCGAAGCGCTGCGCACCATGAAGCAGTTGATCCAGCAGGAAGTGCGGCGCAAAGGCATGGCCGACAATATCAAGCTGGGCTCGGGCGGCATCCGCGAAGTGGAATTTATCGCCCAGGCATTCCAACTGATCCATGGCGGCCGCGACCTCAGCCTGCAACAGCGGCCGCTGCTCAAGGTGCTCGGCACGCTGGAGGGCCAGGGTTACTTGCCACCGGCGGTGATTGCCGAGTTGCGCAATGGCTATGAATTCCTGCGTTACACCGAACATGCCATCCAGGCGATCGCCGACCGCCAGACGCAAATGCTCCCGGACGACCCGGAAGATCAGGCGCGCATTGCCTTTATGCTGGGGTTCGCCGACTGGGCCGCGTTTCATGAGCGCCTGATGTACTGGCGCGGGCGGGTGGACTGGCACTTCCGCCAAGTCATTGCCGATCCAGACGAAGAAGAGGGTGAAGAGAGCGAACTGGTCGTGGGCGGTGAGTGGTTGCCGCTGTGGGAAGAATCCCAAGACGACGAAGCTGCGTGCCGCCAATTGGCCGAAGGCGGCTTCAGCGATGCGACCAAGGCCCTCAAAGCGCTGACCGGCCTGCGCAACAGCCCGCAATTGCGTGCCATGCAGCGCCTGGGCCGCGAACGCCTGGATGCATTTATCCCGCGCCTGCTCGCCCAGGCCGTCGAACATGCCAACCCGGACCTGGTGTTGGAGCGCGTGTTGCCGCTGGTGGAAGCCGTGGCCCGGCGCTCCGCCTATCTGGTACTGCTCACGGAAAACCCCGACGCCCTGCGTCGCCTGTTGACCCTGTGCGCCGCCAGCCCGTGGATCGCCGAGCAGATCACGCGCTTCCCGTTGCTGCTCGACGAATTGCTCAACGAAGGCCGCCTGTTCAAGCCACCGTTGGCGCCGGAGTTGGCCGCCGAGCTGCGCGAGCGCCTCACGCGTATCCCCGAAGATGACCTTGAGCAACAGATGGAAGCCCTGCGTCACTTCAAGTTGGCCCACCGCCTGCGCGTGGCCGCGTCGGAAATCGCCGGCAGCCTGCCACTGATGAAAGTCAGTGACTATCTCACCTGGCTCGCCGAGGCCATCCTCGAGCAAGTGCTGGCCCTGGCCTGGCGCCAGACCGTTGCGCGCCACGGCTCGCCGCAGCGGTTGGACGGCACCCTGTGCGATCCTGGGTTCATCATTGTCGGTTATGGGAAAGTCGGCGGGATCGAACTGGGGCATGGTTCGGACCTGGACCTGGTGTTTATCCATGACGGCGACCCGCAGGCTGAAACCGATGGCGCCAAGCCGATCGACGGTGCGCAGTTTTTCACGCGCCTGGGCCAGCGCATCATTCACCTGCTGACCACCCAGACCAACTCGGGCCAGCTGTATGAAGTGGACATGCGCCTGCGACCTTCCGGCGCGTCCGGGCTGTTGGTCAGTTCATTGGGCGCATTTGATCGTTATCAACAAAATGAAGCCTGGACCTGGGAACATCAGGCCCTGATCCGCGCGCGGGTGCTGGTCGGCAGCCAGGACGTGGGCCAGGCGTTCGAGCAGGTGCGGGCTAAAGTATTGGGGCGCGAAAGGGACTTGGCGAAGCTGCGCCAGGAGGTCAGCGAGATGCGCGCGAAAATGCGTGACAACCTGGGCACCAAGGCCACGACGGCCGGCACCGGCGCCAACGCCTTTGAAGCCACGGCGGCGTTCGACCTCAAGCAGGACGCCGGAGGTATCGTCGATATTGAATTTATGGTGCAATACGCGGCTTTGGCGTGGTCTGCGCAGCATCCATCGTTGCTGCGCTACACCGACAATATCCGCATTCTGGAAGGCTTGGAGCAGGTGGGTTTGATGCCCGCCGCCGATGCCCATTTGCTGCGTGAGGTGTATAAGGCCTACCGTTCCGCTGCACACCGCCAGGCCTTGCAGAACGAGGCCGGTACGGTGGCCGGGGATCAGTTCGCCGACGAACGGCGCCAAGTGATGCGAATCTGGCAGGCGCTGGGGTTGAGCTGAAACACTATTAGGGCGGGGAGGCATAAGCCTCCCCGCATCGTTTGTGGAAACTACATGAATATTCTGATCGTTGGGCCCAGTTGGGTCGGTGACATGGTGATGGCGCAGACACTGTTCCAGTGTTTGCGTATGCGCTACCCGGACTGCCAGATCGACGTGCTCGCCCCCGAGTGGAGCCGGCCGATCCTCGAGCGCATGCCCGAGGTGCGCAAGGCCTTGAGCTTTCCGCTCGGCCACGGTGCCCTGGAACTGGCGACCCGCCGTCGCATCGGTAAATCCCTGGCGGGGCAATACGACCAGGCAATCCTGCTGCCCAACTCGCTCAAATCGGCGCTGGTGCCGTATTTTGCCGGCATCCCAAAACGCACCGGCTGGCGTGGCGAGTTTCGTTACGTGCTGCTCAATGATGTGCGCACGCTGGATAAAGCCCGCTACCCGCTGATGATCGAACGCTTCATGGCCCTGGCGTACGAGCCGGGCGCCGAGTTGCCCAAGCCGTACCCGCGCCCCAGCCTTCAAATTGACCCGGTGAGCCGCGACGCGGCCCTGGCCAAGTTCGGCCTGGCACTTGATCGTCCGGTCCTGGCGCTGTGCCCCGGCGCCGAGTTTGGCGAGTCCAAGCGCTGGCCGTCGGAACACTACGCCAAGGTCGCCGAGGCCAAGATCCGCGAAGGCTGGCAGGTGTGGCTGTTTGGTTCGAAGAAGGACCACCCGGTGGGTGAAGACATTCGCCAGCGCCTGATCCCCGGTCTGCGCGAAGAGGCGGTGAACCTCAGCGGCGACACGTCCCTGGCCGAGGCCATCGACTTGTTGTCCTGCGCCGATTCGGTGGTGTCCAACGACTCCGGGCTGATGCACGTGGCTGCCGCGCTGAACCGCCCGCTGGTCGCGGTATACGGTTCCACCTCGCCGGGGTTCACCCCGCCATTGGCCGACCAGGTCGAAGTGGTACGCCTGGGCCTGGATTGCAGCCCGTGTTTTGATCGCACCTGCCGTTTCGGCCACTACAACTGCATGCGCCAGTTGCTGCCGCAGCCGGTGAACGAGGCCTTGCAGCGGTTGCAGGGCTCTGCGGTCGAGGTCCGATAGTTTGCGCGTACTGGTAATCAAGACCTCATCCCTGGGCGACGTGATCCATGCCTTGCCGGCACTGACCGATGCCGCGCGGGCGATCCCCGGCATTCAATTCGACTGGGTGGTGGAAGAAGGCTTCGCCGAGATTCCCACCTGGCATCCGGCGGTCGACAAGGTGATCCCGGTGGCGATCCGCCGCTGGCGCAAAAACCTCTGGCAGACCCTTAAAAGTGGCGAATGGCGGCGTTTCAAGCAACGCATCCAGTCGACCAAATACGACTTGGTGATCGACGCCCAGGGCCTGCTCAAAAGCGCCTGGCTGACCCGCTATGTGCGGGCACCGGTGGCGGGTTTCGACAAGCACTCGGCCCGCGAGCCCATCGCCGCGCGCTTCTATTCCCGGCGCCTGGCCGTGGCCCGTGGGCAACATGCGGTGGAGCGCCTGCGCCAGTTGTTTGCCGTCGCCCTCGGCTACGACTTGCCCAAAGGCCTGGGCGACTATGGCCTGAGTGTCGACAAATTGCTCGGCCTGCCGCCGAAAAAACCGTTCGTGTTGCTGCTGCACGGCACCACCTGGGACACCAAGCATTGGCCCGAAGCCTATTGGCGTGAGCTGGCCGAACGCATGGGGCGACTGGGCGTGGACGTGAAGTTGCCGTGGGGCACCGCTGATGAAAAGGCCCGCGCCGAGCGCCTGGCCCAGGGCCTGCAAAACGCTGAAGTACTGCCCAAATTGAACCTGGCCGGTGTCGCCCGTGTATTGGCCGGCGCTCGTGCTTGTGTGGCGGTGGACACCGGTCTCGGTCACCTCGCTGCCGCGCTGGATGTGCCGACCATTTCCCTGTTCGGCCCGACCAACCCCGGGCTCACCGGCGCCTACGGCAAGGGCCAGATTCATCTGGCGAGTGACTTCCCCTGCGCACCGTGCCTGCAAAAACACTGTACCTACCAACCGACGGCCGACGACCTGCGTCGGTTCGACCTCAAGCGCGAGTCGCCCCTGTGCTTCACGCGCCTGAACCCTGAGCGTGTGGCCAGCCGACTGAGCACGTTGTTATTGGCTGAGGAGCTGCACTGATGCAACTGGCTTTTGTTCTGTACAAATACTTCCCCTTCGGTGGCCTGCAGCGTGACTTCATGCGCATCGCCCTGGAGTGCCAGCAGCGCGGCCATCAGATTCGTGTGTACACGTTGATCTGGGAAGGCGACATCCCGCCTGGCTTCGAAGTGCTGGTGGCGCCGGTCAAGGCGTTCTTCAACCATCGGCGCAATGAAAAGCTCAGCGCCTGGATGGAAGCCGACCTGGCCAAGCGCCCGGTTGATCGTTTGATTGGCTTCAACAAGATGCCCGGCCTGGATGTGTACTACGCCGCCGACGGCTGCTTTGAAGACAAGGCGCAAAACCTGCGCCACTCGCTCTACCGCTATTTTGGTCGCTACAAGCACTTCGCCGAGTACGAGCGTGCGGTGTTCGCCAAGGACGCCAAGACGGAGGTCTTGATGATTTCCGAAGTGCAGCAACCGCTGTTCATCAAGCATTACGACACGCCGCTGGAGCGCTTCCACCTGCTGCCGCCGGGCATTGCCCAGGACCGCCGTGCGCCGCCGAATGCCGCCGAGATTCGCGAGGGTTTCCGTCAGGAATTCAACCTCGGCGACGACGACCTGCTGCTGGTGCAAATCGGCTCGGGCTTCAAGACCAAAGGCGTCGACCGCAGCCTCAAGGCCGTGGCCGCGCTGCCGTCTGAGCTGAAAAAACGCACGCGCCTGTTTGTAATCGGCCAGGACGACCCCAAAGTATTCCAACTGCAAAGCGCGACGCTGGGGCTGGGGGACAACGTGCAGTTCCTCAAGGGCCGCAGCGATATCCCGCGTTTCCTGCTGGGCGCCGACCTGTTGATCCACCCGGCGTACAACGAAAACACCGGTACCGTATTGCTCGAAGCCCTGGTGGCCGGGTTGCCGGTGCTGGTCTCGGCCGTGTGTGGGTATGCCCATTACATTGCCGAAGCCGACAGCGGCCTGGTGCTGGACGAGCCGTTCGAGCAGAGCCAGCTCAACCAGTACCTGACGCACATGCTCACCGACACTGCACAGCGCGCGGCCTGGAGCCGCAATGGGTTGGCCTTTGCCGAGACGGCCGACCTCTACAGCATGCCGCAGCACGCTGCGGATGTGATTCTGGCGGAGCCAAAACGATGAAATTGATTCTTGCCGAACCGTTCAAGACGTTGTGGGCCGGGCTTGATGCCTTTGCCGAAGTCGAGAAACTGCAAGGCCAGGTCTTCCGTGAGTTGGCGGCGCGTCGCACGTTGCGCACCGAGGTCGCTGGCCGCCCGTATTTTGTGAAAATCCACCGCGGCATTGGTTGGGCGGAAATCTTCAAGAACCTGATCACCGCCAAGTTGCCGGTACTGGGTGCCGGCCTGGAGTGGGACGCCATCCACCGCTTGCAGGCGCTTGGCGTACCGACCATGACCGGCGTGGCCTTCGGCGAAAAAGGCAGCAACCCGGCAGACCAGCACTCGTTCATCATCACCGAAGAGCTGGCGCCGACCATCAGCCTCGAAGACGTGACCCTTAACTGGGTCGCCGAACCGCCAACACCTGCGTTGCGCCACGCCCTCACGGCCGAGTTGGCGCGCATGGTCGGCGACATGCACCGGGGTGGCGTCAATCACCGCGATTGCTACCTGTGCCACTTCTTGCTGGACACCTCCAGCCCCATTGATGCGAACAACATCAAGCTGTCGGTGATCGACCTGCACCGCGCCCAACTGCGTGCCCATCTGCCGTTGCGCTGGCGCGACAAGGACCTGTCCGCGCTGTACTACTCGGCGCTGGAGATCGGCCTGACCCGTCGCGACAAACTGCGCTTCCTCAAGGGTTACTTCCGCCAGCCATTGCGCCAGATCCTGGCCGAGCAATCGGCATCGTTGAGCCTGATGCAGCGCAAGGCCGACAAGCTGTATGCGCGCAAGCAACGTTATGGGGACGCGATCTGATGGCGGGTTGGAACCTGGAACCTGCTTACGCCACCCTGGCGGATGATTTTGGAAGCCTCGAAGCGGTATTCGCCCTGCAAGGCGAGCGGCTGACCCGCGACCCGTTGTCGGAAGTGATCCGCGTGGAGCGCGGCGGGATCAATTACTACGTCAAGCGCTACACCGGCGCCGGCAAGGGCCTGCGGCGTTACCTGGGCAAGCCGCGGGTCAAGTCCGAATGGCAGAACCTCAAGCGTTTCGCCAAGTGGGGCATTCCCACCGCTGACGTCGTGGCCTGGGGGCTGGAGCGTAAGGGCCTGGCCTACGAGCGCGGCGCGATGATCACGCGCGAGTTGCCGAAAACCGAAGACCTTTCGGTATTGGCCGAGCGTAACGATGCACGCCTGCGCGACCCCAAGTGGGTCGACGCGGTGAGCCGCCAGCTCGCCGAATACACGCGCACCATGCACGATCACCGCTTTACCCATAACGACTTGAAGTGGCGCAACCTGCTGATCGACGACCAGTCCACGCTGTACCTGATCGATTGCCCCAACGGCGATTTCTGGCGCGGGTTCTGGCTCAAGTACCGTATCACTAAAGACCTGGCCTGCCTGGACAAGGTGGCCAAGTATCACCTGTCCGCCACCCAGCGCCTGCGCTTCTACCTGCAGTACCGTCAGAGCCGGCACCTGAGTGCGTCGGACAAACGGCGTATTCGCCACGTGGTGAAGTTTTTCGAGGGACGCGAATGAGTGATTTCCTGGCGGCTGAAGACCGTGCGCTGCTGGAGCGCAACGGCCTGGCGACGTTCGACGCCTTGTGGGCCAAGCAGCTGGAGGCGGTGGACGAGCCCAATACCAGCCGTGGCGGCTGGAGCAGTGTGTTTCGCCTGGAGCTCGACGGCCACGGCTACTACCTCAAGCGCCAGAGCAACTACCTGACGCGCAGCCTGCACCGTCCGTTTGGCGAGCCGAGTTTTTCCCGCGAATTTCGCAATATCAGCCGTTACCGCACCCTTGGCATTCCAGCGTTGCAGGCGGCGTTCTACGGGGAGCGCAAGGTCGCTGGCGAGCACCGCGCGATGCTGCTGACCCGCGCGCTCGACGGTTGGAATGACCTGGATTCCTTGCTGGAGCAGTGGTCGCAACTGAGCGACGCCCAGCACTGTGCAATCCTGCTGGCCTGCGGCCAACTGGCACGCCGGCTGCACAGCGTCGGCCAGGTGCACGGCTGTTTTTACCCCAAGCATATTTTCCTGCAGGCGACCGGTGACGGTTATGCCGCGCAATTGATCGACCTGGAGAAAACCCGCCCGTTGCTGTTTGGCTGGCGTGACCGGGTCAAGGACCTCGAGCCGCTGTTGCGCCGGGCGCCGCAGTGGTCGGACGCGCAGGTGCGTCAGCTGTTGGCCGCTTACCTCGATCAGCCTGAGGACAGTGCACTGGTCGGCAGTTGGCTGCAGCGCCTGACGGCCCGACGTAGCCACAAGGAGAACCGTTGATGCGCCTGTCCGAGCTGAAAAGCGCCGGCCGCACCCCGAGCCTGCCCCTTACCCTGGACCTGGCGGATGCCGCAGGCCCTGGCCAACTGCAACTGCTCAGCCTGCTGCGCGTGTTGCCGGGCGAGCGGTATGTCGGCGCAGCGGTATGGCGCGGGCGTCCGGTACTGGCCAAGTTATTGGTGGGCAGCAAGGCCGCGCGGCACTTCCAGCGTGAACTCAGCGGCGTGCGTTTGCTGGCCGAGCAAGGCCTGACCACGCCATTGTTGTTGGCCGATGGCTTGCAGGAAGGCGAGGGCGGCTGGCTGCTGTTCGAATTCATCGAGGGCGCCGAGAGCTTGGCAGATGCCTGGCACGCCGTCGAAGCGTTGCCGCCGTTGGCTGACGAACAAACCGCCGTGCTGGCTGAAGCGCTGGGTGCGATAGCGCAGATGCACACCAAAGGGCTGTGGCAGGAAGACCTGCACCTGGACAACCTGCTGCGCCAGAACGGCAAGCTGTATTTGATCGACGGTGCCGGGATTCGCGTCGAAGAGGCCGGCAAGCCGCTGTCGCGCAACCGCGTGCTGGAAAACCTCGGGGTGTTTTTCGCTCAGTTGCCAAAAAACCTCGAGCCGTTTACCGAAGAACTGCTGGTGTACTACCTGCTGAGCAACGGCGAGCACGCCCTGCCGCTGGAAGCCCTGGAGAAACAGGTGCGCAAAGTCAGCGCCTGGCGCCTCAAGGACTTTTTGAACAAGACCGGCCGCGAATGCACGCTGTTCAGCGTGGTGCGTGGCGCCTTTGCTTTGCGCGCGAGTCGTCGTGAAGAAGCGCCGGCGATGTTGCCGGTGCTTGAGCAGGCCGATGCGCTGCTGGACCAAGGCCATTTGTATAAAACCGGCGGCGCCGCCAGCGTCGCCAAAGTCGAGGTCGCTGGCCGGCCGCTGGTGATCAAGCGCTACAACATCAAGGGTTTTGCCCATTGGCTCAAACGTTTCTGGCGCCCGAGTCGAGCCTGGCATTCCTGGCGCGAAGGCAACCGCCTGGCGTTCCTCGGTATTGCCACGCCAAAGCCGCTGGCCGTGCTGGAGAAGCGCTTTTTCTGGCTGCGCAGCCGCGCGTACCTGATCACCGAATACCTGCCGGGCCCGGACATCATCGAACGCTTCGCGCCGTATGTTGAAAGCGGTGAAGCGCCGGAGAACGAACTGCAGGCGCTGGATCACCTGTTCGCCGAACTGATCCGCGAGCGCATCAGCCATGGTGACTTCAAGGGCCACAACCTGTTCTGGGACCAGGACCGCTGGTCGCTGATCGACCTTGATGCGATGTGCCAACACACCTCCGCCGCCAGCTTCGCCCCGGCGTATGCCAAGGACCGTGCGCGGTTCATGCGTAATTGGCCGCAGGACAGTGCGTTGTACCAACTGATTGATCAGCGCTTGCCTAAGCAGATCACCGGACCCCTGTAGGTGCCGCAGCAAGGCTCAAGGGCCTCATCGTCTACCACTGTAGTGAGCGGGCTTGCCCCGCGCTGGGTGGCGAAGCCGCCCTAATAAAACCGCCGCGTTTTTTCAGCAAGACCGAGGTGCTTGGGTTTGGGGCGGCTTCGCCACCCAGCGCGGGGCAAGCCCGCTCACTACAGGATGCTCGTGCTCCCATCAAAAGATGTGTAGGTACCTATGCTCATCGCCTGCAAGTGTTGCGTGAGCAACAGTCGGTGGGCAGTTGTGCCCAAGAACGACAGTCTATTTTCATCCAGGGTTTTTATATCGTTGATTTAATGCGATAAAAATCCTGGCACGGGCTCTGCAATGTCACTGGGTGAACCCTTTCACCGGTGGCTCAGGAGCCCTGTATGCCTTCCAGCCTTTCCTCGTTTTCCCGTTTGATCTGCCTCGGCGCCGCGCTGTTGTTGAGCGGTGCGGCCTATGCCGCAGACGGTGACGACACCGTGCCGTCCCTGGCCGGCAAGCGCATCGCTGTGAGCATGACCGGCACCAGTCACTACTTCGATATCAAGGCATTCCAGGCGCAGGTCGATGAGATCAAGCGCCTGGGCGGCACGCCGATCACCCTTGATGCCGGGCGCAACGACAAGAACCTGGTGACGCAGCTGCAAACCGTGGTCACCCAGAAGCCCGACGCGGTGATCCAGACCCTCGGCACCCTCAGCGTGATCGATCCCTGGCTCAAGCGCATCAGCAAGGCCGGCATTCCGCTGTTCACCATCGACGCGCCGTCGCAATACAGCCTCAACAACACCACCTCCGATAACGTCGCCACCGGCAAGGCGCTGGCCGATCAGTTGATCAAGGACGCCGGCGGCAAGGGCAAGATTCTGGTGTTCAACGGCTTCTACGGTGTGCCGGTGTGTGCGATCCGTTATGACCAGTTGAAGCTGGCACTCAAGGACCACCCGCAGTTGGAGATCATCCAGCCCGAGTTGCGCGATGTGATCCCCAATACCGTGCAGGATGCCTATTCCCAGGTGTCGGCGCTGCTCAACAAGTACCCGGCGGGCAGTGTTTCGGCGATCTGGTCGGCGTGGGACATCCCGCAGTTGGGTGCGAGCAAGGCGTTGATCGATGCCAAGCGTACCGAGATCAAGACCTATGGCGTCGACGGCACCCCCGAAGTGCTCGCGCTGCTCAGCCAGACGAACTCGCCGGTCGGTGCAGTGGTGGCGCAACAACCGGCGCTGATCGGCAAGACCGCCGTGCAGAACGTGGCGCGTTACCTGGCCGGGCAACGTGACTTGCCCAAGGAGACCCATGTGGCCACGTTGCTGACCACCGCCGACAACCTGGCGCAGGTCCAAGCACTGCGGGGTGACTGATGGCGGCGTTGCACCTGCAGAATCTGCACAAACGCTTTGGCGCCACGCTGGCGCTGGACGATGCGAGCCTCAAGGTCGAGCGCGGCACCATCCATGGCCTGGTCGGCGAGAACGGCGCAGGCAAGTCGACGTTGATCAAGGTGCTGGCCGGCAAGCGCGAGGTCGACCAGTTGCTGCGCATCGTCAAGCGCCTGCGCGACCAAGGCCTGTCGATTCTGTACATCTCCCATTACCTGCAGGAAATCGACAGGGCGTGTTGATCTTGTTGGTGGTCGCGGCGTCCAGCGCGCTGAACCGGGGAGCGACGGCATGAACCTGCGCGCCTGGTTACCGCTGACATTACCCCTGGTGTTCGCGCTGATCGTCGGCGTGTTTGCGTTGCAGGCGCCGGGCTTCCTCAGCGCCGGTAACCTGCAAAGCCTGGTGTTGAACAATTTCGTGTTGCTGGCGATTGTGGCCATCGGCATGACCTACGCCGTGGCGGCCGGCGGCATTGATCTGTCGGTGGGCACGGCGTTGGACTTCGCCAGTTTCAGCTTTGTGGTGCTGCTCAATGGCGGGCATGGCTGGGCGTTTGCCGCGACCGGTGCGTTGCTTGCCGCGCTGCTGGTGGGCCTGGTGAACGCGGGGCTGATCGCCGGGCTGCGGATCAGCCCGTTCCTTGCCACCCTGGGCACATTGTTCATCGGCACCAGCGCCCAGCAATTGCTCTCGGACGGGGGCCAGCCCATCTATATCGTCCAAGGTCTGAAACCTGAACTGACGGGGCTGGCGCCGTTGTCGATCGTGTTGGGGCTGGCGCTGTTCTACGGTGTGGCACTGGCGCGCGGACGCCTGGGGCGGGAGCTGCTCGCACAAGGTACGCAGCCGCTGCTGGCGTATTACTCAGGGTTGTCGGTGCGGCGTATCGTCACCGTCGTGGCCTTGGCCACTGCGTTGGCGTGTGGGGTGGGCGGGGTGCTGCTCAGCTCAACGGTCAGCGCCTATGTGCCGCTGTCCGGCAACGCATTTTTGCTCAACGCGATTGGCGCGGTGTTCATCGGCACAACCCTGAGCCGACAGGGTCGGGCGAATATTCCAGGGACCCTGCTGGGCGTGCTGTTCATCAATGTAATCGCCAACGGCCTGCTGCTGATTGGCTGGAATTTCTACTGGCAGCAGGTGGCGACCGGTGTGCTGATTTTCGGGGTGTTGACCTTCAGCTTTGCCAGTCGGCGCCTGCTTGAGCGCTATTGATCGGCGCTATTGTGCGTTGACCAGCGTCGTGCGGGTTGTGTATTTGCCCTTGACGACGTCCTGTTGGGTGAAGAAATACCCGTAGTCCTGCAGGTACATGACGGTGTTGGTCGCCTGGTAGTTATCACCCGTCGTGGTGCAATTGAGCGCCTTGGCAGTGCCACTCAGCGCCGAGTTGATGTCGCTGGCCGGCACTTCGCGTGCTACCACACACGTCGCGTCGCGTGACAGCACGCGGTCCTCTTCAGCCGTGTTGCGATTGAGCTCTTTGAGCTTGAACCCCAGCGTTGTCCCGATCGGCATGTGCTTCCAGTCGCCGCTGAAACTGAGTTGCTCAACCGTGCTGGCGGCCGAGACGTTCATCCCGCGCAGTTCAAATTCGCTTTGGAAGGTGAGGCTGAACAAGCCTCTGAATGTCGTGATCTTGGCACTTGAGGATGGGGTGGCACGGCGGAGTTTAAGCAGGTTGTTCCCCGCCCCGGGCTCAATGAACACCTCAGTGCGCAAGCTGGAGGAGCCCAATTCGCGCTTCTCCACAAGGTGGTGCAGAGGCTTGGCTGGGGCGGGCATGCCCAGTGCGGAGATCGCCTCCGTCACCGTTGCCGGGACAGGCGCGGGTGTCAGGGTTTGCATGAGCTTGGTGCGCGTAACGGCTACCGGCAGCTGCGCTGCTGTTGGCGAGCACGCGGCCTTGAGCAGGGTCCGGGTGTCCGCCTCGGCGGTGCTGAAGGGCTGGTCGATGGGGACGGCTACCACGTTGCCGAAGGTCACGGTGTTTTTCGGCGTGAGGCTGAAGGCGGCCAGGGTCCGATAGGTCTGGCGGCTGCAACTGACCTCCCAGTGCAGGCGGGTCTGGGCATAGGGCATTTTTTTGAGTGTATTGATCAGAATGAGCGGCTCATCGTAGGCGCCCCAGAACTCGATTTTCTCGCCCACGGTCTTGAGGCTGGCACGGTCGATCAACAATTGGCGTTGGGTGTCTGTCGTGCTGACGAGGCGCCAGTCCGGGCGCGGCGTGCGGGCGCACGCGTCGGTAAAGCTGGCGTTCTGTTGCAGTTCGCCGATCACTTCCGGCGCCAGGTTGCGCATGACGGTGATGCGCGTGGGCTGGCCATCGGCACCTGGGGTGCCGGGTGCCTCCATATACAACAGGCTCCCGCTCGGGGTGGCACAGGACGCCTGAAGCTGTGCGATATCCGGCACGGCGACATTGTCGGTCAGCGTGACGTGAACCTGATAACTGAGGTCGTCGCCGTCACGCATGACCGAGTCGGCCAGCAGCGGCTTCTTGAGCATGTCTTTATACGGGGCCTCGGCCGTGCCGCCGTGCTTCATGCCTTGCCCGCCACAACCACTGAGCAGGCCCAGGGCGACGATAACCGCGATGTGTTTCATGAGCGTTCCTTGCAGAGAAGACAGGTGATCAGGGGCTTTCGACCGCCCGCAGGGTTTTTTGTGCGGGCGTAGTGATCAGAATTGGTACTCCGCACCGGCGCCGGCATACCAGGAGCGCCCTGGCGCCGCTTCGTAGTAGCGGTTGTTGCCGTCGCCGACGATCACTGAGCCGACGTACTGGCGGTCGAGCAGGTTATCCAGGCGCAGGGTCTGGTGGAAGGTCCAGTGTTCGACCTTCTGTTCGAAACGGGCGCGCCAGTTGAATACGCTGTAGGCCGGTGCGGCGTGCTGGCTATTGGTGTCCTCGACGTAGACCTTGCTGCGGTACAGGCCTTCGATGGCAGTGCTGACCCAGTCGCGGGGTTTCCAGTTCAGCTCGGCGAACAGCGTGGTTTGCGGCACGCCGGGCAGGTAGTTGCCCTTGTCGACGGCGGTGCTGCCGCCGCTGACGAAGTCACTGTCGTAGGTGGCTTGCAAGCGGGTGTAGGCGAGGTTGGCGGACCACTGTTCGCTGAGTTGGCTTTCGACGCCCAGTTCGAAGCCGCGACGCAGGGTGCGGCCGGCGTTTTGGTAAGTGGTACGGCCGCCGCTGGATTGCTGTACCACCAACTCGTCTTCGGTGGTGATTTGGAAGATGGCGGCGTTGACGCGGGTGTCCTGTCCGACCCGCGCCTTCACGCCGATTTCATATTGTTTGCTGACCGATGGCTTGAGCGCGAAGTTGAAACCGTTGACGGTGCTGGAATACGCCGATTCGGCCTGGGTTGGGGTTTCGAAACCCTTGCCTGCGCTGACGTAACCGTGCAAATCCTCGGTGAAGGCGTACATAACGCTGACCGACGGAGTGTTCTTTTGGTACGTCTTGCTGCCGCTGTCGTTACCGTCGCTGAGAAAGTGGTCGCCCACCTCCATTTCCATGGTGCTGTGGCGCAGCCCTGCTTGCAGGGTCCAGTCACCCAGCAGCCAGTTGGCTTGAACGAATGGGTCGAGGCTGGTGGCGGTGTCGATTTCGTCACGGCCCAGGGCACCTTTGACACCCTGCACACCTTTGACGGTGTTGGAGTAGCCTTGGCGATCATCCACGCTGCGGTCGTAATCGAGGCCAGCAATCAGCGTCAGATCGCCAGGAGCGCTGGTGATGGGTTGAAGCCAGTGTATGGAGCCGCCGTAGAACTTACGGTCAAAAGCCACCACGCCGCCACGGGCGTTCGCAGGGTTGATCGCGCCACTGGTGGGAAACCTGTCGGGAATCGACAAATACTGAATCACACTCCGCCGCCCCGTATACCCATTCACCTGCAACGTCGCATCCCCGAAATAGCGCGCGTAATTCATGCCCAATTGCTGGTGATCGATGCTTTTACGCGTGTTGTACGTCAGCGCGTTGGCACTCACCGAGCGCGGATCAGCCTTGTACGCCGCCCACGTCTGCCCCAGCGGGTCCTGCGTGCCGTTCTGCTCCAGGCTGCTGTAGACCAGCGCCAGCTTGCTGTCGTCATCCGGGCGGAAGTTGAGCTTGGCAAAGGTCTGGTCTCGCCGCGCGCTGCTGTGGTCGCGATAGCCGTTGGTGTCCATCCGCGAGGCGTCCAGCACGAAACCTGCGCCGTTGGCGGCGCCTTCGGCGGTCAGGTGGTTTTTGTTCAGACCGTCGCTGCCCACCAGGGTCTCGGCGCCGATACGGGGCGAGCCTTCGCCGTCGCGGGAAAACATCTGGATCACGCCGCCGGCATTGCTGCCATACAAGGTGGCTGCCGGGCCGCGCAGCACTTCGATACGTTCGGCGGTGTCGAGGTTGAACGTGGCTGCCTGGCCCTGGCCATCCGGGGTGCTGGCGGGAATACCGTCGGCGATCAGCTTGAGTCCGCGCACGCCGAAGGCCGAGCGGGCGCCGAAGCCACGGGAAGAAATCTGCAGGTCCTGGGCATAGTTCTGACGGTTCTGCACCACCAGGCCGGGCACGCGGGACAGGGCTTCGGAGGCGTTGATGCCCAATTGGCCGTCGCTGATCTGCTCGTGGCTGATGCCGTCCACCGAGTAGGGCAGATCGAAGGTCGGGCTGGCGCTGCGCGAGCCGGTGACGACGCTGGGGTCGAGGATCAGGGCTGTGTCGTCTGCCTGGGCGGTGTCGCACAAGGCGAGCAGGCTGGGCAACAACAGGGTAAGACGGGTGAGGTTGTTCATGAGTCAGCCGGAATCCGTGGCGCTTAGTGTGTAAACGCGCAAAAGGTCGCGAGTTTAGTGAGTCAGGCGATTTTTATCATTTAGGAATCAGCCTACGGTGCGAATCGGTGCTTCGACACTGGGGCTCCAGGCCCGTCGATGGTAGCGTGAACCGCTTCGTCGACAATGGCCGATGGGTCAAAAGGAGTGGTTCGTGAGGAATGCATCGAACGTCCTGTGGCTGGTTGCCTGCCTGGTGCTTGCCGGTTGCGGAACCATCAACACCGTTTTCCGTCCGGACGCCGTGGCCAGTCAGAACCTTAAGGATTCGCGCACTCACTGCGAAAACGTGCCGCGCATCTACAGCGGGGTGATGTACGGGTTCTGTACGCTCAATGGCGAACCCAAGCCTGAAAAAAGCCTCAACGATGTAAGCCTGATAGACCTCGGTGCCGGTGCCGTCCCTATCATCGCCATCGAATTCGTGGCCTCCGGCGTGCTGGACACGCTGGTGCTGCCCTACACGATCTACCGTCAAAACAAGGACGGCAGCATCGAGATCTTCCGCTAGTCCCTCTTGACGCTTGCCGCTAACAGTTTCCCACCTCTTTTACGCTATAATCCCGCCCTTTAGCTGTTTCCTGCCCAGGCGGGAAGCACACTTTTTTCAGGCGCAACCCGCCTGCATGCAGACTAAAAGAGGCTAGACCCCTGTGGCATTGACGATTCTTGGCCTGTCCGGCGCCCTTAGCCATGATCCTTCCGCAGCCTTGTATATCGACGGCAAGCTGATCGCGGCCGCCGAAGAAGAGCGCTTCGTGCGCGACAAACATGCAAAGAACCGCATGCCCTACGAGTCGGCGAAGTTCTGCCTGGAGCAGGCCGGCATCAAGCCTTCCGACGTTGACGTGGTGGCGATCCCGTTCGCCCCGATCAGCCTGTTCGGCGAGGCGCGCTGGCACTACGCCAAACGTTACTGGTACGCCCCGGACCGCGCCCTCGACGCGATCCTGATGGGCAACCGTCGCTACAAGCGCTATCGCAACAAGATCGTCTGGTGCCTGGAGCAACTGGGCTTCGATCCGAAGAAAATCAAGATCGAGCCTGTTGAACACCACCTGGCCCACGCTTCCAGCGCCTACCACTGTTCCGGCTTCCAGGAAAAAACCGCGATCCTCGGTATCGACGGTAAAGGTGAGTACGCCACCACGTTCTTCGGCTACGGCGAAAACGGCAAGATCCACAAGATCAAGGAATTCTACGATCCGGACTCCCTCGGCGGCCTGTACGGCGCGATCACCGAGTTCCTCGGTTTCGAGATGCTCGACGGTGAGTTCAAGGTCATGGGCATGGCGCCGTACGGCGACGCCAGCAAATACGACTTCTCGCGTCTGGCCTCCTTTGAAAACGGCGAACTGGTGATCAACACCGACTACGCCAACGTCATCGGCCTGCGCCGTTATAAAGAGAAGGGCAAGGGTTTCTACTTCTCGCCCAAACTGATCGAGTGGCTGGGTCCGAAGCGCGAAGGCGATATCGCCGACGAACCGTACATCCACTACGCGGCCAGCATGCAGGCGCTGTTCGAGAAGCTGGCCCTGCAGATGATCGACCACTACCTGGGCGACATCCTCAAGGACACCGGCAAGCTGGCCTTCGCCGGCGGTTGTGCACTGAACGTCAAGTTGAACCAGAAGATCATCGCCCGTGACGACGTGAAAGAGCTGTTCGTGCAGCCGGCGTCCGGCGATGCCGGCACCGCGGTAGGTGCGGCGGCCTATGTGTCCCACGCCCGTGGTGTGCCGGTCGAGAAGATGGAACACGTCTACCTCGGCCCGTCCTACAGCAACGAAGACGTGATTGCCGCGTGCGCCAAGCACGAGAGCAAGCCGAACTGGCGCAAGATCGAAAACATGCCTAAGCGCATCGCCAAGATCATGGTCGACGGCAACCCGGTGGCCTGGTTCCAGGGGCGCATGGAGTTTGGCCCGCGTGCCTTGGGCGGTCGTTCGATCATCGGTTGCCCTAGCGCTACCGGCGTGGCTGACCGCATCAACCACCAGATCAAGTTCCGCGAGCGCTGGAGGCCTTTCTGCCCGTCGATGCTCGACACCGTGGCCCCGCAGATGATCAAGGTCGATCACCCGGCGCCGTTCATGACCTTCACCTTTGAAGTGTCGGAAGAGTGGAAAACCCGCGTGCCGGAAGTGGTCCACGAAGATGGCACCTCCCGCGCCCAGGTGCTCAAGCGCGAGTACAACCCGCGCTACTACGACATGATGAAAGAGCTGGAAGTACTGACCGGTAACGGCGTGTCGCTGAACACCTCGCTCAACCGTCGTGGCGAAGCGATGATCTGCTCGCCGACCGACGCGCTGAACATGTTCTTCGGCTCCGACCTGCAGTACCTGATCATGGAAGACATCCTGGTCGTCAAGGACGGCGTGGACCCTTATGACGCTGTGGTCTAAATGCTGAACCGCTTCCAGGCTTGGCGTGAGCGTGGCTGGGCGCCTGTCGAGGCCGAGGTTTACGCCCAGGCCTGGCAGCGGTTTGGCGGCAGCGTGGCGACCCATCCGCAGGTTGTCGAGCGGTTGGCGAACCTGGCGCAGATTCCGGTGCGTTACCTGGGCTGGGAACAGGACGGCGAACTCAAGGGGGCAATTGCCACCTGGGGACGCGACTTGGCCCTGTCCAAGGACGTGCTCAAGCGCAGCGGCAAGAAAGGCCTGTTTGACCTCGGCAATGCCGAGATCATCCTGCCGATCGCCGCCGATGCGCAGTTGCCGGTGCGCCATCGTGGGCGCTACTTGTCAGCGCTGAACGAGGGCCGCATCAGCACCCTCAAGCCGCAGGCCGAGCAGTTGGCCATGGCGCGCACCCCCGAAGACCTGTCGAAGAAATTTCGCTACAACCAGCGCCGCGAATTGCGTCTGCTGGAAGAGGCGGGTGGCGTGGTGCGGGCGGTGAATGAGTTTTCCAGTACGGAACTGGCGGCCATCTACTGCGATCTGTTCCAGCGCCGCTGGGGTTTCCCCGCCACCGGCGCCGAGCGCCTGGCTGAGGTGCTGGCGTTGCTCAAGGATTTCCTGATGGGCTCGGTGCTGTTTCTCAACGATGCGCCGATTGCCGTGCAGTTGGTGTATCGCGTCGAGTCGCCTGAGTGGGTCAGCATTGAATACGTCAACGGCGGTGTCGACCCTGAAACCCGTGCATTCAGCCCCGGCAGCGTACTGAGTTTTCTCAATACGCAAAGCGCCTGGGAACAGGCGCGGGCGGTGGAGAAACCGCTGCGCTTTTCCTTCGGGCGTGCCGACCGCGAGTACAAGGAGCGCTGGTGCAACCGAGTGCCGGTGTTCAGCGTATGAGCCGTAAACAGCAACTGCTCAAGCGCCACCGCCGCAATAAACGCATTGCGCTGCTGATCGGCCTGCTGGTGTTGATTGCGGCCGGTGTGCTGGTGGCCTGGTGGCTGCCGTTGATCCTCGCGATTGTGCTGTGGGTGGCCCATGAAGCCTGGTTTGCCGACCATCTGTTTTATTCGCCCAAGGATGACTACCACTACCGTTTTGCGTCGAGTGGCCAGCAGGTCGGCTTGCGTCTGGAAGGCGGCAAGTTGCTCGCCGATACGCCGCTCGAGCTGGCTGGCGATGAAACGCTGATCGTCGAAGTACAGCTCAAAAGCAACCTATGGGGCCGTTTCTTTGATCCTGCGGTTGAGTTTCTGGACGATCGCCAGGCGTTCGAGCGCGGCGTGGCCGGCAAGCGTTACCTCAACCTCACCGGTTCGGCGGCGGCATTGGCCGGCGGTGAACTGCGCCTGCGCGGTCGTTTTTGCCGCGTGATCGGCCAGCCTGTCTTGTGGGTCTTTCGTCAGCCGGACGCTGCCCGTCAGCGGGTGATGGTGATCGCGCCCCATGCCGACGATGCTGAACTGGCCGCCTTCGGCCTGTATGGCCAGGCCGATGAAAGCTGGATCGTGACCCTGACCGCCGGTGAAATCGAGGCCGAACACTATCAGCAGATGGGCATGCCCACGGCTGAAGCGGCGCGGATCAAAGGGCGCCTGCGTGCCTGGGACAGCATTGCCGTGCCGCGTTGGGCCGGCGTGCCCGAGGCGCACTGCGTGCAGTTGGGGTACTTTTGCCTGCAGCTGCCGGCTATGCGCGACGCCCCCGATCAGCCCCAGGTCTCGCGCGAAGCGCAGTTGGACGATACGCGGCTGTTCCGCCAGTTCAATGCCTTGGCGTTGCCGGGCGATGTGGACGGCGCGCCGACCTGGGACAACTTGATTGCCGACCTGCGCGCGGTGCTGCTCAAGGCGCGCCCCGAGGTGATTGTGTTGCCGACGCCGGTGCTCGACCCTCACCCGGACCATATTTGTGCACACACTGCGGTGGTGCAAGCGTTGCAGGGGCTTGAGTGGCAACCGGGTACCTTGCTCGGCTATGCCAACCATCTGCATGATAATGACCGCTGGCCCATGGGTGATTCAGGCGCCGGCATCGCTTTGCCGCCGCAGTTCGATGCCGCCCAGGTGCTTGAGCCTTATTGCCGGGTGCTGAGCCTGAGCCAGCAGCAAGACAAGGCCATGGCGTTGGGCATGATGCATGACCTGCAGCCCCGTGCGCCGTTCAAGCGTCGGGTACGTCGCCTGTTGCAGCAATTACTGGCGGGGCGTGGTCCATCGCCTTACGGCGAGAACGAATTTTTCCGCAAGGCCGTGCGCCGTCACGAGCTGCTTTGGGTGCTGAAGCAGGACTGAAATTGACTTTTTTCGTCGGGCTGCCCGCGCGTAGCAGCCCGATTGCCTCATGGAGTGATATGAAGCCTCGTTTCAAGGTTTTGCAGTTGCAGCCGGACTACAACGTCAAGCTCAATGATTTCGCCGACCTCGGCGAGCAGATCGTCAAGGCGCTGCCGACGGAGCGCTTTGAGGTGACGTCGGCCTTTCTCAGCGGGCGACCGCAGCCGGGCCAACCGTTGAGCGTGGCGGACCACTCCAAGTATTTCGAGTTTCCCGAGAAGGCGCTCAAGGGCATTCGCCTGGGCGCCATGTGGGAGATCTACAAGTATTGCCGCGAGCAGAAGTTTGACGTGGTCATCTGTAACCGCTTCAAATCGGTGAACATGATGCTGTCCCTCAACCGCTGGTTGAAGATCCCATTGTGCATCGGGATCTCCCATGGTTTTGGCGAGTACGAGCGCGCCTATCGCCGGCGTCAGACCCGCCGGTTGGTCAGCCCGGCCTGGCGGTTTGTCGGGGTGTCGGCGGCGGTCAGGGATTACCTGATCGGCCTCAACTGCGGCTTCACCCGCGAGAACACCACCTTCGTCACCAACGCCATCGATATTCCCCAGGCCGAAGCCTTGCAGCTGCCGCGTGAGCAAGCGCGCCAGGCACTCGGGCTGCCGCTCGACGCACGGATCATCGGTGCGCTGGGGCGCCTGGTGCCGATCAAGGGCCATACGCACCTGCTGCAGGCGTTTGCCCGTCTCAAGGACAAATACCCCAATGCCCAGGTCGGCATCATCGGTTCCGGCCGTGCCGAAGCAGACTTGCGTGCGGACATCGAGCGCCTGGGCCTCACCGGCCGCGCGCACCTGCTGGGCTTTCGCGAAGACGGTCTCAAGTATGTGCGCGCCTTCGATATCTGGACCATGCCTTCCTTGCTTGAAGGCCTGGGCCTGGCGCTGCTGGAAGGCATGAGCGGGCGCTTGCCGGTGATTGCTTCCAACGGGCCGGCCATGCTGCCGCTGGTGGAAGGGGCGGGCGGTTTGTCCCACGAGCCCGGCAATGTCGAGCAACTGACAGTGGCCCTGGACACTTACCTGGCCATGAGTGACGAACAATTGCGCGCCAAGGGTGAACAGGTGTTCCGTTACCTGGAAGAAAACCACGCCCTGGCCGAATTCCAGCAGAAGTACCTGAACCTCATTGAAACCGGTTTGAAAGAAGTAGGTAGAGCATGACAGCGCAGCAACCCCTGGTCTCGGTGATTATCGCGTCCTACAACCACGGCCGGTATATCGAAGAGAGCATCCTCAGTGTGCTTGGCCAGACGTACCCGAATATCGAGCTGCTGGTGGTGGACGACGGCTCCAAGGATGACAGTGTCGAGCGCATCCAGCGGCTGCAGGCCGAGCACGGTTTTGATTTCCAGGTGCAGCAGAACCAGGGCCTCACCGCCACGCTCAATGGTGCCATCGCCCGCGCCAAGGGCAGCCTGATCGCCCCGTTCGGGTCGGATGACATCATGTTGCCGGACCGCATCGCCACCCAGGTGGCCTACATGGAAGGCAAGCCAACGGTGGGGATGTGTGCGGGTAACATCGAGCTGATCGATGGCGACGGCAACCTGCACCCGGAGAAAAAACAGCGCCGCGACGTGCCGTTCCGCAGCCTGGATTTCGACGACATGTTCATGGACCGCAAGCCTTTTCCGCCGGCGCCGACCATGCTGATTCGCCGGGAAGTGCTGGAGGAAGTCGGTGGGTTCGATCCGCAGATTCCCCTTGAAGACCTGCTGATCCAATTGAAAATCACCGCCGCGGGCTACACCATCGACGCCCTCGCCGTGGTGATGGCGCGCTATCGGCAGCATGCGGCCAACACCTACAAGAACCACCGCTACATGATCCAGAACATTCTCAAGACCTACGCCAAGTTCAGCGATCACCCGGCCTATGACGCGGTGCGCTACAACTTCCTGAACTCGATGTTCCTCAAGACGGCCGATCGTGATCGGCCACTGGCGCGGGAGATCCTCAAGCAGATCCCGCTGAAGTTCTGGGGGCGCAAGACCTTGCGCGGGTTGGTGCGGTTATATCTGGCGCCCCTCAAGAAGTGAGGTAGCGAGGGGAATGAAAAAGGCGACTATCAGCAGTGATAGTCGCCTTTTTTATCAGGCGGCGGGACTGGCCAATGCCAGCACTTGCTCACGGATCTTGGCTGTGGCGCCTTGGCTGGCAACGGACGCATAACCTTTGGCGAGCTGTTCGAAGTGTGTCTCGAACAACCAGGCGCGGTCCTGCGGGTAGCGTTGCATATGACGCAGGTTGCGCTGGCGCAAAGCATTGCGCAGCGGCGACGGGAAGATGCGCAGGTCGGCAATATCGATCAGGCCGAACTCACCGTCATCCATCAGCAGCACATTACCCAAGTGCAGAGAGCGGAAGTACACGCCGCGCTCATGCAGCTGGGCCATGAACTGGCCAAAGCGTTCGATCAGCGACTCGCGCAGGCTGCTGTCCAGGCTTTGCAGGGCCTGGCGCAGGGTCAGTCCGGGCAGTGGCGTGTAGCTGACGGCGCTGCTGGCATCGCGCAGACCATAGAGGCCCAGGATCTGCGGTGTGGGGATGCCCAGGGTGCGCAATTGCTCGGCGTTGCTGGCAAACCGTTCCGAGTAGGGGTTGAAACTGCCCGAGGTGTACCAGCGGCGCGGACGGAAGATCTTCAGGAAGCGGCCGTCGGCCAGACGCAGCACCTTGGGCCCCAGGCCGTCGGCTTCAATCACCTGGGCATCGCTGCACAGTTGGTCGAAAGCCTCGGGCTTGAGCGTTTGCACCGGCATGCGCAACATGCTGCGGCGGCGCTGGGCGATGCTCAGGCCGGCGATGATGGCCAGCGGGATCCACAGCAGGAACCAATGCTCCTTGGGCCGCGACAGGATGCCACCGCCCTCGGTCAGCCCGGCGCCGATACCGTAGGTGAGCAGGGAGGACGCCAGGATGAACAGTGGCTGGGCGCGTTCTTTCAGGCCTTTGTAGAGTCCCCAGCCGATCATGAAGATCCATGGGATAAAGCCGATGATGCCGACGTAATACAGCACGCCCAGGGCAAAGCTGTGCGGTTCGCGCAGTTCGTAGCCGTCGGCCAGGGTCAGGTACAGCTCGGAATCGTAGCTGTGGCCGATCCATGGGTGTTCGGCGATGCGTTGAAGCGACATGCCCCAGAGCTCGAAGCGGAACGAGCTGCCGCGGTTGGTGATCAGCTCCGGGTAGAACAGCAGGAGCCCCGCGGCACCCAGGACCATGCCGGCGATCAGCAGCGCCGAGCGGCGGTTGCGGCTGACGAAGGTCATCCAGAGAATGGTCAGGGTCAGCGCGACCAGTGGCGTGCGAGAGCCGGTGGCCAGCACCGTCAAGGTCATGATTGCCAGGGCTGGAATGCTGAACCACAGCACCTGCAGGCGCTGGGTGGTCATGCAGATGTACAGCCAGTAGACGCAGAAAAAGCCGAAAACGTGGGAGCTCAGCAGCGGGTTGTCGAGGGCGCCACGGCCACCGATCATGCGCATGCCCGTGCCGGGTTCAAAACCCTTGGAGAACGCCACGAGGTTGCACACGCACACCACCAGCGCAATCACGGCGGCGCTGAAGAAGACCGGCTTGAACAGCTCATTGCGGTAATGCAGCAATAGCCCGCAGCCGGCAAACAGCATGAAGGTGTGCAGTGGGCGCTTGAACAGGTCGGTGTCGGCGTGATGCTCCGGGCTCCACAGCAGGCTGGTCAGCGCCCAGGCGGAAAACACCAGGAACGCGATCGCCAGAGGCTCGCGCAGCAGCTCCTTGATTTCCCTGGGGCGCAGGCACAGCAGCAACAGGGTGGGAGCACTGAACAGGCCGTAGTAGAACTTGTGCAGCACATTGCGATTGGTGACGAAGAACAGCGAGCTCAGCAGCAACAACAAGCCAATGGGCAAAATCCACAGGACCAGGAAGTCGAAAACGCGATTTGAGCCATAGATCAGGCGCTTGGAGTGCATACAGTAAAAGCCATTCCAGATTGAGAAAGCCGACCATCTTAAAGTAGTGGCTATATAATGTCGCCGGTTGGATCCAACCGGGCTACGGGTCATGCAGGGTGCAAGTACAACAGAGAAGCTGTGCTAAAGTCAGCCTCCTTTTTCAAAACGCCGCGTGATATGACCGACTCCAGTCCGAGCGCAAGCCCTTCGAGCTTGAAAATATACTTCCGCCTGCTCAGTTACGTTAAGCCTTATGCCGGCTTGTTCGCATTGAGTATCGTCGGATTTCTGATTTTCGCGTCGACCCAGCCAATGCTGGGGTACATCCTCAAGTACTTCGTCGACGGCCTTTCCAACCCTGAAGCCGTGCTGTTCCCCAGCGTGCCATTCCTGCGCGACCTGCAATTGCTGCAAGCCGTGCCGCTGCTGATCATCCTGATTGCCGCCTGGCAAGGCCTCGGTTCGTTCCTGGGCAACTACCTGTTGGCCAAGGTTTCCCTGGGCCTGGTCCATGACTTGCGCGTGCAGTTGTTCAACAACTTGCTGACGCTGCCCAACCGCTACTTTGACAATCACAACTCCGGGCACCTGATTTCACGCATCACCTTCAACGTGACCATGGTCACGGGGGCGGCGACCGATGCGATCAAGGTGGTGATCCGTGAAGGCATGACGGTGATCTTCCTGTTTGCCTCGCTGCTGTACATGAACTGGCGCCTGACGCTGGTGATGATCGCCATCCTGCCGTTGATCGCGGTGATGGTGAGCACGGCCAGCAAGAAATTCCGCAAGCAGAGCAAGAAGATCCAGGTGGCCATGGGCGACGTCACGCACGTCGCCTCGGAAACCATCCAGGGCTACCGCGTGGTGCGCAGCTTCGGGGGTGAGGTCTACGAGGAAAAACGCTTCCTCAAGGCCAGCCAGAGCAACACCGACAAGCAACTGCGCATGACCCGCACCGGGGCGATCTACACGCCGGCGCTGCAACTGGTGATCTACACCGCCATGGCGGTGCTGATGTTCCTGGTCCTTTATCTGCGTGGCGATGCTTCGGCCGGTGACATGGTGGCCTACATCACCCTGGCCGGCCTGCTGCCCAAGCCGATTCGCCAGCTCTCGGAAGTCAGCTCGACCATCCAAAAGGGTGTGGCGGGTGCTGAAAGCATCTTCGAACAGCTGGACGAAGACGTTGAAATCGACAACGGCACCGTCGAGCGTGACAAGGTCAGCGGTCGTCTTGATGTGCGCAACCTGAACTTCACCTACCCCGGCACCGAACGCCATGTGCTCAAGGACATCAGCTTTACCGCCGAGCCTGGGCAGATGATCGCGCTGGTCGGGCGCTCGGGCAGCGGTAAATCGACCCTGGCCAGCCTGATCCCGCGTTTCTACCACCATGCCAGCGGTGAAATCCTGCTGGACGGCGTCGAGATCGAAGACTACAAGCTGCTCAACCTGCGCAAGCACATCGCCCAGGTGACCCAGCACGTGACGCTGTTCAGCGACACGGTGACCAACAACATCGCCTACGGCGACCTGGCCGGCGCGCCACGGGCGGACGTTGAAGCGGCAGCGGCGGATGCCAATGCCAAGGACTTCATCGACCAACTGCCCAAGGGCTTCGACACCCAGGTTGGCGAAAACGGCGTATTGCTGTCCGGTGGCCAACGCCAGCGCCTGGCGATTGCCCGTGCCTTGCTGAAGAACGCGCCGTTGCTGATTCTCGACGAGGCCACCTCGGCCCTCGACACCGAGTCCGAGCGGCACATTCAGGCGGCGCTGGACAAGGTCATGCAAGGCCGCACCACCCTGGTGATCGCGCACCGTTTGTCCACCATCGAGAAGGCCGACCTGATCCTGGTGATGGACGACGGCCGGATCGTCGAGCGTGGCACCCACAGCGAGCTGCTGGCGCAGAACGGCTACTACGCCCGCCTGCACGCCATGGGCCTGGATGCGCCGGTGTCGGCTGACATCACCTGATCCAATGGCTGCACAAGCCTCATGTGTGCGGGCTTGCTGTGGTGAGTGGGCTTCCTGTGGTGAGCGGGCTTGCCCCGCGCTGGGCTGCGAAGCAGCCCCATTGGATCTTCAATGTACCCGCCGGGAGGGGCCCGTCGAATCCTTGCCCCGCCCCTCACCACAGCAAGCCCGCTCCCCCATTTGACCCTCAGCGGATTCACTGCTCCACAAGCCTCCTGTAACCCTGTGCTAATATCGCGCCCCTGTTCATTTTGTATGTGGGTTGCTCCATGAAGTTGTCCATGCCGCGATTCGATCAAGCCCCTGTCTTGGTGGTCGGCGATGTCATGCTCGACCGTTACTGGCATGGCGGTACCTCACGGATTTCCCCTGAGGCGCCGGTACCGGTAGTCAAGGTCGAGCAAATCGAAGACCGTCCAGGTGGCGCTGCCAACGTTGCCCTTAATATTGCCGCCCTCGGCGCCCCGGCCTCCCTGGTCGGTGTGACCGGCGACGACGAAGCCGCCGAAAGCCTGGCCAACAGCTTGCGCGGTGCTGGCGTGCGCGCACTGTTCCAGCGCATTGCCCACCAGCCGACCATCGTCAAGCTGCGGGTCATGAGCCGTCACCAGCAATTGCTGCGTATCGATTTTGAAGAACCCTTCGCCACCGACGCCCTGGCCCTGAACGGTCAGGTCGACGAGTTGCTCGAAGGCGTCAAGGTGCTGGTGTTGTCGGACTACGGCAAAGGCGCCTTGAAGAACCACCAGGAACTGATCCAGGCCGCCAAGGCCAAGGGCATCCCGGTATTGGCCGATCCCAAGGGCAAGGACTTCTCGATTTATCGTGGAGCCAGCCTGATCACGCCTAATCTCAGCGAGTTCGAAGCCATCGTCGGCGGTTGCGCCGATGAGCACGACCTGGTGACCAAGGGCGCGGCGCTGATGGCCGACCTCGACCTGGGCGCCTTGCTGGTGACCCGTGGTGAGCACGGCATGACTTTGCTGCGCCCCGGCCACCCGGCCATGCACTTGCCAGCACGGGCCCGTGAAGTGTTCGACGTCACCGGCGCTGGCGACACCGTGATTTCCACCTTGGCCGCCTCGATTGCGGCGGGTGAAGAACTGCCCCACGCCGTGGCCCTGGCCAACCTGGCGGCGGGTATCGTGGTGGGCAAGTTGGGTACCGCCGCGATCAGCGCGCCTGAATTGCGCCGTGCGATCCAGCGTTCCGAAGGTTCGGAACGTGGTGTGCTGACCATCGAGCAACTGCTGCTGGCGATTGACGATGCGCGTGCCCACAACGAAAGCATTGTGTTCACCAACGGCTGCTTCGACATCCTGCACGCCGGTCACGTGACTTACCTTGAACAAGCACGTGCCCAAGGCGATCGCCTGATCGTTGCGGTCAACGACGACGCTTCGGTGAGCCGCCTGAAAGGCCCTGGCCGCCCGATCAACAGTGTCGACCGGCGCATGGCCGTGCTGGCTGGCCTGGGCGCGGTGGACTGGGTGATCAGCTTCCCGGAAGCGACCCCGGAAAACCTGCTGGCCCAGGTCAAGCCGGATGTGCTGGTCAAAGGCGGCGATTATTCCGTCGACCAGGTCGTGGGGGCAGATATCGTCAGTGCCTACGGTGGCAAGGTCAAAGTACTGGGCTTGGTCGAGAACAGCTCGACCACCGCCATTGTCGAGAAGATCCGCAACAATGAGTAAGCAGGTTCTTATCACCGGCGGCGCCGGTTTTATCGGCTCGCACCTGGTCGATGCGCTGCTTGCCAAGGGCTACGGCGTGCGGGTGCTGGACAACCTGTCCACCGGCAAGCGCAGTAACTTGCCGTTGCACGATCCGCGCGTCGAACTGCTGGAAGGTGATGTGGCCGATGCCGATTTGGTAGCCCGTGCTGCCGTCGGCGCAACGGCTGTGGTGCACCTGGCGGCCGTGGCCTCGGTGCAGGCGTCAGTGGATGACCCGGTCAGCACGCACCAGAGCAATTTCGTCGGCACCTTGAATGTCTGCGAAGCCATGCGCAAAGCAGGCGTCAAACGCGTGGTATATGCCTCCAGCGCTGCGGTGTATGGCAACAACGGCGAGGGTGCTTCGATTGACGAAGAGACCACCAAGGCGCCGTTGACGCCCTATGCGTCCGATAAGTTGGCCAGCGAGCACTACTTCGACTTCTACCGCCGCCAGCACGGTCTGGAGCCGGTGATCTTCCGCTTCTTTAACATCTTCGGGCCACGCCAGGATCCTTCATCGCCGTACTCCGGCGTGATCAGTATCTTCAGCGAGCGCGTGCAGCAGGGCGTGCCGATTGCCGTGTTTGGCGATGGCGAGCAAACCCGTGACTTCATGTACGTGGAAGACCTGGTGGATGTGCTGGTGCAGGCCATCGAAGCGCCAGCCGCGCCGCTGGGCGCAATCAATGTGGGTTGGAACCGCACCACTACGCTCAAGCAAGTGTTGCAGGCTTTGGAGGAAGTGGTGGGCACATTGCCGACTATCACTTACGGGCCGGCGCGCTCTGGTGATATCCGCCACTCGCGGGCGAATAACCAGCGCTTGCTGGCGAGCTTCACGCTGCCCGAGCCCACCCCGTTGAAGGTCGGACTGGAACGCTTGCTCAACGGCTGACGCGATGTGTAGTGAGCGGGCTTGCCCCGCGCTGGGTGGCGAAGCCACCCCAAACCCGACAACGCAGTGTGCCTGACACAATGAGGCGGCCCTGTTGGGGCGGCTTCGCCACCCAGCGCGGGGCAAGCCCGCTCACTACAGTCCTTAGCCCTTGGTTTGCGTAGCCAATCCTCTCGCGGGCGAATAACCAGCGCTTGCTCAACGGCTGACGCAATGTGTAGTGAGCGAGCTTGCCTCGCGCTGGGTGGCGAAGCCACCCCAAACCTCACAACGCCGTGTGCCTGACACAATGAGGCGGCCCTGTTGGGGCGGCTGCGCCACCCAGCGCGGGGCAAGCCCGCTCACTACAGTCCTTAGCCCTTGGTTTGCGTAGCCAATCCCCTCACGGGCGAATAACCAGCGCTTGCTCAACGGCTGACACGATGTGTAGTGAGCGAGCTTGCCTCGCGCTGGGTGGCGCAGCCACCCCAAACCCGGCAACGCGGTGTACCTGATACAATGAGGCGGCCCTGTTGGGGCGGCTGCGCCACCCGGCGCGGGGCGAGCCCGCTCACTACAGTCCTTAGCCCTTAGTTTGCGTAGCCAATCCTCTCGCGGGCGAATAACCAGCGCTTGCTCAACGGCTGGCACGATGTGTAGTGAGCGGGCTTGCCCCGCGCTGGGTGGCGAAGCCACCCCAAACCCGGCAACGCGGTGTACCTGATACAATGAGGCGGCCCTGTTGGGGCGGCTGCGCCACCCGGCGCGGGGCGAGCCCGCTCACTACAGTCTGATTCAGCCCTTGGCTTTTTTCTTCGGCACGATCTTGCGCAGTACCCGCTGGGCCAGGCGCTTTAGTTTCGATTCTTTCTCAGGCGCTGCCAGGCCTTGCTGACGCAGCCAATCCTTCCAGCGAATCCGCTCCTCACGCACCAGCCAGCCTTCCTGCTGGGCGAAGCTTTCCGCCAGGTACAACCCCCGCGTGCTTGCTGGGTACAGCTGGTCTTTCTTGACCGTGTAGAGCTCAGCCTGGGGTTGGCCGTCTTTCAGCGGCATCAGGTACAGGTCGGGGCGCTGACGGTCGAGGCGGGCAACCAGTTGGTCGCCTTCCAGGCGCTCGTCCACATGGAACAGGCTCAGGGATTTGGCTTCCTTGGGGACTTCAAGACGCAGGTCGTAAATCAATTGCAGCGATGCGGTGGGCAGGTGCACATAGGCGCGCGGGCGTTCGATCAACTGCGTGGTGGCGCATCGAACCGGGCGGGCTGCACCGGACAGCGGGCTGAGGCGAAAGGGCAGGGCTTCGCGGTAATGCAGCGCGGCCGAGTAGGGCGCCGGCAGCCACGTGTCGTTGAAGCGCCCGCTGAGCCAGCCCTCCGGGGTCTCTAGCAGGCATTCTTCGGCGATTTCCTGGATGGCGGTGTGCAGCGGCAGGTTCAGTTCATGGGCGGGCACGTAGCCGGAGATCAGCTTGAGCACCACGTCGCCACGGTCCTGGCGGCGCTGGCGCACCAGCACCCAGTAGTCCTTGTTTTGCCAATGCAGGGTGAGGCGCACCGACACGCCGAGGTTGGCCAGTTCCAGGGCGAAACGCTCGGGGTCGGCCACCTCCACCGGCTTGCGTCGTTGCAGGGTCTGGGCAAAGTTGAGCGGCATGCCAACGCTCTGATAGCTCAGGCCTTCGGGGGTGGCTTCGACGTGCAGCGGCAGTGTTTTAAAGTTGCTGGGGTTTTTTCTTATGAGCGTTCGCGGCATGTCGGCTCCTTCTTGCGACGGGGTCGGCCGCGTCGGCGGCATCAGAGTTGACGAATGACTTGGGCAGCGGTCGCCACGTTATGGGCCAGGTGCAGCGGATTAATGGTCCCGACAATAGCACTGGCGACGCCCGTTTGCGCAAACAACAACATGAAACTGGCACGAATTGGATCCATTCCCGGCTCCAGGCACACGTGGCCGCTGGCCAGGGCTTTTTTCACTAGGATGCCCTTGCCGTGTGCCGCTGCATACTCAATGACGGCTTTCTCGGCCTGTTCGTTCAGATTGTAGGTGACCATGGCGCAATCGCCCTGTTCCAGAGCCTTCACGCCGCCCTCGACGGTTTTCCCGGAGAAGCCGAAACCACGGATCTTACCTTCCTGCTTCAGCGCCGCCAGCGTGTCGTACACCTCGCAGTCGTTGAGGATGTGCAGGTCGTTGCCGTCGGAGTGCACCAGCACCAGGTCGATAAAATCAGTTTCAAGTCGTTTCAAGCTGCGCTCGATGGACATCCGCGTGTGAGCGGCGCTGAAGTCGTGGCTGGACGCGCCATTCTCGAACTCTTCACCGACCTTGCTGACAATCACCCAGTCCTTGCGCTGGTCACGCAGCAGCGGTCCCAGGCGTTCCTCGCTCATGCCATAGGCCGGCGCGGTATCGATCAGGTTGATCCCCAGTTCGCGAGCCTGGCGCAACAGCATGCGGGCTTCGTCGTCACCGGGAATCTGGAAGCCACTGGGGTATTTGACCCCTTGGTCGCGCCCCAGCTTCACGGTGCCCAGGCCCAGCGGCGAGACCAACAGGCCGGTGCTGCCCAGGGGGCGATGCAGGTCGTGCAGGGTGGGTAGGCTCATGGCAACAGTTGCTCCCAGGCAGGTACGCCAATGGCGGGTTTTGGCAGGTCGGGCAACGGCTCGCTGGTGCTTGGGCGGATGCCGTCACGTTCGAGGCTGCCGATGACGCGATCAGCGAAGTCCGGTGCCAACGCCAGTTTGGTCGGCCAGCCCACGAGCAGGCGGTCTTGCTCGGCGAGGAAGGCGTTGTCGGGGCGGCTCAGGCCCGATTGCAGCGGCTCGGCACGGTCGACGCGCAGCGTGGCCCATTGGGTCTGGCTCATGTCGATCCACGGCAGCAATTGCGCCAGCTCTTTCTGGGCCGTGGCGATCTGCTCCTGCGGTGTGCGGGCCACGCCATCGGCTTCGGCGATGTCGCCACCCATGTACCAGACCCAGTTGCCATCCGCCGCCGGGTGCGTGGTGACGGTGATGCGCGGCTTGGTACCGCCGCCCAGGCAGTGCGCGTACAGCGGTTTCAGGCCGGGGCCTTTGGCGATGATCATGTGCAAGGGGCGCGTCTGCATGGCCGGCTGGCTCAGGCCCAGCGCGGACAGCAGATCAGCCGTGCCGGCGCCGGCACTCAGCACGATGCGCTGGGCGCGGATCTCGCGACCGTCGACCTTCAGGCCTACCAGTGCGTCGCCTTCGCGCAACGGTTCGATGTGTTGCCCGGCAAGCAAACCATCGCCGGCCAGTTGCGCCAGGCGATCAATCAGGCTCGGCACATCGATGACCAGCTCCGCCAGGCGATAGACCTTGCCCTTGAAGCGGCGGTCTTGCAGGGCCAGGGGCAGGTCGTCGCCCTTGACCTGGTCGACACGGCCGCGCACGGCCTTGCTGGCGAAAAAACTGGTGAGGTTGCCGGCGAGGGTGCCGGGGGACCACAGGTAATGCGCTTCGGACAGCAAGCGCACGCCGGACAGGTCCAGCTCGCCACTGCCCGCCAACGCTTCACGCCAGCGGCGCGGCATATCGGCAATGGCTTCGGAAGCGCCGGTGAGCGCGCCGTGCAGGGCGTATTTCGCACCGCCGTGAATAATCCCCTGGGACTTCACGCTTTGCCCACCCCCCAAGGTGGCGCTTTCCACCACCACCGTGGAAAACCCCTGGCGGCGCAGGCGCGCATTCAGCCAGAGGCCGGCAACCCCGGCGCCGACAATCAGAACGTCGGTGGAAATAACGGATGGCATGGGCGACCTCAGTGTTCAAGACAAGAGGCGCAGTATACAGGCTGTTGAGAGGTGGTCAGTGCCCGGCGGTTTTCGAGAACAACTGAATCACTACCACGCCCAGCACAATCAGGCCCATCCCCAGCATCGCCGGAATATCCAGCTTCTGCCCGTAGATAAACAGCGCCGCGATGCTCACCATCACAATGCCCATCCCGGCCCACACCGCGTAGGCCACGCCCACCGGCACCGTGCGCACGACCAGCGTCAGCATCCAGAACGCCACGCCGTAGCCGACGATCACCAGCAGCAGTGGGATCGGCGTGCTCCAGCCCTTGATGGCTTTCATGGAAACGGTGGCGATCACTTCCGAGCAGATGGCAATGGCCAGGTAGCAGTAAGCGGCGTTCATGGGTCAATCCTCGGGGTAATGCAATCAGATAAGGCTGGCATTCTAGCCTTCAATCAGATGGGGTAAAGTCATTACCTATCCGAATTAGAGATGGGTTGAGCCATGAGCGTGCAATGGGATCTGGAGCAGATGCGCCTGTTTGTCAGCGTCGCCGAGCAGCGTTCGTTTTCGGCGGTAGCGCGCCAGCAGCGCAAGGCACAATCGGCGGTCAGTAACGCGATTGCGATGCTGGAGACGGACCTGGGCGTGAGCCTGTTCGAGCGTAGCAGCGGCCGCCAGCCGCGGCTGACCGAAGCCGGCAGCGTGTTGCTGGAGGAGGCGCGCGAAGTGCTGCGCCAGTGCGAGCGGCTCAATGGCCGGGCGCTGTCATTGACACGCGGTGAGGAGGCTTGCCTGCGCCTGGCCCAGGATGAAGCGATGTTGTTCCAGCCGGTGCTCGATAGCCTGGAGGCACTGGCCGTGCAATACCCGTTGCTGGAGGTGCAACTGTCCAGCGCGGCCCAGGGCGATGTGGCGCGCAAACTGGTGGAGCGCCAGGCTGATTTAGGCTTGCTGTTCTATCACGACCAGATCCCCGAAGCCCTCGAGCGGCGGGTGGTCGGCAGCGTGGAGATGGTCACGGTGTGTGGCGTGAATCACCCGCTGGCCAAGGAAACGTACGTGACCTGCCAGCGCCTGGCGCAGTTCCGGCAGTTGCTGATGTCGACCCAGACCAGTGTCTACCCCGGCAGCGAAGCGGCCAGTCCGCTGGTGTGGCGTGCCGACAGTTTCTACGTGCTGGCCGAATGGCTGATGAGTGGCCTGGGCTGGGCCTGGCTGCCCCGGCATATCGTGCAGTACCCGACCTATCAGCAACAGATGGTGGAACTGGACAGCGAATGGACGCCGCCGGCCCTGGTGGTGGAGCTGGTGTGGCGGCGCGACGAGCATCTGGGGCCCGCCGCGCGCTTCCTGGCCAAACGATTTGCCGAGTGCTTGCAGGCGATCGACTGAAAAAGCCGATAAACTCCGCCGCCATGAATAGAACTCTCTACAGCTGTCTGTTTTACCTGGCGCTGCCCTTGGTGGCTTTACGTCTGTGGCTGCGCGCGCGCAAGGCGCCGGCCTACGCCAAGCGCGTTGGCGAGCGCTTCTCCTATGGCTTGCCGGTGATGCAGCCGGGCGGGATCTGGGTGCATGCGGTATCGGTGGGCGAAAGCATCGCTGCCGCGCCGATGGTGCGCGGGTTGCTGGAACGCTATCCGACGTTGCCGATCACCGTTACCTGCATGACGCCGACCGGTTCCGAGCGCATCCAGGCACTGTTTGCCAATGAACCTCGAATTCAGCACTGCTACTTGCCCTATGACTTGCCGTGCGCCGCCAAGCGTTTCCTTGATCGTGTGCAGCCGAAACTGGCGGTGATCATGGAAACCGAGCTGTGGCCCAACCATATCCACGCCTGCGCCCAGCGCGGCATTCCGGTGGCATTGGCGAATGCGCGGTTGTCGGCGCGCTCGGCCAAGGGCTACGCGCGCTTTGCCAAGCTGACGGCGCCGATGCTGTCTGAGATGAGCTTGTTCGCCGTGCAGACGCAGACCGAAGCCCAGCGCTTCCTGAGCCTCGGCGCCCGACCGGAAACCGTTGAAGTCACAGGCTCGATCAAGTTCGACCTGACCATCGACCTCCAGTTACCGGTGCGTGCGGCGGCGTTGCGCGAGCAATGGGGCGCCAGCGAGCGTCCGGTGTGGATCGCCGCCAGCACCCATGAAGGTGAAGATGAAGTGGTGCTGGCCGCCCATCGTCAACTGCTCGAAAGCTATCCTAACGCGCTGCTGATCCTGGTGCCGCGTCACCAGGAACGCTTCGGCCCGATGTTCGAACTGTGTGAGCAGCAAGGTTTTACCACGGTGCGTCGTTCCAGCGGCGAGCCGGTCACGGCGGGCACTTCGGTGTTGCTCGGCGACACCATGGGCGAGCTGCTGTTTCTCTATGCCCTGGCCGACAGCGCCTTTGTCGGCGGCAGCCTGGTGGCGACCGGTGGGCATAACCCGCTGGAGCCGGCCGCGCTGGCCAAGCCGGTGATGATGGGCCCCCACGTGTTCAACTTCCTCGAAATCACCGCAATGATGCGTGAAGCGGGTGCGTTGCGAGAAGTGGAGGACGCTGAAGGATTGGCTGAGGCCGTACGGCAGTTGTTCGAACTGCCGCAGGATGCCCGCAAGATGGCGCAGGCGGGGCTCAACGTGATGCAGGCCAACCAGGGCGCGTTGAGGCGTTTACTGGATGGTTTAGGTCGACTGCTAGCTAACTGAATCACCACCTAACCAAATGTGGGAGGGGGCTTGCCCCCGATGGCGGTAGATCAGTCACCTATACAGTGCCTGACACTCTGCTATCGGGGGCAAGCCCCCTCCCACATGGGTTTGCAGTGGATTCAGTTGGCGGGGCGGGCCTTGAGCTGTTCGGCCGCCGCCTTGGCCAGGTCCGGCGGCAGGAAGTCGCGGTCGGGGTTGTAGTCAGCCTTGAGGTAGCGCGCCAAGTCCTGCAGGTCACCTGGGTTCAAGGTGCCCGCCGCCTGCTTCAAGCGCAGGTTGTCGAGGATGTAGTCATAGCGGCTGTTGTTGTAGTTGCGCACCGATGCGTAGAGCTGGCGTTGGGAATCCAAGACGTCGACGATGTTGCGCGTCCCCACCTGGTAACCGATTTCCGTGGCTTCCACCGCGCTCTGGTTGGAGATGATCGACTGGCGGCGTGCCTGTACCTGTTCCACATCGGTGTTCACCGCACGGTGCAGGTTGCGGGTGTTTTCCACCACCTGGCGGCGCAGGCCTTCGCGCTGTTGCTCGGTCTGGCCCAGGCGCGAGTAGGATTCACGCACTTGTGAACTGGTCAGCCCACCGCTGTAGAGCGGGATGTTCAGGCGCAGGCCGATGGTGCGTTGTTCCACATCGCCGCGATAGGGGGTGCCGAAGGCATTCGGGTTGCTGAAACCAAGGGCGTCGTTATCGCCTTTTTCATATTGCGCCACTGCGTCGAGCGTCGGGGCATGCCCGGCCTTGCGCTGCTTGAGGGTTTCTTCGGCGGCGGTAACGGCGTAGTTGCTGGCGAGCAGGTTAAGGTTCTGGCGGCCGGCGGTTTCAACCCAGGCCTTGGCGTCGTTTGGCAGCGGCGGTAGCACCGGCAGCGTGTGGACGATGCCCTGGATCGAGTTGTACTGGCGGTTGGTCAGGGTGATCAGTGCTTCAAAGGCGTCTTCCACTTGGCGCTGGGCCAGGATCCGATTGGCACGGGCAGTGTCGTAGCTGGCTTGGGATTGCAGCACGTCGGTCTTGTCCGACAGGCCCACGTCAAAGCGCTCGTTGGACTGGTCCAGCTGGCGCTTGAAGGCGTTTTCTTCGGCCTTGGTCGAGGCCAGGTTGTCTTGGGCGCGCAGCACGGCAAAGTAGCTTTCGGCGCTTTGCAGGATCAGGTTTTGTTCCGTGGCCGACAATTGCAGCGCGGCCTGTTCGTTGGTGGCCTCGGCAGCCTGCAACTGGAACCAGCGGTCGGCGCGGAACAGCGGCTGGCTCAAGGTCGCGCGCCAGGAATGCGCATCGCGGTTGGCGGTGGCGGCCGGGGTGTCGATCTGGGTGCGCACGTTGTTGATATCGGCACCGCCCGACAGGTTGGGCAGCAGCCCGGCACGGGCCTGGGGCACCACTTCTTTTTGCGCGCCGTACTGGGCGCGGGCAGCGGCCAGGTCGGCGTTGTTGTCCACCGCTTCCTGGTAGACGCTGACCAAGTCAGTTTTGGCGGACAAGGGCGCTTCAGCTGCCCAGACCATTCCGTTGGTCGCACAAGACACGGCGAGAGCCAGTGAAAGTTTGCGCAGCATGAGGCGATCCCTAGTTTGAATATTACGATTGTAATTTGGCGCTCAAGGCTAAGGCGGCGAACGCCTAGCGTCAAGGGCTTGAGCAGTCACCGAGTGTAGTGGCGCGATCACCACACAACAATCCTGCAAAAGAGCCATTCATCACGCTGAATGCACCGCCATTGGCAATTTCCCCATGGCATGGTCTAGACTGGCCGCGTTCTTGTCGGGGTGCCTTGTTGGAAGGCTGAGATCGGTAAATACCGGATCCCGTTGAACCTGATCAGGTTAGCGCCTGCGTAGGGAACAAGATTTCTCGTCACCCGGCGAGTCCTCTTGTGCTTCGTCCGGGATGCTGTTCGACCATCGAACAGCCCTCGTGCCTAGCACAGCACTGGTTTCAGTGCGTCCATCCGTCACAGGTTCGCTCCGACAAAAATCCACCGCCTGGATAGTTGGAGAGCCCGTGATGAGCACAGAAATAAAAAGTACAAAACTGAAAAACACCGTGCACTTGAGTGAATCGGCCAAGGTCGACTCCGGCTCCGTGCAGCCGTTTACCCGCTCGCAAAAAATCTACGTGCAGGGCACTCGCCCGGACATCCGCGTGCCGATGCGCGAAATCAGCCTGGACGTCACCCCTACCGACTTCGGCGGTGAAATCAACGCCCCCGTGGTGGTCTATGACACCTCCGGCCCGTACACCGACCCGAATGTGATCATCGATGTGCGCAAAGGCCTGGGCGATGTGCGCTCGCCGTGGATCGAAGTGCGTGGTGACACCGAGCGCCTGTCCGGCCTCAGCTCGCATTTTGGCCAACAGCGCCTCAGCGACGCCGAACTGACCGCCCTGCGCTTCGCCCACGTGAAAAACCCGCGCCGCGCCAAGGCCGGTGCCAACGTCACGCAGATGCACTACGCACGCAAAGGCATCATCACCGCCGAGATGGAATACGTCGCCATCCGCGAAAACATGAAGCTGGAAGAAGCCCGCGCCAGCGGCCTGCTCGACCAGCAACACGCCGGCCATAGCTTCGGCGCCAGCGTGCCGAAAATCATCACCCCTGAATTTGTGCGCGAAGAAATCGCCCGTGGCCGAGCGATCATCCCGGCCAACATCAACCACACCGAACTGGAACCGATGATCATCGGCCGTAACTTCCTGGTGAAGATCAACGGCAACATCGGCAACAGCGCCCTGGGTTCGTCCATCGAAGAAGAAGTGGCGAAACTCACCTGGGGCATTCGCTGGGGCTCGGACACGGTGATGGACCTGTCCACCGGCAAGCACATCCACGAAACCCGCGAGTGGATCATCCGTAACTCGCCCGTGCCAATCGGCACCGTGCCGATCTACCAGGCCCTGGAAAAAGTCGGCGGCGCCGCCGAGGACCTGACCTGGGAGCTGTTCCGCGACACCCTGATCGAGCAGGCCGAGCAGGGCGTCGACTACTTCACCATCCATGCCGGCGTGCTGTTGCGCTACGTGCCGCTGACCGCCAAGCGCGTCACCGGCATCGTGTCCCGTGGCGGTTCGATCATGGCCAAGTGGTGCCTGGCGCACCACAAAGAGAACTTCACCTACACGCATTTCGACGAAATCTGCGAAATCATGAAGGCTTACGACGTCAGCTTCTCCCTCGGTGACGGCCTGCGCCCGGGCTCGATTGCCGACGCCAACGACGCCGCGCAATTCGGCGAGCTGGAAACCTTGGGCGAACTGACCAAGATCGCGTGGAAGCACGACGTGCAAACCATGATCGAAGGCCCTGGCCACGTGCCGATGCAGTTGATCAAGGAGAACATGGACAAGCAGCTCGAGTGCTGTGACGAAGCGCCGTTCTACACCCTCGGCCCGCTGACCACCGACATCGCGCCGGGCTACGACCACATCACCTCCGGCATTGGTGCGGCAATGATCGGCTGGTTCGGTTGCGCCATGCTTTGCTACGTCACGCCCAAGGAACACTTGGGCCTGCCGAACAAGGATGACGTGAAGACCGGGATCATCACCTACAAGATCGCTGCCCACGCGGCTGACCTCGCGAAAGGCCATCCGGGCGCGCAGATCCGCGATAACGCCTTGAGCAAGGCGCGCTTCGAGTTCCGCTGGGAAGACCAGTTCAACCTCGGCCTGGACCCGGACACCGCGCGTTCGTATCACGATGAAACCCTGCCGAAGGACTCGGCCAAGGTCGCGCATTTCTGCTCGATGTGCGGGCCGAAGTTCTGCTCGATGAAAATCACCCAGGAAGTGCGTGAATACGCGGCCAACCAACGGATTGAAGCGGTGGACGTGGAGGTGGCCAAGGGCTTGGCTGAACAGGCGGAGCGGTTCAAGCAGGAAGGCAGTCAGCTGTACAAAAAGGTCTGACCCTAGACCTGTGGCGAGGGAGCTTGCTCCCGTTGGAGTGCACAGCACTCCCACTCCCTGCAAGGGTGTTTTTACTGACACGCTTCGGTTGCCGGTTGTGGGGCGGCTTCGCCCCCCAGCGGGAGCAAGGGCTTACAACAATATTCCTCAGAGATAACCCCCTTGAGCATTCAACCCAGCACCTATTCCCCGGACATCGCGGTTCCCGCTGACAAACGCGTCTTCGGCGCCCGTGACCTGTTCTCCCTATGGTTCTCCCTCGGCATCGGCCTGATGGTCCTGCAGACCGGCGCGTTACTCGCGCCGGGCCTGGGGCTGTCCGGCTCGTTGCTGGCGATTTTGCTTGGCACCCTGGTCGGCGTGCTGCTGCTGGCCGCCGTCGGCGTGATCGGCAGTGATACCGGCCTGTCCGCCATGGCCGCGCTCAAGCTCAGCCTGGGCGCCAAGGGGGCGAGCCTGCCGGCACTGCTCAACCTGCTGCAGCTGATCGGCTGGGGCTCTTTCGAAATCATCGTGATGCGCGACGCGGCCAGTCTGTTGAGCGCGCGGGCGTTCAGCGACGGTAGCCTGCTGGCCAGCCCATTGCTGTGGACCCTGTTTTTTGGCGGTCTGGCGACCCTGTTGGCGGTCAGCGGTCCACTGACCTTCGTGCGCCAGATCCTGCGCAAATGGGGTATCTGGCTGCTGCTCGCCGCCTGCCTGTGGCTGACCTGGAACCTGTTCGCCAAGGCCGACCTCGCCGCTCTCTGGGCCCAGGCCGGTGACGGTTCGATGCCGTTCGCGGTGGGCTTTGATATCGCCATCGCCATGCCGCTCTCATGGCTGCCGCTGATTGCCGATTACTCACGCTTCGGCAAGCGCGCAAAAAGCGTGTTTGGAGGGACGGCGTTGGGCTTCTTTATCGGTAACTTCTGGCTGATGAGCCTGGGCGTGGCCTATACCCTGGCATTTGCGCCGAGCGGTGAGGTGAATGCGCTATTGCTGGCCTTGGCCGGTGCGGGCCTGGGTATTCCGCTGTTGCTGATCCTGTTGGACGAGTCGGAAAACGCCTTTGCCGATATCCACTCGGCGGCGGTGTCCAGCGGGATTCTGTTGCGCTTGAAGGTTGAGCACCTGGCGCTGGCCATCGGTGTGATCTGCACCCTGATCGCCTGTTTTGCGCCGTTGGCCCAGTACCAGAACTTCCTGCTGCTGATCGGTTCGGTGTTTGCGCCGCTGTTTGGCGTAGTGTTGGTGGATCACTTCATCTTGCGTCGCCGTGGCCGAGGGGCGATCGCCGCTCTGCGTTGGCCGGCGTTGTTGGCCTGGCTGGGTGGCATCGCGACTTACCACCTGCTGGCCAATCTGTATCCGGACATCGGCGCGACCCTGCCGGCGCTGGTGCTGGCAGGGCTGTTGCAGCTCATCCTGGGGCGAGCCTTCAGCGGCGCGCCGGCACCAGCTCAGGCTTGAGGATGCCATCGAGGCGCGAGTAGGGGATCTGCAACTCGACATGGCCCAGGGCATACGGCGCGATGGTGCTGGTGGGGTACTTGAGGATCACGCCACCATAGGTCAGCGCCACGTTTGGGGTTTTCTGGAAGGGGTAGGTCTTCACATACTCCGGCTCCAGGCTCAGGCGGGTGCTGATCAGCCAGCTGTTGTGTGCCACTTGGGCGGCTTTCCAGAACGCGTCTTCCTTGCCGGGTAACAGCATGTCGGTCAGGGTCAGGGCTTTTTGTTGCTGGCGCGAATAGTTGATGAAGGCCCGGCCAGGCTCGCCGTGGGTGGCGCCTTGGTCCAGGTAACTGGATAGCTCGATGATCACCAAGCCGTCATGCTGCTCACGTACCTTGGCCTGCAAGTACATGCTGTTACGCGGGGCGGCGGTGCGCAGGAATTGCTCTCGGTAGGTGTCAAGGCTGGTCGGCAGCGGGTCGTTAGGGCTGGTGCTGGTCATTTCCAGCAGGCGCTGTTCGATCAGCGCATCGAGCTTGGGCTCCTTGGCAAAGTGCACCGTGTCGATATTCACCAGCGGGCAGTCGGCGCTGGCGCAGCCTGGCTTGCTTTGCTCGGTGGCGTCGCGAGTGGCTTCCAGCGGGGTCTTGAAGCTCGGTTGGAACAGGCTCTGGCAAGCGCCGAGGGTCAATGCGATGCAGGCCACGGAGGCGATTTTTAAAAGCGACATGTAAGTCCTTCGTCTATCGATAAGAGCGAAATTTGTGCAGCTTCGACTGCCAGCACGGCAGTCAGTTCGCCACTAAGCTGATTAGAGTGTGTTTGACGCCCGCCGTCTATCCCGGCAACCGGAAAGGGGCTGCGCCAAGGTGCAGGAGCGCGTTAGGATGGCGCCCATTGCGCAGGCTAAACGAGGATGGGACATGACGGACTTTGCAAAATCGACGCCGAGCAAGATCGAGATTGTTCAGCGCGAAAATGCCTACAAGGGCTTCTATAAGCTTGACCGTGTGCAGCTGCGCCACGAGAAATTCGATGGCGACATGAGCCGGGTGATTAATCGGGAAGTCTTCGTTCGTCACGACGCTGTGTGCGTGCTGCCCTACGACCCGCAGCGCGATGAAGTGGTGTTGATCGAGCAGTTTCGCGTCGGCGCCATGGGCCGCACCGACAACCCGTGGCTGGTGGAAATGGTCGCAGGCCTGATCGACAAGGACGAAGAGCCCGAGGAGGTTGCACACCGCGAAGCCGAGGAGGAAGCTGGGCTTACATTCTCCGCGCTGTGGCCGATCACTAAATATTTTCCATCGCCCGGTGGCAGTACTGAATTCGTGCATTTGTACCTGGGCCGTTGCGACAGCTCGGGCGCGGGTGGCGTCCATGGATTGGAAGAAGAAGCTGAAGATATCCGCGTCACCGCATGGGCCTTCGAAGACGCCCTGCAAGCGGTGCGTGACGGCAAAATTTCCAACGCAGCCAGCATTATCGCCCTGCAATGGCTTGCGCTTAATCGCGCGGAAGTGAGGGGGTTATGGCAGTAAAGGCACGGGAACGTTATCGAGTCGACCTGATCGGGCTGCAAGCGGCGTGCGAGGCCAACTATGCGCGGCTGATGCGCCTGCTCCCCGACATGCGCCACGCCCCCGAGGCGCGGCGCATCGGCGTCACCCATGGCGACCAGATGCTCGGCGTGCTGGCCCTGGAAGTCATCGTCAATTGCCCCTACACCACCACCCTGCGCGTGCGCCAGGAACACAGCCTGCCGTGGCTGCCGGTGCCGCAGCTGGAAGTACAGGTGTACCACGATGCGCGGATGGCCGAAGTGATCAGCGCCGAACATGCGCGACGCTTTCGCAGCATCTATCCTTACCCTAACGTGTTCATGCACCAACCCGATGAGAAAGCACAGCTCAATGTGTTCCTCGGTGAATGGTTGAGCCACTGCCTGGCCCTGGGCCATGAGTTCGAAGCTGTGCGGTAGATGTGAACTGCGTCCGCTTCCTGGGTTTCCCCTTTGTGTCCTGCCCCAGCATAATCACGCCAAACGACCCTTTACTGTGATTGCCTTGGGAGAGCGCCTTGCCGAGCGTATCCACTGTGAACCCCGACGGTTCAGCGTTGCTGGTGCAACTGTCCGACAGCCATCTGTTTGCCGAGGGCGACGGCACGTTGCTGGGCATGAACACCCGTGACAGCCTGCAAAGGGTGATTGAGTTGGCGCGCGCGCAGCAGCCGCGGATCGACCTGGTGCTGGCCACGGGGGATCTTTCCCAGGACGGCACACTGGAGTCGTATCAGCAGTTTCGCGATATGACTGCACCCATCGGCGCCCCAACGCGCTGGATTCCTGGTAACCACGATGAGCCGCAGATCATGGCCCATGCTGCCGTGCACAGCGATTTTCTGGAGCCGGTAGTCGATATCGGTCATTGGCGCATCACCCTGCTGGACTCCGCTGTACCCGGTTCGGTGCCCGGTTACCTTCAGGACAGCCAACTGCAACTGCTCGCCCAGGCCCTGAGCGAAGCGCCGAACCTTCACCACCTTGTGTGCTTCCACCATCATCCGGTGTCCATCGGTTGCGCCTGGATGGAGCCGATTGGCCTGCGCAACCCTGAAGCCCTGTTTGCCGTGCTCGATCGTTTCCCCCACGTGCGCGCGGTACTTTGGGGGCACGTGCATCAGGAGATCGATCGCGAGCGTGACGGCGTGCGCCTGCTGGCGTCGCCGTCCACCTGCATCCAGTTCGCGCCGGGCAGCGAGGATTTCAAGGTCAGTGAGCAAGCGCCGGGGTATCGCTGGCTGCGCCTGCATGCCGACGGACGGTTGGAGACGGGGGTGGAGCGCGTCCAAGACTTCGAATTTACCGTGGACTACGGCAGCAACGGCTACTAAAAGCTGTAAACACCGATCAAAAATGTGGGAGGGGGCTTGCTCTCGATAGCGGGGTGTCAGGCAATACATAGGCTGGCTGACCCACTGCTATCGGGAGCAAGCCCCCTCCCACATTGGATCTTCGGTGTATTGAAGGCAGAGGTCATCACACAAGGCTTGGATCCCTGTAAACTGCGCCTCTTTGGCTGAGTCATGGAGAGCCCGGCATGTCCGCTTCGATCCTGTATATCCACGGTTTCAACAGCGCGCCGGCGTCCAACAAGGCCAGCCAGCTGATCACCGTGATGGACAACCTTGGCCTGGCCCAGCAACTGCGCGTACCGGCCCTGCATCACCATCCCCGTCAGGCGATTCCTCAGTTGGAAGCGGCTATCGCCGAACTGGGGCGGCCACTGCTAGTCGGCAGCTCACTCGGCGGCTACTATGCAACCCATCTTGCCGAACGCCATGGCCTCAAGGCGTTGCTGGTGAACCCGGCGGTCAGCCCTCATCGGATGTTCGACGGTTACCTGGGCACCCAGAAGAACCTCTACACCGATGAAACCTGGGAACTGACCCACGACCACGTCACGGCGCTGGCTGAGTTGGAAGTACCGGCTCCCCAGGACGCCGCGCGTTATCAGGTGTGGTTGCAGACCGGCGATGAAACACTGGATTATCGCCTCGCCCAGCAGTATTACCGGGCCTGTGCCTTGCGCATCCAGGCCGGCGGCGACCATGGGTACCAGGGGTTCGCCCAGCAATTACCGGCCATGTTGAGCTTTGCCGGCATTGGCGCAGATCAGTATCAATCCTTCGATTTTTCTTCATTGTAAGAATCGCAGGTCATTATTTAATCGAACGACTCACGACGAGACCCCATGGCCACTCCCAGCGCTAGCTCTTATAACGCCGACGCCATCGAAGTCCTCTCGGGCCTCGACCCGGTGCGCAAACGCCCCGGCATGTACACCGACACCAGTCGGCCGAACCATCTTGCCCAGGAAGTCATCGACAACAGCGTCGACGAAGCCTTGGCCGGGCACGCCAAATCGGTGCATGTCATCCTTCACGCTGACCACTCCCTGGAAGTGTCCGACGATGGTCGCGGCATGCCGGTGGACATTCACCCGGAAGAGGGGGTGTCGGGCGTTGAGCTGATCCTCACCAAGCTGCACGCCGGCGGCAAGTTCTCCAATAAGAACTACCAGTTCTCCGGTGGCTTGCACGGTGTGGGTATTTCCGTGGTCAACGCCCTGTCCAACCACGTGCGGGTCAAGGTCAAGCGCGACGGCAACGAGTACGAGATGACCTTTGCCGATGGCTATAAAGCCACCGACCTGCAGGTGATCGGCACCGTTGGCAAGCGCAATACCGGCACCAGCGTGTACTTTGCCCCGGACCCGAAATACTTCGATTCACCGAAATTCTCCATCAGCCGCCTCAAGCACGTGCTCAAGGCCAAGGCCGTGCTGTGCCCGGGCCTGCTGGTGACCTTTGAAGACAAAGGCACGAACGAGAAGGTCGAGTGGCACTACGAAGACGGCCTGCGCTCCTACTTGGAAGACTCCGTCCGCGATTTTGAACGCCTGCCCAACGAGCCGTTCTGCGGCAGCCTGGCCGGTAATAAAGAAGCGGTCGACTGGGCGCTGCTGTGGTTGCCGGAAGGCGGCGACAGCGTGCAGGAAAGCTACGTCAACCTGATCCCTACCGCCCAGGGTGGCACCCACGTCAACGGTTTGCGCCAAGGTTTGCTGGATGCCATGCGCGAATTCTGCGAATACCGCAGCCTGCTGCCGCGTGGCGTGAAGCTGGCGCCGGAAGACGTGTGGGAGCGCATTGCGTTCGTGCTGTCGATGAAAATGCAGGAGCCGCAGTTCTCTGGCCAGACCAAAGAGCGCCTGTCGTCCCGTGAGGCGGCGGCGTTTGTTTCCGGTGTGGTCAAGGATGCCTTCAGCCTGTGGCTCAACGAGCACCCGGAATTGGGCCTGGCCCTGGCCGAGCTGGCGATCAACAACGCCGGCCGTCGTTTGAAAGCCAGCAAGAAGGTCGAGCGCAAGCGCATCACCCAGGGCCCGGCGCTGCCCGGCAAGCTGGCTGATTGCGCCGGGCAGGACCCGATGCGCTCCGAGCTGTTCCTGGTGGAAGGTGATTCCGCCGGCGGTTCCGCCAAACAAGCGCGGGACAAAGAATTCCAGGCGATCCTGCCGTTGCGCGGCAAGATCCTCAATACCTGGGAAGTCGACGGCAGCGAAGTCCTGGCCAGCCAGGAAGTGCACAACATCGCCGTGGCCATTGGCGTTGATCCAGGCGCGGCGGACATGAGTCAGCTGCGTTACGGCAAAATCTGCATCCTCGCCGACGCCGACTCCGACGGCCTGCACATCGCCACCTTGTTGTGCGCGCTGTTCGTCCAGCATTTCCGCCCGTTGGTGGATGCCGGTCACGTCTACGTCGCCATGCCGCCGCTGTACCGCATCGACCTGGGCAAAGAGATTTTCTACGCCCTGGACGAGGCCGAGCGTGACGGCATTCTCGACCGCCTGGTGGCCGAGAAAAAACGCGGCAAGCCACAGGTCACGCGATTCAAAGGCCTGGGTGAAATGAACCCGCCGCAACTGCGCGAAACCACCATGGACCCGAACACCCGGCGCCTGGTGCAGTTGACCCTGGATGACTTCGCCGCCACCTCTGAAATGATGGACATGCTGCTGGCGAAGAAGCGCGCGCCGGACCGCAAGTCCTGGCTGGAATCCAAAGGCAACCTGGCTGAGGTTCTGGGCTGATGCGCACAGGTTTCGCCCTGGCGATCCTGATAGTGAGCGGGCTGGTGACCACCCACGTGGTTGCCGCGCCCGTGGCTGAGCTCAAGCTGGTGTCCGAACACCCGGTGGACGGCATGCGCGGCGGAAACCTGTCGGGCCTGGCGCTGTGTGGCCAGGCATTGTGGACAGTCTCCGACCGTGATGACGACCAGATCTACCGCCTGGATATCAGCGCGCCGACCTGGCAAGCCGAAACGGTCAAGATCGACGTGCCGCCGGTGCCGGAGTCCGGGCTGCCTTGGGGCTTGCGTTCGCGCACCAAAGCCGCCTCGTTGATTCGCGGTGGCGACCTGGATTTCGAAGGCATCACCTGCGACGCCGCCGGTAACCGCTACATCGTCAGCGAAGCCCATGCGGCGGTGCTGCAAGTGCCGGTGACCGGTGCGCCGCAGTGGTTGAAGATTGCCCCGAGCATGGTCAGGGAGGCCCGGGCGAGCGGCATGTTGCTGCACTTCAACGCGTTGTTTGAAGGCCTGGCGATCAACCCCGAAGGCAATCAGATGTGGTTGGCGGCCGAGCGTGAGCGACGCGGACTGATTTCGATCAAGCGTCCGCAAAGCCTGTGGGACTGTGACGGTCCGTGTGTGTTGTTGAGCGAGGCCGGCCAGGAAGTGCAGCCGGCCAAGTTCCCCAATGCCAAGGCGGTGTCCAAGGACTTCGCCGACCTGGCGCTGTTCAACGGCAAGCTGTTCACCCTTGAGCGCAATGCGTTCCAGATATGCCGGCGCGATGCGGCCACGGCCAAGGTCGAACTGTGCTGGTCGTTTGCCGATGAGACGTTGACGCCCGAACGGCGTTACCCCCAAGCCTATGGCCTGGCCGAAGCCCTGGTGGTGGATGCCGAGGGTGCCTGGCTGGGTATCGACAATAATTTCGGCGCGCGCGCCGATGGTGAAAAACGCCCCGTGGTCTATCGTTTCGCCGCCCCTGCCGGCGGCTGGAGCGCCCAGCCATGAGCCCCGCTTTTTTTGAATTGACCCGGCGCAGCGGCAGTTCCGCTGCGCCTTACCAAACAATGATGAGGCCCGCATGAGTGACATCCTCGCAGACAGCTTAGACGGCGTAGAACGCCGGTCGCTGGCTGACTTCACCGAAAATGCCTACCTCAACTACTCCATGTACGTGATCATGGACCGTGCCCTGCCGCATATCGGCGACGGCCTGAAGCCTGTACAGCGGCGCATTATCTACGCCATGAGTGAGTTGGGCCTGGACGCCGATTCCAAGCACAAGAAATCGGCGCGTACCGTCGGTGACGTGCTCGGTAAGTTCCACCCCCACGGCGACTCGGCGTGCTACGAAGCCATGGTGCTGATGGCCCAGCCGTTCAGCTACCGCTACACGCTGGTGGACGGCCAGGGCAACTGGGGTGCGCCGGATGATCCAAAGTCCTTCGCCGCGATGCGTTACACCGAAGCGCGTCTGTCGCGTTATTCGGAAGTACTGCTGAGCGAGCTGGGGCAGGGCACTGCGGACTGGGGGCCGAACTTTGACGGCACTCTCGACGAACCGCTGGTGTTGCCGGCACGTTTGCCGAATATCCTGCTCAATGGCACCACCGGTATCGCCGTCGGTATGGCCACCGATGTACCACCGCACAACCTGCGGGAAGTCGCCACGGCCTGCGTGCGTTTGCTTGATGAGCCAAAGGCCACGGTGGAGCAACTCTGCGAGCACATCCAGGGCCCGGACTACCCGACCGAAGCGGAAATCATCACGCCGCGTGCCGACCTGCTGAAGATGTACGAAACCGGCAAGGGCTCGGTGCGCATGCGTGCCGTGTACCACATCGAGGATGGCGACATTATCGTCACCGCGCTGCCGCACCAGGTGTCGGGCGCCAAGGTGCTGGAGCAGATCGCCGCGTTGATGCAGGCCAAACCGTCGAAACTGCCGCAGGTCGCCGACCTGCGTGACGAGTCCGACCACGAAAACCCATGCCGCATCGTGATCATCCCGACCAACAGCCGGGTCGACCACGAAGTGCTGATGCAACACCTGTTCGCCAGCACTGAGTTGGAGTCCAGCTACCGGGTCAACGTCAATATCATCGGCCTGGACGGTAAGCCGCAGCTGAAAAACTTGCGCAACCTGCTGGTGGAGTGGCTGGAGTTCCGGATCAATACCGTGCGCCGCCGCCTGCAATTCCGCCTGGATAAGGTTGAGCGCCGCTTGCACCTGTTGGACGGCTTGCTGATCGCCTACCTCAACCTGGACGAAGTGATCCACATCATTCGTACCGCCGAGCACCCGAAAGCCGAGCTGATCGCGCGTTTCGAGCTGAGCGAAATCCAGGCTGACTACATCCTTGACACCCGCTTGCGCCAATTGGCGCGACTGGAAGAAATGAAGCTGCGTGACGAACAGGACGCGTTGCTCAAGGAACAAGCCAAGCTGCAAGCGCTGTTGGGCAGCGAAGCCAAGCTCAAGAAGCTGGTGCGCAGCGAGCTGATCAAAGACGCCGAAACCTATGGCGATGACCGTCGTTCGCCGATCGTGCAGCGTGCAGAGGCAAAAGCGCTGACCGAAACCGAGCTGCTGCCGAACGAGAAAATTACCGTCGTTCTGTCGGAAAAGGGTTGGGTTCGTTCCGCCAAGGGTCATGATATTGACGCCACTGGTTTGTCGTACAAGGCGGGTGACGGGTTCAAGACCGCTGCCGCCGGGCGTTCCAACCAGTTTGCGGTGTTTATTGACTCCACCGGACGCAGTTATTCGGTGCCGGCCCACACCTTGCCATCGGCACGGGGCCAGGGCGAGCCGTTGACGGGGCGGCTTACGCCGCCGCCGGGGGCGAATTTTGAATGTGTGCTGCTGCCGGACGACGACGCGCTTTACGTGATCGCCTCCGACGCGGGTTACGGTTTTGTGGTCAAGGGTGAAGACCTGCAGGCCAAGAACAAAGCGGGCAAGGCCTTGCTGAGCTTGCCGAACAACGCCAAGGTGATCCTGCCGCGGCCAGTCGACGACCGTGAGAGCAACTGGCTGGCGTCGGTGACCACCGAAGGGCGTTTGTTGGTGTTCAAAATCAGCGACTTGCCGCAGTTGGGCAAAGGCAAGGGTAACAAGATCATTGGTATTCCCGGCGAGCGGGTGGCCAGTCGCGAAGAGTACGTGACCGACATCGCAGTGATCCCGGAAGGCTCAACCTTGGTGCTTCAGGCCGGGAAACGCACGTTGTCACTGCGTCCCGATGACCTTGAGCACTACAAGGGCGAGCGTGGTCGGCGTGGTAACAAACTGCCTCGGGGCTTCCAGCGAGTGGATGCGTTGCTGGTGGAAACGCCGGTTTAACGCGTTTTAGAGCCCTCGATCTACGATTTAACGCGTAGATCGACGCTTTGGCGCTGGAGTCATGGCGCATATTCACGGATGATATGGCCTTTCCAGCGCCGGCGTGGCCGAGCGTGTTTAGGTTATTTTTAGTATTACATTGTGGTTCGCCTTGTGGCAGCCACCTGGATGGGATGATGACTGCTCCACGCCTTCCTTTTATTTTCATGCTCGCTGGCCTTTTGGGCCTGGCGGGTTGCAGCACACACCAGCCGGTGTCGCTGTACCAGTTGGACAGCGGAAGTCCAGCTCAACCTGCGCAGACTGCCGGCATGGCGGTGTTGCTGGGCCCGGTGGTCGTCGCCGACTACCTGCAACGTGAAACCCTTCTGCAACGTCAGAACGACGGCAGCCTGCAAGGTTCCACCGATGGTCGTTGGGCGGGCAGTTTATCGTCCGACATCAACCAACTGATGTTGCGCCAGGTGGCGGGTCAGTTGGACAGTCAGCGTGTGGTCCTGGCGCCGGCGCCAGCCGGTTTTTCGCCGGATGTACAGGTCTTGCTGACCATTACCCGGCTCGACTCCGGTACGTCGCAACCGGCGATCCTCGATGCGCAATGGCGCTTGATCGACCGTCGTGGCCAGGTACGCGATAACCGCATCGTGCACCTGCAGGAAGAACACACCGGTAGCACCGCGTCCCAGGTCCAGGCACAGGGCGTGTTGTTGCAGCATTTGGCGCAGCAGTTGTCGGTGGCTCTCAAGCCATTGGCCAACCAACCGCCGATTGCCGAGGCGCCCCGCAAGCAGAGCGCCCCGGTACAGGCCAAGCCGGCAGAGCCGCAGAAGCCGAAGATGCCGATGGCTACGCCGATCCGTACGGACATGGAAGTGTTCAGGTTCTGATCTGAATCGCGCATAAAAAAGGCCCGCTGACTCAGCGGGCCTTTTTATTTGTGCGCGGTTTGAGCCACGCCGCGGACCCAATGTGGGAGGGAGCAAGCCCCCTCCCACAGGAGTCCTACCGTTTTATTTGGTGCGGGTCTCATGCATCCGCGCCAACTGCCGTTCCAGCATCGACGGGTATGGCTCCATCAACCGCTCCACGCAACTGGCACCCTCAGGGCTGGCAATCGGGCGGATACGCGCGCGTTGGCGGATCAGCGTGTCTTCGCTGATCTTGCGCTCCACCAGCAGCAGGTTGCGGCTGTGTTGTGAGAGGGCCAATGCATCCTGGGCCATTTCGGTCAGCAACAGGTCGATCTGGCTCATGCCGAACAGGTCGTCGCCTACCGTCAGACCGAGCTGCAATTGCAGGGTGATGCCGCTGTCGGCCACTTCGATCTGCAATTCATGGCCCAGGGCGCGCAGCAGCTCGCCGCAGCAAATCGCGTTGGTCAGGTAGTCTTCGCCGCTGTCTTCGCTGTGGAACAGCATCAACGTGCTGCCATCGTTCAGGGTGTGCAGTTCGCTCTGGTACAGCGAAGCAGCCTGGTCGAGGCAGTCACGGTAGCGTTCCAGCAATTCGGTCAGGCGGGCGCGGGGCAGGCGGCGCAGTTGGTCCTGGGCGCCCAGTTGTACGGCGAGCACTGCACTGTATTGCGGCTCGGTGCTGCGTACCGGGGCCGGCTTGGGCGCAATGGCGCTGCTGTCGGCGGACGTATCACGCAGGTCGGCAAAGGGATCGTCTTCGTCCAGCTCGTCTTCTTCGGCCTTGAATGCATGGCGCGGCGCAGGCTTGAGGCCCGCCACCGGAGGGCGCTCGTCGAAACCCGGATCACGCAGGTTGCGTACTTCAAACTCCGGCTCTTGCTCGTAGTCGGTGTCGACGAACTCCGGTTCCGGCTCAACTTCAGGCACCACGGGTTCCGGGGCAAAGCTGGCGTGTAACTGGCGGGCGAGGTCGCCGATTTCATCCTGGCGGTCGGTGGCCGGGGTGTGCTCGTCAATGTCCCGCAGCCAGATACGCAGTTGCATCAAGGGCGTGGAAATATGCCGACCCAGGCGTAAGCTCAAGGCCAGGGCCAATGCCAGCAGGATCGCGCTGAGGATCCCCATGCTCTGCAGGCTGATGGTCATCGGCTGCTGGAATTGCTGCATGTCCAGGCTGATGCGCAGTTGGCCGGCCTTCACATCCTGAAAGGTAATGTTGCTCTGGTAGAGGCCTTCGGCTTCACCCAGCAAGCCGTTTTTCGGGCGTTGCCCGGCCTCGGCCATGATCCGGTTGTCCACGCTGTAGATGGCGGCGTGGGCCACCAGCGGGTTCTTGGTCAGGTTGTTGAGCAGCACGTTGAGGCTGAGGATGTCGTTGGACACCAGCAGCTCAGTCGCCGAGGTGGCGGTCTGGGTGGTCAAGCTCTCGCCCAGGGCATCGGCTTGCTCGTGCATGGCCTGCTTGAACTGCAAACCCATCACGCAGGCGTAGATCACCAGGGCCAGGGCGACCAGGATCACGTTATGGCTGGCGATGCGTAATGCGATCGGTACACGGCGGTGGCGCAGTGCCCGGAAGATCAGCAGGAAGAAATTATCGGTTTTTACTGGCGTGGGCCGGTTCACTTGCGCTCGGCTCTTGGTCCGTGAAGTTGACGCGCAGTATAGCGACAGCCCTAGGACCGGCAAAGCGCTGGCTGTGCCCGATGGTCACTGAAAGTGGGTAGAATGCGGTTTTTTTCCAGCCTGGGGGTGCGCCTTGCGCGAAATTGTCCTGATTAACATCACTGGTGAAGACCGCCCGGGTCTTACTGCGGCTATTACGGGAGTGCTGGCCCAGGGTGGTGTGAACATTCTCGACATCGGCCAGGCGGTGATCCACGACACCCTGTCGTTCGGGATCCTGGTCGAGATCCCGAGCACGGAACAGGCGTCTTCGGTACTCAAGGACATCCTGTTTACGGCTTACAAGCTGGACCAGCAGGTGCGTTTCACGCCAGTGTCCGAAGAGGACTACCAGCAGTGGGTCGCCGGCCAGGGCAAGAAACGCCATATCGTGACGCTGCTGACCCGCAAGGTCACCGCCGAGCAACTGCAGCGCGTCAGCTCCATCACCGCGCACTATGGCCTGAATATCGACCATATCGACCGTCTGTCGGGTCGCATGCCGCTGGACACCCCGGCCGACAAGGGCAAGGGCTGCATCGAGTTCTCCGTGCGCGGTGAACCGGCCGACCCGCAAGCCCTGCGTGCCGAATTCCTCAGCGTGGCCCAGGAGCTGAACGTCGATATCGCCTTCCAGGAAGATTCGCTGTTCCGTCGCAACCGTCGCCTGGCGGTGTTCGACATGGACTCGACGCTGATCGAAGCTGAAGTCATCGACGAACTGGCCAAGGCGGCCGGCGTGGGCGAGCAGGTTTCCGCAATCACCGAGCGCGCTATGGCCGGTGAACTCGATTTCCGCGCCAGCTTCAAAGAGCGCCTCGCGCTGCTCAAGGGCCTGGACGTGAGCGTGCTGGACGCCATCGGCGCCTCCCTGCGCCTGACCGAAGGCGCCGAAACCCTGTTCGCCGAACTCAAGCGCCTGGGTTACAAGACCGCCATCCTGTCAGGCGGCTTCACCTACTTCGCCAAGCAATTGCAGGCCAAGCTGGGCATCGACTATGTGTTCGCCAACGAGCTGGAAGTGGTGGATGGCAAGGTGACCGGCGTGGCGGTGGAGCCGATTGTCGATGCCCAGCGCAAAGCGGACTTGCTGAAGGAATTGGCCCACAAGGAAGGGTTGCGCCTGGAACAGACCATTGCGGTCGGCGATGGGGCCAATGACTTGCCGATGCTGGCGATTGCCGGGTTGGGCGTGGCGTTCCGTGCCAAGCCGCTGGTGAAACAGTCGGCCAAGCAGGCGATTTCGACGTTGGGGCTGGACGGGGTGTTGTATCTGTTGGGCTTCCGCGACCGCGATGGTCAGCTTTAACTGAATAAACGCAGTTCAAAATGTGGGAGGGGGCTTGCCCCCGATAGCGGTGTATCAGTCAGCAGATAAGTTGGCTGACACACCGCCATCGGGAGCAAGCCCCCTCCCACATTGAGTTTGCGTCAAGCTTTAGGCGCGGCGATGCCTTGGCCCATTTGCACCGGGCTGCCCGCCACCAATTCTTCCGCCCACTTCACCTGATCCGGCCCGAACAGCACGATCGCGGTCGAACCCAGTTTGAAGCGACCCAGCTCCGCACCCTTCTCCAGGTGAATCGGCGCACGTGCTGCTTCGTCATAGCGGAAGGTTTTCAGCTCGCGCTTCGGCGGCGTCACCAGCCCGGCCCACACGGTTTCAATCGACGCCACAATCATCGCGCCCACCAATACCACGGCCATCGGGCCGCGTTCGGTGTCGAAGATGCACGCAACGCGCTCGTTACGTGCGAACAGCTCGGGTACGTTTTCCGCGGTGGTCTGGTTCACCGAGAAGATACGTCCAGGGATGTAGACCATCTCGCGCAGAGTGCCGGCGAGTGGCATGTGCACGCGGTGGTAGTCTTTCGGCGACAGGTAAACGGTGGCGAAATCGCCGCCCATGAACGGCGCCGACAAGGCCGCATCGCCACCCAGCAGTTCCAGCACGCTGAAGCTGTGGCCTTTGGCCTGGAACACACGACCATGCTCGATCGGGCCAAGCTGGCTGACTGCGCCATCGGCGGGGCTCAACACTGCACCAGGGGTTTGATCCAGTGGGCGTGCGCCGTCTTTCAATGCGCGAGTGAAGAAGGCGTTGAAGTGCTCATAAGCGGTCAGGTCCTCAACCAGGGCCTGGGACATGTCCACTTGATAGCGCTTGGCGAACCAGGCGGTGAAGGCATTCTTGAACCAGCGCACGCGGCACTCGGCAATGCAGCCTGCCAGGCGCGACAGCAGGTGGTGCGGCAGCAAGTACTGGCTGAGGATAAACAACTGCTTTTTCATTTACTGTCCTTAAACCTTAAATCTCGACGGGGGTGTCGGGGTGGTTGCCCCATTCGCCCCAGGAACCGGCATAACCTTTGACTCGCGGATAACCGAGCGCCTTGGCCACCAGGTAGGTGAAGCCAGAGCGGTGGTGAGTCTGGCAGTGGGTGATGATTTCTTTGTCTTTGGTCAGGCCGAGGTCTTCGAGGATCTGCGGCATGTCGCGGCGGATACGCAGGTTGCGTGCCTTGTCCATGCCGGCCGTCCATTCGAAGTTCACCGCGCCGGGGATATGCCCGCCTTTGGCCGCCAGCACCTTCTCGCCGGAATACTCCAGCGGGCCGCGTGCGTCCCAGATGCCCAGGTCGGCCGCGCCCAGGCGGCTTTGCAGGTATTCACGGGTAGCGGTGGGGCCGTCGTGCAGCGTCAGGCTGACCGGGCCGCCGACTGGCGCGGGCACGTCGGTGGAGACCGGGTGTTTTTCGTCCAGCCACGCCAGCAGGCCGCCGTCAAGGTAGTGGTATTTCTGGTGGCCGATCACATCGAGCATCCAGATAAAACGCCCGGCCCAGCCGCCGCCTTCGTCGTCATAGACCACGTAGGTGGCGTCGGGGGTATGGCCCAATTCGCCGAACAGTGTTTCCAGGTCAGCTTTGTTGGGCAGCAAACCGGGCGCCGGCGCCTGGCCCAACTGGGTGCGCTTGGGGTCAACGAAATGCGCGCCGGGGATATGCCCTTCGGCGTAGCGGGCGGCACTGGTGAGGTCCACCAGAATCAGGTGTTCGGCCTCCAGGCGGCCGAGCAGGTCGCCGGATTCGATCACCAGCGGCAAGCCAGAGAAGTCAGGCATGTGAGGTCTCCTGGGCACAAATGTTGGCATTAAAGGACCGCGATTGTAGCGCAAGCATCAGGCGCTGCGGTTGGTAAAGCAGTGCAGGGCTTTCTCGATGCATTGGGCGGTTTTGCCGAAGGCCTGCACGGTGGTTTCCGAGAACGGCCCGCCACCCTGGTCGGCCACCATCAGCATCACCACCTTGCCATTGCAGCTCAGGGAGCGCAGCAACAGGTGTTCGCCAGTAAACAGGCGGCGCAGGATCGGCGGCAGCAGCGCCGAGAACTGCGCATGGTTGTCCGGTGTGAGGCGCACCTGGGCGGACTTTTCCAGCAGGCGTTGCAGCAGCGTGCTGTTGACCACGTCCAGGCTCAGGTTGGCTGCGTCTTTCGGCAGGCCGTCGACCTGGTGCACGCGCAACATGCTCTGCGCGCGATCGGTCATCAGCAGCATGACCCGCTGCATGCCGCTGGCCACCAAGGCCTCCTTGGCGCACGTGGTCAGGTGCATGGCGTTGGCAAAGCGGCTGGGCTCTACCAGCAGCTCGGTGCAGCGCTTGCGCCACACGGCCAGGGCCTCGGCGGTGGGCGGTGGCGCGGGTAGCAGGCCACGATGAATTTTCTGCACATGCCAGGGCCAGATCAGCGACAGCGCCGGGTGCCAGAGGTCGGGCATCAACGTGTTGCGGGCGCTGGCGACGGCTTGCTGGTGAACCTGTTGTTGCACCTCGCCCAACGGCTGTTGCAGGTACAGCGCCGTGAGGCGCTGCCAGCGCTCGGTATGCGGGCAGGTCCAGGACTCCTGGGCCGACATCGCCAGGCCGTTGGCCAGCAACACCGTATTGGCCGGCTGGTTGAGCCAGCGGCGCAGGTTGGGTTCGGCGTCGAGCAATTGTTGATGGCGCAGGGAGTCATCTTCGCGGGCGATATGCAGCGCCTTGACCAGCAAACGCTTTTCGGTCAACAGCAGCTTGTAGCCCTGGGATACCCAGATCGGCAGGTGCCAGGCGTCGGTCAGGCCGACGCACAGGTCCAGCAGGCGCACGCCGAATAAGGCCTGTTCCACCTCGCGGGCCGACTGGCCTTTGTGGATCACCCGCAGTTCCCATTCTTCCAGGAGTTTGGGGTACGCGACCGCCATCGGCCACAGCGGCGACAGAAACAGCAGGCTACCCCAGTGAATGTCTTGCCACAGGCGCGCCAGGCGGCTGCCGAACAAACCGTTGGCTTGCTGCGAAGCGTGCTGGCTCACCAGCAACAATTGGCGCAGTGCCACGGGAATCTCGTTTTCGGGCACTGCGGGCAAGCGCGCCAGCAGTTCTTCGGCGCGCTTGAGGCCCAGGCGGTTAAGCGCCACTTCGAGATTTTCTGCCGGCTCAGCCAGGCTGCCATGGGTGTGGCTGTTGGCCTCGCGCATCACGCTGAGCACCAGCGCCGGGCTGTCTTGCATCAGCTCGGCAATATCGCGCAATGAACTGCGGCTGTCGCGGATGCCCTTGCACACACGGTCGTGGCTGGCCTGTGGAACAGGCAGCAGCACATCGTCCAGGCGCTTGATCCAAGCGGCGAGAGAGGTAGGTTTAGCAGTTGGGACTGTCGTTTCATTAGCCATGATTGGGGCGCGATCATCACTTGCGGTCAACACACCCGGAGCGGGCCGAACTGGCTTTTCGCCTTAACGGGCTATAGTCTGGCGCAGTTTTGCCGATAAGAGGAACAAGAGTTTTCAGTTCCCCCCAATATGTCCATGAACCCGACGGCGCAAGTACTCATCTCCTATGGCTAAAATTATCGGCATCATTGTCGTCATCGCAAGTGTGCTCGGTGGGTACGTCCTGTCCCACGGTAAAATTGCTGCGCTGATCCAGCCCTTCGAAGTGCTGATCATCGGTGGTGCGGCATTCGGCGCATTCTTGCAGGCGAACCCCGGCTACATGACGATGCACGTGGTCAAGAAATCCCTGGGCATGTTCGGTTCACGCTTCACTCACACCTTCTATCTGGAGGTGTTGGGCCTGGTCTACGAGATCCTCAACAAGAGCCGCCGCGAAGGCATGATGGCCATCGAAGGTGACATTGAGGACGCTGCGGCCAGCCCGATTTTCGCCAAGTACCCGGCCGTGCTCAAAGATGAGCGCATGACCGCCTATATCTGTGACTACTTGCGCATCATGTCCTCCGGCAACATGGCTCCCCATGAGCTGGAAGGCCTGTTCGACATGGAGTTGTTCAGCCTTAAGGAAGAGCTGGAGCACCCGTCCCACGCCGTGACCGGTATCGCTGATGGTATGCCGGGTTTCGGTATCGTCGCGGCGGTACTCGGTATCGTGGTGACCATGGCCTCCCTGGGTGAAGGCGACCAGGCCGCCATCGGTATGCACGTCGGTGCGGCACTGGTCGGTACCTTCTTCGGTATTCTCGCGGCTTACGGCTTCTTCGGTCCGTTGGCCACCTCCCTGGCCCATGACGCCAAGGAAGAAATCAACCTGTACGAATCGATCAAGGCCAGCCTGGTGGCTTCCGCTTCCGGCATGCCGCCGTCGCTGGCGGTGGAGTTCGGTCGTAAAGTGCTGTACCCCAAGCATCGCCCAAGCTTCGCCGAGTTGGAACAAGCGGTTCGCGGTCGCTAAGCCATGGAAAACAACCAGCCGATAATCATCAAGCGCGTCAAGCGCTTCGCTGCGGGGCACCATGGTGGCGCCTGGAAAATCGCCTTCGCCGACTTTGCGACGGCGATGATGGCGTTCTTCCTGGTGCTGTGGCTGATGTCCACCGCCACGCCGGAACAGAAGATTGCCATCGCCGGCTACTTCAAAGACCCCATTGGTTTCTCGGAAAGTGGCACGCCCTTCGTGATCGACCTGGGCGGTTCGCCGCAGTTGGCGCCTGAGCGCACTATCAACCCGGAAGTCAAAACCGAAGCGCCTCAGGAAAAGATCCCGATTGAGCGCGATACCGTTGAGGCCATGGCGGAGCAGGTCGAGCAAGAGCGCCTGGAACTGTTGCTGCAAGAACTGCAGACCAAGGTTGAGGAAAACCCGCAACTGCTGAAGTTCAAGGACCAGATTTCGTTCGAGATCACCCCGGACGGCTTGCGCATCCAGATCACCGATGCGGCCAACCGGCCGATGTTCGACTCTGGCAGTGCGCGCCTGAAGCCGTACTTTGAAGACATCCTGCTGGCCATGGCCGACACCATCAAGGCGGTGCCGAACAAGATCAGCATCAGCGGCCACACCGACGCCAAGCCGTATGCGGGCCAGGGCGACTTCGGCAACTGGGAGCTTTCGGCCAACCGTGCCAACGCCGCACGTCGCGCGCTGGTGGCCGGCAGCTACCCGGACCCGCAAGTGGCGCGGGTGGTGGGGTTTGCATCGTCGCAGCTGTTTGATCACAAGGACCCGTTCAACCCGATCAACCGCCGTATCGATATCGTCGTGCTGACCAAAAAGGCCCAGCGTGCGATTGAAGGTGATCAGCAGCCGGCTCCGCCGCCCACTCCGGGTGCAGGCGCACCGGGTGAGGTTCCGACCGATCCGAACGCCATTCCGCCAGGGCAAGAGCCATTGCCGGCGCATGAACTGCGCCAGAAGCTGAATCTGTTTGATGAGGGTGGGGTGAAGGATCCTACGGTGCCTAAGGCTGGGTCGTAAGCCACATCCTATAGGCACCACCCATTAAAACGCCCCGACTGATCGGGGCGTTTTAATTTCTGGTCAGAGCGGGAGATAGGCTTTGACACCGCTGATGACGCCTCGCATGTCCTCGGTGCAGAGGCGTGGGACGAAGTACTCGCGCCCTTTCGATCGGGTCTTCCTATGGAGTTTGTCGAGGCGCTCGAAGCTGACGGTATAAATCATGTCGCACTTCACCCACAGCGCCTTGTAGCCATCGGATTGAAGTGGATTTGTACGTAGCAAGTGGTGCCAGTCGTGCTGTATCTCGGGAGCGGTAGATGAGATCGGCACCACGGTGCAGAGTTTGCGATTATGGGTTGCAGTAGGGGATATCACGACGACCTTGCGGATCTTCAGCATCTCCGGGGCAACAAAACCTCGTGTGAAGTCGCAGAGCAGTACATCGCCCTGTTTGGGGTGATAGTAGAGAGCCAATCGTTAATTCCCCACAAAAAGCAAAGCCGCCCGAAGGCGGCTTCATTCGACGCGCAGTGGAGCTTGCTTCGCCCCTTCTGCGCCGCTGGATCAACCCCGAGAAGGATCCAGACTCCTGCCAGCTTGCGCTGGTGACGGAGAGATTATGAGCATCAGGGATTTCGAATTCAAGCTGGCTTGCGTCGACGAGCCACCCAGTTGTTTCGAATTCTTGATGCCAGCCCCCGTTAAATCAATGGACTAGCGCGCTTTGCGCCGCCATTTATATGTGTCAAGAAATGGCCGCTCAATAACTGCTTTCGGGCAAGCTCGCAATAATCGACCGATAGCTATTCATCCGCTGCTGCTGCACACGGCCATCTTCCAAGGCCTTGAGCAGCGCACAGCCCGGCTCGCGGTCGTGTTTGCAATCGCGGAAGCGGCAGGTGCCGATCAGGTCGTTGAATTCGATAAAGCCCGCTTCCACGTCGCTGCGGCTGACGTGGCCGAGGCCGAATTCGCGGATACCCGGGGAGTCGATCAGCTCACCGCCTCCGGGGAAGTGGAACAGTCGCGCGGTGGTGGTGGTGTGAGTGCCCTGGCCGGACAGTTCCGACAGTGGGCCCACGCGGGTGTCGACTTCCGGCAGCAGGCTGTTGACCAGCGAGGATTTACCCACGCCCGATTGGCCGACAAACACGCTGATACGTCCGTCCAGCTGCTGTTGCAGCTGTTCCATGCCATTGCCGTGATGCGCCGACACTTCCAGCACTGGGTAGCCGAGGGTGCGGTACACCGCCAGCAAGGCGTTGAGCGCTGGGGCGTTCTGCTCGTCAATCAGGTCGAATTTGTTCAGCAGCAGCAGCGGACGAATGCCCGCGTGCTCGGCGGCGACCAGGTAACGGTCAATCAGGTTGGCATGGGGCTCGGGCAGCGGCGCGAACACAATGACGATCATGTCGACGTTGGCCGCTACCGGCTTGAGCTGGCCACGACTGTCCGGGCGACGCAGTTCGGTGGTGCGTGGCAACTGGGCGACGATCACGCCGATACCCTGGTTGCCGGCCCGCCATACCACTTTATCGCCGGTGACCAGTGCAGGAAGGTTGGCGCGCAGGTGGCAACGGGACACTGACCCTGCGAGTTCGCCTTCGAGCGCCTCGACTTCGACCTGCACACCAAAGTGCGCGATCACCAGGCCCGTCTGCTCGGGGCCCAGGTCGCCGCCCTCGAGCGCTTCCACGGCGGAGGATTCACGTTTGGCGGCGCGTGCGGCGCGTTCGCCTTGAATCTTTTCGATGCGCCAGTTTTGGCGACGGTTGAGCTGGCGTTTGGCCATTGGTGTTCCGTGTCGATAATGCAAAGGTTAGGTAAAACGGTCGCGAGTCTAGCACGCCCCTGCCTGCTAAACTGCGCAGCTACGCCAAGGTGCCAAGAGAATCAAGCCATGCAAAACCCACAGAACCTGATTTGGATCGATCTGGAAATGACCGGTCTGAACCCTGACACCGACGTTATCATCGAGATGGCGACCATTGTCACCGACAGCAACCTCAATACCTTGGCGGAAGGTCCGGTGATCGCCATCCACCACAGCGACGCCGTACTCGCCACCATGGACGAGTGGAACACCCGCACCCACGGCAACTCCGGCCTGACCCAGCGCGTGCGCGACAGTCGCATCAGCATGGCTGAGGCCGAGGCTGAAACCATCGCCTTCCTGGAAAAGTGGGTGCCCAAGGGCAAGTCGCCGATCTGCGGCAACAGCATCTGCCAGGACCGGCGCTTCCTTTATACGCACATGAAGGGGCTGGAAAGCTACTTCCACTACCGCAATCTGGATGTGTCCACCTTGAAAGAGCTGGCTGCGCGCTGGGCGCCGGAAGTCAAAGACAGCTTCCATAAAGGCAGCACTCACTTGGCGCTGGACGATATTCGCGAGTCGATTGCTGAGCTGCAGCATTACCGCAAGCATTTCATCAAGGCCTGAGTGTTTGGCGCCTGTATCGGCCTCATCGGGGGCACGCCCCCTTCCACACCTTGATGTGTGAACGCAGTCAAATGTGGGAGGGGGCTTGCCCCCGATGACGTGACGCGGTCTTTCGCCAAGCGCCCCCTTTTGGTGCCATCAGCAAATGATTAGACTGCCGGCCTCAATGCAAGGATCGCCCTCATGCTGCTGATGCTCTACCTCATCGCCATCACCGCCGAAGCCATGACCGGAGCGTTGTCCGCCGGGCGGCGTGGCATGGACTGGTTTGGCGTGGTGCTGATCGCGTGTGTGACGGCGCTGGGCGGCGGTTCGGTGCGTGACGTGCTGCTCGGCCATTACCCGCTGACCTGGGTCAAACACCCGGAATACCTGGTGCTGACCTCCGTTGCCGCGCTGGTGACGATCTTCATCGCCCCACTGATGCGCCATCTGCGCTCGCTGTTCCTGGCGCTCGACGCCGTGGGCCTGGTGGCCTTCACCCTGATCGGCTGCATGACCGCCCTGGAAATGGGCCACGGCATGCTCGTGGCGTCGGTCAGCGGGGTGATCACCGGCGTATTCGGCGGCATCTTGCGCGACATTTTCTGCAACGATATCCCGCTGATCTTCCGCCGCGAGCTGTATGCCAGCGTGTCGTTCCTCGCCGCCTGGTTCTATTTGCTCTGCCTTTATCTGGAGTTGCCCAGCGAACAAGCGATTCTGCTGACCCTGTTCAGCGGTTTTCTATTGCGCCTGCTGGCAATCCGCTTTCACTGGGAAATGCCCAAGTTCGTCTACAACGACGACGTGCACTAGCGCGAAGCGTGCTGGTTCAGCGCCCATTCCACGTGCTCGCGCACCAGCTCGGAGGGGTAATCCTGGCGTGCCTTCAAGGCTTCCAGCACCGGAATGCTCGACGGCGCGTTGCCCAGGCCTACCGCCAGGTTGCGTAACCAGCGCTCATAACCGGCGCGACGTAGCGGCGAGCCTTCGGTGCTGCTGAGGAATTTATCCTCGTCCCACATAAACAGTTCGGCCAGTTCCGCGTTATCCAGGTTGTGGCGTGGCTTGAAATCGCTTTCGGCGGTGGCGCCGGCGAAACGATTCCACGGGCAAACGATCTGACAGTCATCGCAGCCAAACACGCGGTTGCCGATCAACGGGCGCAAGTCTTCGGGGATCGCGCTTTTGAGCTCAATGGTCAGGTAGGAAATACAGCGCCTCGCGTCCAGCACATAGGGGCCGACGAAGGCATTGGTGGGGCAGATATCCAGGCACGCCGTGCAGCGCCCGCAGTGTTCGGTGCTGTGGGGCGGGTCCACTGGCAGCGGTAAGTCGACAAACAGTTCGCTCAGGAAGAAGTAACTGCCGGCCTTGCGATTGAGAACCAGGGTGTTTTTACCGATCCAGCCCAACCCGGCTTTTTCGGCGATGGCTTTTTCCAGCACCGGTGCGCTGTCGACGAAGGCGCGGAAACCAAAGGGGCCGATCTGCGCTTGAATGCGGTCGGCCAGTTGCTGCACGCGCTTGCGGATCAGCTTGTGGTAGTCGCGGCCCAGGGCGTAGCGCGAGATATAGGCTTTTTCCGGCTTGGCCAGCAGCTGCGCCATCTGCGTGTCGCCGGGCAGGTAGTCCATGCGCAGCGAGACCACGCGCAAAGTACCGGGCACCAGCTCTTCGGGGTGCGAGCGTTTGCTGCCATGGGCGCCCATGTACTCCATCTCGCCGTGGTAACCCGCGTCGAGCCAGCGTTGCAGGTGCTGTTCATGCTCGGCCAGGTCCAGGCCGCTGATGCCGACTTGTTGAAAGCCCAGCTCGCGGCCCCAGTCTTTGATCGATTGGGCGAGGGCAGGCAGATCGGTGGTGATGGCAGGCATGAGACAAGGGAAACCGCAGGTTAGATAGGTATAATTCTGCCAGACATCGGAGCTTGAAGACGCATGCCGCAGACAAAACACGCAATAACCGACGTACAGCCCCTGTTGCACGGCCACTTGCCGCAACTGGCCGCACGTTCCCCGGACGCCCATAAAGGCCAGTTCGGCCACCTGTTGGTCATTGGCGGTGACCGCGGCTTTGGCGGCGCAGCGCTGTTGAGTGCCGAAAGTGCCCTGCGCAGTGGCGCCGGCATGGTGTCCCTGGCGACCCGCCTGGAGCACGTTCCCGCGGCGTTGACGCGTTTGCCGGAGGTCATGTCCGTTGGGGTGAGCTCGGCCAATCAACTGATGAGCCTGTTGGAAAAAATCTCGGTCATTGTGATCGGTCCCGGCCTGGGCGATGCCGCTTGGGGCAAAAGCCTCTTGTCCGTTGCGGCCAACGCCAAGCAGCCGCAAGTCTGGGATGCCGACGCGCTGAATCAACTCGCCACCGGCAGCGTCGTCCTACCGGACAACTGCGTGATCACTCCGCATCCGGGGGAGGCTGCGCGCTTGCTGGGTATGTCGACAGCCGAGGTTCAGGCTGATCGTCTTAAGGTAGCGCGCGCGTTGAGCGAGAAATTCAACGCCGTGGCTATCCTCAAGGGGGCTGGCAGTTTGATTGCCAGCCCGGACGGACGTGTTTCGCGATGTGACCAAGGCCACCCGGCCATGGCCGCGGCGGGGCTCGGTGACGTGTTGGCCGGCCTGGTGGGTGCACTGCTTGCCCAAGGCATGCCGGCTTTTGAGGCAAGCTGCCTGGCCGTGTGGTTGCACGCCACCGCGGGGGATCGCCAGGGGACCTTTGGTCGCGGGCTGGCGGCAAGCGACCTGATACCCGCCATTCGTCAATTGCTGGAGGAGCAGTCGCCGTGTCTGAAGTAATCCTTTTCCTGGCCGATGAAGAGGCCATGGTTGCTTTCGGCCAGCGCATTGCCCAGGTCACCGCCGGGGCAGGGCTGATCTTTCTGGAGGGCGACCTGGGGGCGGGCAAGACCACACTGTCCCGGGGGATCATTCGCGGATTGGGGCACGCCGGGGCGGTAAAAAGCCCGACGTTCACCTTGGTGGAACCCTATGAAATTGGCGAGGTGCGGGCGTTCCATTTCGACCTCTATCGCCTGGTCGATCCCGAAGAGCTGGAGTACATGGGCATCCGTGATTACTTCGATGAAGATGCGCTGTGCCTGATCGAGTGGCCAGATAAAGGCACAGGCTTTTTGCCAAAGCCGGACCTGACCATTACCATTACGCCGCATGAGCATGGACGTCAGCTGAAGTTGTTGCCCCAAAGCGCGCGCGGCCAGTCGTGGTGCGCCGCTTTGGCATTGGAATTCAAATAATTGGTGGGGTTAGGTATGCGCTTTCGCGCGTTGGTTGCTGTCGTAGGGGTGTTGCTTGCGGCAATGACTGTCAATGCTCTGGCTGCTTCACAGGTGAAAAGCGTTCGCCTGTGGCGAGCGCCGGATAACACGCGACTGGTGTTCGACCTGTCTGGCCCGGTCCAGCACAGCGTCTTTACCCTGACGGCGCCTGATCGCCTGGTGATCGACATCAACGGTGCGACCCTGGCCGCGCCGCTGAAAGTCTCCACCGCCAACACCCCGATCACCGCCATGCGCTCGGCCCAGCGTACGCCGACCGACCTGCGCGTGGTGATCGACCTGAAAAAGGTCGTGACCCCGAAAAGCTTCTCCCTGGCGCCAAACGCACAGTATGGCAACCGCTTGGTGGTTGACCTGTTCGACAATGCCGCCGATGCCGCACCGCCACCCGCTCCAACCCCAAGCGTCGCAACGGTGCCGGCCGTGCCGGTCAGCCCGTCGCAGCCGCAGGTCAAGCTGCCACCGCCGCCACCGGCTCCGGCCGGCAAGCGCGATATCATTGTGGTGATCGACGCCGGCCACGGTGGCGAGGACCCGGGGGCCTCCGGCTCGCGCGGCCAACATGAAAAAGACGTGGTGCTGGCCATCGCCCGCGAGTTGCAGCGCCAGGTCAATGGCATGAAAGGCTATCGCGCCGAGCTGACGCGTACCGGCGACTACTTCATTCCATTGCGCGGGCGTACCGAAATCGCCCGCAAGAAAGGCGCCGACCTGTTTGTGTCGATCCACGCCGACGCCGCGCCTTCAGCGGCTGCCTTTGGCGCGTCGGTGTTTGCCCTGTCGGATCGCGGCGCTACGTCCGAGACTGCGCGTTGGCTGGCCGACAGCGAAAACCGTTCCGACTTGATCGGCGGCGCCGGCAATGTGTCCCTCGATGACAAGGACAAAATGCTCGCCGGCGTGCTGCTCGACCTGTCGATGACGGCCTCGCTGACGTCCAGCTTGAACGTTGGCCAAAAAGTATTGAGCAACATCGGCCGGGTGACCTCGCTGCACAAGCAGCGCGTGGAGCAAGCCGGGTTCATGGTGTTGAAGTCGCCGGACATCCCGTCGATCCTGGTGGAAACCGGGTTTATCTCCAACTCCAACGAAGCCTCGAAGCTGGCCAGCGCCAGCCATCAACAGGCGCTGGCACGCTCGATCAGTGCCGGTATTCGCCAGTTCTTCCAGCAGAATCCGCCACCGGGCACCTACATCGCCTGGCTGCGTGACTCGGGCAAAATCGCCCAGGGCCCGCGTGATCATCGCGTGCAGCCCGGCGACACCCTGGCGATGCTGGCGGTGCGGTTCCAGGTCTCGGCCGCTACCTTGCGCAGTGCCAACAACCTGAAAACCGATGAGCTCAAAGTCGGCCAGGTGTTGACCATCCCCGGCACTGAATTGGCGGCACAGTAATGAGCGAATCAACCTTGAACAGTGGGTCGCGTATCGAGCTGCTCAGCCCGCGCCTGGCGAACCAGATCGCAGCGGGGGAAGTGGTTGAGCGTCCCGCATCGGTGATCAAGGAGTTGCTGGAAAACAGCATCGACTCAGGCGCCAAGCGTATCGATGTCGACGTGGAACAGGGCGGCGTGAAGCTGCTGCGGGTGCGTGACGATGGCAGTGGCATCTCCTCCGACGACCTGCCGTTGGCCCTGGCCCGTCACGCCACCAGCAAGATCCGCGACCTGGAAGACCTTGAGCGCGTGATGAGCCTGGGCTTTCGCGGTGAGGCCCTGGCGTCGATCAGCTCCGTAGCACGTCTGACCCTGACGTCACGCACCCGTGACGCCGATCAAGCCTGGCAAGTGGAAACCGAAGGCCGCGACATGGCGCCTCGAGTCCAGCCGGCCGCCCACCCGGTGGGGACGTCGGTGGAAGTGCGCGACCTGTTCTTTAACACCCCGGCGCGACGCAAATTCCTCAAGGCCGAAAAAACCGAATTCGATCACCTGCAGGAAGTCATCAAGCGCCTGGCCCTGGCCCGTTTCGACGTGGCCTTCCACCTGCGCCACAACGGCAAGACCATCCTCAGCCTGCATGAAGCCCATGACGACGCAGCGCGTGCTCGCCGGGTGTCGGCTATTTGCGGCGCGGGGTTCCTGGAGCAGGCGCTGCCGATTGAAATCGAACGCAATGGCCTGCGGCTGTGGGGCTGGGTCGGTTTGCCGACGTTCTCCCGCAGCCAAGCGGACCTGCAATACTTTTTTGTGAACGGCCGTGCAGTGCGCGACAAGCTGGTAGCCCATGCGGTGCGCCAGGCGTACCGCGATGTGCTGTTCAATGGGCGGCACCCGACGTTTGTGCTGTTCTTCGAGGTCGACCCGTCGGTGGTGGACGTCAACGTGCACCCCACCAAACACGAAGTGCGCTTCCGTGATGGGCGCATGGTGCATGACTTCCTTTACGGCACCTTGCACCGCACCCTGGGCGATGTGCGTCCGGATGATCAGTTGTCTGCCCCAATCGTGACGGCAGTGGTGCGGCCGAGCGGCCCGGAAGCCGGTGAGTTCGGCCCCCAGGGCGAAATGAGCCTGGCGGCCAACCTGCTGCAATCGCCGCAGCCGCAGCCGTCGTACACCGCGCCGGGTTCCGGTTCGGGGGCGGGTTATCAGTACCAATACACGCCGCGTCCGCAATCGGCGGTGCCGGTGGCCGAGGCCCAGGCGGCGTACCGCGAGTTTTTTGCGCCGCTGCCGGGGGCTGAGCCGGGTGCACCTGTCGCCTTGCCGGAGGGCGGTGGAGATATTCCGCCGTTGGGTTATGCGCTGGCGCAGCTCAAGGGTATCTACATCCTGGCGGAAAACGCCCATGGCCTGGTGCTGGTGGATATGCACGCCGCCCACGAGCGGATCATGTACGAGCGCCTCAAGATTGCCATGGCCAGTGAAGGCCTCAGCGGCCAGCCGCTGCTGGTGCCGGAATCCCTGGCGGTCAGCCAGCGTGAGGCTGATTGCGCAGAAGAGCACCACAGCGTGTTCCAGAAGCTGGGCTTTGAACTGCAACGCCTGGGCCCGGAAACCCTGGCCATCCGCCAGATCCCCGCACTGCTCAAGCAGGCCGAGGCCAATCGGCTGGTAGCCGACGTACTCGCCGACCTGATGGAGTACGGCACCAGTGACCGTATCCAGGCGCACATCAACGAATTGCTCGGCACCATGGCCTGCCACGGTGCCATCCGCGCCAATCGCCGCCTGGCCCTGCCGGAAATGAACGGCTTGCTGCGCGACATGGAAAACACCGAACGCAGCGGGCAATGCAACCATGGCCGGCCGACATGGACCCAGATGGGCCTGGACGACCTGGACAAACTGTTCTTGCGCGGCCGTTGATGAGTGCCTTGCCCCCCGCGATCTTCCTGATGGGTCCTACGGCCGCCGGTAAGACCGACCTGGCCATCGAGCTGACCAAGGTGTTGCCATGCGAGCTGATCAGTGTCGACTCTGCCCTGGTTTACCGGGACATGGACATTGGCACCGCCAAGCCTTCCAAAGCGCTGTTGGCACAGTATCCGCATAAGTTGATCGACATTATCGACCCGGCCGAGAGCTATTCGGCGGCGGATTTCCGTACCGACGCGCTGGCCGCCATGGCCGAGATCACCGCGCGGGGCAATATTCCGCTGCTGGTGGGCGGTACGATGCTCTATTACAAGGCTTTGCAGGAGGGGCTGGCGGATATGCCGGCGGCCGACGCCCAGGTGCGCGCCGAGCTTGAGGAAGAGGCTGCACGCCTTGGCTGGCAAGCCCTGCACGACCAGTTGGCGGCAATAGACCCGGTATCCGCCGCGCGCATTCACCCCAACGACCCCCAGCGCCTTTCACGGGCCCTGGAAGTCTGGCGTGTGAGCGGGCAGACCATGACTGAACACCGGCTGAAACAAAGTGCGCAAAGTGCTGACGCAGGCGCATCTGGGCAGTCACAATTGCCCTATACTGTGGCGAATCTGGCCATCGCTCCGGCAAATCGCCAGGTGCTGCATGAACGAATTGCACAAAGATTCACAATTATGTTGGAACAGGGGTTTGTGGACGAGGTCGTAGCACTGCGTTCAAGAGGTGACCTGCATCCAGGGTTGCCGTCGATACGTGCTGTAGGCTACCGCCAAGTCTGGGATCATCTGGATGGAAAGCTGACGTCAGCTGAGATGCAGGAGCGCGGCATCATTGCCACGCGCCAATTGGCGAAACGCCAGTTCACCTGGTTGCGCAGCTGGAGCGATTTACACTGGCTGGACAGCCTGGACAGCGACAATCTGTCACGCGCCTTGAAATACTTGGGAACGGTCTCCATATTGAGCTGAGTCCTTGCAATTGCCGTCTATCCTTGGGGGTGTGACGGCCATAAGCTATCTATTTTCCGATTTTTTATTATTGATCCTTAAAGGAGTGCGGCACATGTCAAAAGGGCATTCGCTACAAGACCCTTACTTGAATACTTTACGTAAAGAGAAAGTGGGGGTTTCCATCTACCTGGTCAACGGTATCAAGCTGCAAGGCACGATCGAGTCGTTCGACCAGTTCGTGATCCTGCTGAAAAACACCGTCAGCCAGATGGTATACAAGCACGCTATCTCGACAGTCGTCCCCGTTCGTCCAATCCGTCTGCCTAGCGCAGCAGGTGATGATGCAGCTGACGCTGAGCCAGGTAACGCCTGATAGGAGTCTCCTTTGTTCTTTGAGCGCCACGGTGGTGGTGAGCGAGTAATCCTCGTTCACTTGGATGGACAGGACCCTGAGGCGCGCGAAGATCCGCAGGAGTTTCAGGAGTTGGCAAATTCGGCCGGCGCCGAGACCGTTGCGTTTTTTAACGTACCGCGTCATCGGCCAACCGCCAAATACCTGATTGGCAGCGGCAAGGTCGAGGAACTGCGCGACCTGGTCCACGCTGAAGAAGCCGATCTGGTGATCTTCAATCACACCCTTACGCCCAGTCAGGAACGTAACCTCGAACGTGTCTTCGAGTGTCGCGTGATCGACCGCACCGGTCTGATTCTCGATATTTTCGCCCAACGCGCCCGTACCCATGAAGGCAAGCTACAGGTCGAACTGGCCCAGCTTGACCACATGAGCACGCGGCTGGTCCGCGGCTGGACTCACCTTGAGCGTCAGGGTGGCGGTATCGGCATGCGGGGGCCGGGTGAAACCCAGCTCGAAACCGACCGCCGCCTGCTGCGGGTTCGCCTGCGCCAGATCAAGGGCCGCCTGGAGAAAGTCCGCAGCCAGCGCGAGCAATCGCGACGTGGCCGTTCGCGCGCAGATATCCCTACCGTGTCCCTGGTGGGCTATACCAACGCAGGCAAATCCACGCTCTTCAACAACGTGACGAAATCGGACGTGTACGCGGCCGACCAACTGTTCGCCACCCTTGACCCGACCTTGCGTCGTCTGGATCTGGACGACCTGGGGCCGATTGTCCTGGCCGATACCGTGGGGTTCATTCGTCACTTGCCGCACAAGCTGGTCGAGGCATTTCGGTCTACGCTCGAAGAGTCGAGCAATTCCGACCTGCTGTTGCACGTGATCGATGCGGCCGAACCGGATCGCATGTTGCAGATTGAACAGGTGATGCTGGTGCTGGGCGAGATTGGTGCCCAGGACTTGCCGATCCTCGAGGTCTATAACAAACTCGATTTGCTTGAAGGCGTTGAGCCACAAATCCAGCGCGACGAGAACGGCAAACCCCAGCGGGTGTGGTTGTCGGCGCGAGATGGCAGTGGCCTTGAGTTGCTTGAACAAGCGATTGCCGAGTTGCTCGGCGGTGATTTGTTCGTTGGCACCTTGCGCTTGCCCCAGCGTTTTGCTCGACTGCGTGCACAGTTTTTCGAGCTGGGCGCGGTCCAGAAAGAAGAACACGACGAAGAAGGTGTCAGCTTGCTGGCCGTTCGATTGCCGCGCTCGGAGCTGAATCGGCTGGTCAGCCGTGAAGGTGTGGTACCGACAGAGTTCATCGAACAACACACTTTGCAATAAAAGCCTCCGAAAGCGGTTGTGCCGCAGTGGCAGGCATTCTGTAGCATTGGTCGGCGCGCCGTGGGTGCGTCTTTGCTTTATCAGATGGAGAGCGCTATGGCTTGGAATGAGCCGGGTGGCAACTCGAATAATCAGGATCCTTGGGGTGGTAAACGCCGCAATAATGGCGACCGCAAGGGGCCACCAGATCTCGACGAGGCCTTCCGAAAGCTGCAGGAAAGCCTGAATGGGTTGTTCGGTGGTGGGAAAAAACGCGGTGGTGACGAAGGCGGTCGCACAAGCAAGGGCGGCGGCTACGGCCTGCTGGGCCTGGGTCTTGTCGTGCTGGCGGCCGTATGGCTGTACAGCGCCGTATACGTAGTGGACGAGCAGGAGCAAGCCGTGGTGCTGCGCTTCGGCAAGTACTACGAAACCGTCGGCCCAGGCCTGAATATCTACTTCCCGCCGATCGACAAGAAGTACATGGAGAACGTCACGCGTGAGCGTGCCTACACCAAGCAGGGCCAGATGCTGACTGAAGACGAGAACATCGTCGAAGTGCCGCTGACCGTGCAGTACAAGATCAGCAACCTGCAGGACTTCGTGCTGAACGTCGACCAGCCGGAAATCAGCCTGCAACACGCCACCGAAAGTGCCCTGCGCCACGTCGTCGGTTCCACCGCGATGGACCAGGTGCTGACCGAAGGTCGTGAATTGATGGCCAGTGAGATCAAGGAGCGTCTGCAACGCTTCCTCGATACGTACCGCACCGGTATCACGGTTACCCAGGTCAACGTACAAAGCGCAGCCGCACCGCGTGAAGTACAGGAAGCCTTCGATGACGTGATCCGCGCCCGTGAAGACGAGCAGCGTTCGCGCAACCAGGCTGAGACCTACGCCAACGGCGTCGTGCCGGAAGCCCGTGGTCAGGCCCAGCGCATCCTCGAGGATGCCAATGGTTACCGCGACGAAGTGGTCTCCCGCGCCAAGGGTGAGGCGGATCGCTTCACCAAGCTGGTTGCCGAGTACCGCAAGGCTCCAGAGGTGACGCGTGAGCGTCTGTACCTGGACACCATGCAGGAAGTCTTCAGCAACACCAGCAAGGTCCTCGTGACCGGCAGCAAAGGTGGGCAGAACAACTTGCTGTACCTGCCGCTGGACAAGATGATCGAAGGTGGTCGTAGCAGCACCAGCGCACCGTCCACCGGTTCCAATGCCGCTGCCAACGAAGCGAGCGCCCGTGCGGCCGCCGACTTGCTGCAACAGCAAACACGTACCAGGGAGAGTCGTTGATGAGCAATAAATCGCTGACCGCCCTGATTGTGGGCGTCGTCGTGGTCATCGCTGCCTGGAACTGCTTCTACATCGTGGCTCAGACCGAGCGTGCGGTGCTGCTGCAATTCGGTCGCGTGGTCCAGGCGGATGTCCAGCCGGGTCTGCATGTGAAAGTCCCCTACGTCAACCAGGTGCGCAAGTTCGACGCGCGCCTGATGACCTTGGATGCACCTACACAGCGCTTCCTGACCCTGGAAAAGAAAGCCGTGATGGTTGACGCCTACGCCAAGTGGCGCGTCAAGGATGCCGAGCGCTTCTACACCGCGACCTCCGGCCTCAAGCAGATTGCCGACGAGCGTTTGTCGCGCCGTCTGGAATCGGGCCTGCGTGACCAGTTTGGTAAGCGCACCCTGCACGAGGTGGTGTCCGGTGAGCGTGATGCGCTGATGGCGGACATCACGCGATCGCTGAACACGATGGCGGAAAAAGAGCTGGGCATCGAGGTGATCGATGTTCGGGTCAAGGCTATCGACCTGCCGAAGGAAGTGAACCGCAGCGTGTTCGAGCGTATGAGCACCGAGCGTGAGCGTGAGGCTCGTGAGCACCGCGCCAAGGGTAACGAGTTGGCTGAAGGTATCCGTGCGGATGCCGACCGTCAGCGTCGTGTACTGCTGGCAGAGGCCTATCGCGAGTCTGAAGAGGCGCGTGGTGATGGTGATGCCCAAGCTGCGGCGATCTACTCCAAGGCGTACGGCCAGGATCAGGAGTTCTACGCGTTCTACCGTAGCCTGCGCGCCTACCGTGAAAGCTTCGCGAACAAAACCGACGTCATGGTGCTGGACCCAAGCAGCGAGTTCTTCCGCTACCTGGAAAAGTCCAAGTAACCGGCCTGTGATTCTGTAGGGCTCACTCCCGTCGGGCGGCTAAAACGCCTGGCGGGGTGATCCTTTCAGAAAACGGGTGTATGATGCGGCAGCCGGGAAATTCCCGGCTTTTTTGCGTCTGCATGTTTGATTCGGCAGGCGTGACAGGTTTTTCGAGGAAAGTGCCCGACGAGGCCGTTTGCAGGTCGTTCGTCACGTCGCTCTTGCGCGTGGTTTATGCAGGGGGCGGGTGTTTTCTGCTTCACTCAAGGCTCGGCCGAGGGCTGGCCGCCCGGATCATAGGGGAATGGCGTAATGGCAACGGTAGACCGCTGGCTGCTGCCAGATGGCATCGAAGAAGTACTGCCACCAGAAGCTGCGCGCATTGAAGTTGCGCGTCGCCAGGTGTTGGATCTGTTCCAGAGCTGGGGTTACGAGTTTGTCGTGACCCCCCATATCGAGTACCTGGAATCCCTGCTGACCGGCGCGGGCCAGGACCTGGATCTGCGCACCTTCAAGGTCATCGACCCGCAATCGGGCCGGCAAATGGGGTTCCGTGCCGATATCACACCGCAAGTGGCGCGCATTGATGCGCACACCCTGCGCCGTGAAGGTCCGAGCCGCCTGTGCTATGCCGGCAGCGTGCTGCATGCGCAGCCGCGTGCATTGTCGTCTTCACGCAGCCCGATCCAGTTGGGCGCCGAGTTGTACGGTGATGCCAGCCCGAGCAGCGACGTTGAAGTGATCAGCCTCATGCTGGCCATGCTGCAACTGGCTGACGTGCCGGATGTCCACATGGACCTGGGTCACGTCGGTATCTACCGTGGCCTGGCCCGTGCGGCCGGGTTGTCCGGTGAAGTGGAACAACAGTTGTTCGATGCCCTGCAACGCAAGGCTATCGATGAAGTTATCGCGCTGACCGAGGGTGTGCCTGCGGATCTCGCCGGCATGCTGCGTGCGCTGGTGAACCTGTGTGGCGGCCGTGAAGTGCTGGTAGCTGCGCGTGAGCGCCTGGCCAATGCGCCGGCGCCGGTACTGGCGGCACTGGACGACGTGCTGGCCATTGCCGAGCAACTGTCGGCGCGCTTCCCGCAGTTGCCGCTGTATTTTGACCTGGGTGAGTTGCGCGGCTACCACTACCACACCGGTGTGGTGTTCGCGGTATTTGTACCGGGTGTTGGCCAAGCCATCGCCCAAGGCGGTCGTTATGACGATATCGGCGCCGACTTCGGTCGTGCGCGTCCGGCCACCGGTTTTTCCACCGATTTGAAAACCCTGGTGACCCTGGGGCGTGCTGAGGTCGAGCTGCCGTCTGGTGGCATCTGGATGCCCGACAGTACGGACGCAGCACTCTGGCAGCAGGTTTGCCAGTTGCGCAGTGAGGGTCAGCGTGTTGTCCAGGCGTTGCCTGGCCAGCCATTGGCCGCCGCCCGTGAAGCGGACTGCGACCGGCAATTGATTCTGCAGAACGGGCTTTGGCAAGTATCGCCACTGGCTTCTTGAGTTTTCCTGCCGGCTCATTGCCGGCACCAAGTTTGCGCGAATGAGGACAAGTGTTATGGGTAAGAATGTCGTAGTCCTGGGCACCCAATGGGGTGATGAGGGCAAAGGCAAGATCGTTGATCTGCTGACCGAACATGCTGCCGCCGTAGTGCGCTACCAAGGTGGCCACAATGCTGGCCACACCCTGGTCATCGATGGCGAAAAAACCGTTTTGCACCTGATTCCGTCGGGCGTACTGCGCGAAGGCGTGCAGTGCCTGATCGGCAACGGCGTGGTGGTTGCACCTGACGCCCTGTTGCGCGAGATCACCAAGCTGGAAGAGAAAGGCGTACCGGTGCGCGAGCGCCTGCGTATCAGCCCATCCTGCCCGCTGATCCTGTCCTTCCACGTTGCGCTGGACCAGGCCCGTGAAAAGGCCCGTGGCGAGCTGAAGATCGGCACTACCGGTCGCGGTATCGGCCCGGCTTACGAAGATAAAGTTGCACGTCGTGGCCTGCGTGTGGGCGACCTGCTCAACATGCCGCGCTTTGAAGACAAGCTGCGTGAACTGGTGGATTACCACAACTTCATGCTGGTGGGTTACTACAAAGAGCCGGCCATCGAGTTTGAAAAGACCCTGGCTGAGTGCAAGGAATACGCTGAGCTGCTCAAGCCGCTGATGCTCGACGTGACGGCTGAGCTGCACGACCTGCGTCGCGCCGGCAAAGACATCATGTTCGAAGGCGCCCAGGGGTCCCTGCTGGACATCGACCACGGCACCTACCCGTACGTGACCAGCTCCAACACCACCGCGGGCGGCGTTGCGACCGGTTCGGGTGTTGGTCCGATGTTCCTGGACTACATCCTGGGCATCACCAAGGCTTACACCACGCGTGTGGGTTCGGGTCCGTTCCCGACTGAGCTGTTCGACGAAGTCGGTGCGCACTTGGCCAAGCAAGGTCATGAGTTCGGTGCGACCACTGGCCGTGCGCGTCGTTGCGGCTGGTTCGACGCGGTTATCCTGCGTCGCGCTATCGATGTGAACAGCATCTCGGGCATCTGCTTCACCAAGCTGGATGTGCTCGACGGTCTGGAAACCATCAACATCTGCGTCGGCTACAAAGACGCAGACGGTAACGATGTTGCCCCGACTGACGCTGACAGCTACGTGGGCTTGCAGCCGGTGTACGAAGAAGTGCCGGGCTGGACCGAATCGACCGTGGGCGCCAAGACCCTGGAAGAGTTGCCGGCTAACGCCCGTGCGTACATCAAGCGCGTTGAAGCGCTGATCGGCGCACCGATCGACATTATTTCGACGGGCCCGGACCGCAACGAGACCATCGTTCTGCGTCACCCGTTCGCTTAATAAGCTGTTGATGTAAAAAGCAAAGGGCTCCTTCGGGAGCCCTTTGTCGTATCTGCTCGCCAAGCGGCACGACCCTTGCTGTGTTTCTCTTTTTCGCGGTGCTATCAAATTAATGGCACCCGTGGTGGAGGGATTCCCGATGTCTGCCGTTCTCTCATTGTTACAAAGCCGTTTGTTGCGGCCGGTGTTCGTTACCCTAGGTATCGCTCTTTTAGTGCAAGTGCTGGTGGCCGTCGCTCTAACCCGGAGCACGGTCACGGCGTTGGAAGCGGATTTGGGCAATCGCCTGGGAATCGACAGCCAGAAGCTGTCCGGTGAATTGGCCCAGGCCGGCAAGGAAGTCACCTCCAGCCTGGACAGCCTCTCCACCAGCACCCGTCAGCGTCTGACGGCGGGGCTGTCGACCCGCCTGCAGGAAGAGCAGAAGCAACTGCGCGCGACCTTGGAAAAAGACCTGCAGGACTCCGCCAATGACATGGCGCAGTTACTGGCCTCAGTGGCGCCCCGCGCCATGTGGGACAGCGACGTGCCGACGTTGTCGGAGTTTGCGCGACGCGCCCAGCGCAATCCCAATGTGCTGTTTGTGGTCTACGACGACGCGGCTGGCGAGCACCTGACCCGCTACCTCAACCGTGAAAACCCGATCAATCAGGCGCTGCTGGCAAAGGGCGCCGGTGACCGTGCACTGGATAAAGTGCTGGATGCGGCTAAGAGCGACTCTTCTGTTTACTACGTGGAAGCATCCATCAGCCCCAATGGGGTAGAGATCGGCAAGGTGCGCATGGGCGTTTCGACCGCCTCGGTTGAAGCGGATCTGCAAGCGCTCGACAAGCGCTTCGCAGCCCTGATCGCCAGCGGTGATCAACTGGTCGGCGATAGCCTCAAGGGTGCGGCAGCCGACAGCGCTGCCGCCATGGGCGCCCGTCTGCAGTCCGCCCAGGCCACCGCCACCCAGATGACCGCCAACACCACCAGCGCCGTTCAGGACGCTGCTGGCACCTTGCGCTGGCGCATCGGCATGGGGCTTGCGCTGGTCGGTCTAGGCGTATTGCTGTTGATCGCCATCGTGCTGGGCCGCCGTGTGGTCAACCGCCTGAAGCTGCTGATCGCAGCCATGGATGATTTGGCGGCGGGCGAGGGGGACCTCACCAAGCGCGTGCAGATCAGCAGCAAGGACGAAATCGGCGATATGGCCTCGGCGGTCAATCGCTTTGTGGATAAGTTGCAGCCTATCGTGCGTGAGGCGGGAGATGTGGCTCAGCGTACCGGCGTGGAAATCGGTGCAATGACCTTGCGCAATGCCGGTGCTGACGCAGCGGCCGGCTTGCAGCGTGATGAGGTGGCTGAAAGCCTGCGCGCACTGTCGCAAATGGCCGACGAGGCGCAGGCCGAAAGCCATGCGATGCAGGCGGCGTTGCAGCAGGTGGTGGATATTCGCCAGGCCACGGATGAGAACTCGCGCACGTCAGCCGAAGTCGGCAGCCTGATCGAGGCGCTCGCGGGCCAGGTGCAGGCAGGCTCTCAGGTCATCGAGCGCCTGGCTCAACAAAGTGAGCAGATCGAGGTGGTGCTGACCGTGATTCACGGCATCGCCGAGCAGACCAACCTGTTGGCGCTCAACGCGGCCATCGAAGCAGCGCGTGCCGGCGAGACTGGGCGTGGTTTTGCGGTGGTGGCGGATGAGGTGCGTGCGCTGGCCAGCAAGACGCAAAGCTCCACGGGCGATATTCAGGCGCATATCGTGGCGTTGCAGCAGGGCGCGCGCGAGGCGGTGGAAACCATCGGTAAGGCCGGGCGCCAGGCCAGCGAAGGTTTGCTGGTGCTGCGCGACAGCGTGCGCCTGCAACAGACGGTGCAGGCTTCGGTGGAGCAGGTGCATGCGGCGATTGGCTTGGCGACGCGCGCGGCTGAGCATCAGGCGCAAGGTGCGCATGCGGTGCGTGGGCGGGTTGAGGTGATCCACGCCCAGGCCGAGCGGGCTGCGCAGGCGGTGGTGGAAACGACGGCCAGTGGCAAGGTGCTGGATGGGTTGGCAGCGCAGTTGAAGGCGAGCTTGGGGCAGTTCAGGGCCTAGTATCGCCTGTACCGACCTCATCGGGGGCAAGCCCCCTCCCACATTTACCTGCATTCCAGCGTTGGAACTCGGTCAACTGTGGGAGGGGGCTTGCCCCCGATAGCGGTTTCAGCGGCTCAAATACATCCGTGTCGTGAGCAGGTAAACCGGCAACCCCGACACCACTATCAACAGCGCCGCATACGGCGCCGCCGCCGCGAATTCCACATTCGAGGTGTGCGCCCACACCGCTGTCGCCAAGGTATTCAACCCTGTCGGACTGAGCAGCAATGTCGCCGTCAATTCCTTCATCGCATCCAGGAACACCAGCGCAAACGCCGCGCCCAAGGCCGGGAAAATAATCGGCAAGGTAACCCGACAAAACGCGCTGAACGACGACGCCCCGAGCGTGCGTGCGGCCTCTTCCAGTTGCGGCGCCGCCTTGTTCAGGGCCGTACGAATCGGTGCCTGAGCCAGCGGTAGAAACAACAACGCATACGCGATCAGCAACAATGCCGACGTCTGATACAGCGCCGGCACGTAATGCAGTGCGAAGTACACCAGCGTCAGCGCAATCACCAAACCGGGCAGCGCGTGCAGCAAGTACGGCAGACGCTCGGCCCAGATCGCCAGTTGGCCTTTGTGGCGCACCACCAGCAGCCCCACCGGCACCGCCAATACCAGGCACAGTGCGGCGCCGCCGAGCGACAGCGCCAGGGAGGACAGCAGTGCCTCGCTGATCTCGGCGACCGGGAATGCGGCGGAAGAGCCCACCGCCAGCCAATAACCGAGCATCCCCAGCGGAATGCCACTGCCGATGATTGCCAGCGCCAGGCAATAGGCTTGGCCGAGCGGTGCCCACTTGCCCAGTCGCACCTGCTCTGCATGCCGCGCAGCGCCCTGGCCGATACGAACATGTCGGCCCTTGCCGCGTACCCGTAGCTCCAGCCATAGCAGGGTCAGGCACATCATCAGCAGCACTGCCGACAGCATCGCGGCATTGGCATTGCTGAATTCCAGCTCGAATTGTTGATAGATCGCGGTGGTAAAGGTCTGCAGGCCGATGATCGACAAGGCGCCGAACTCCACCAGCATATGTAAGGCGATCAAGAGGGCTCCCGCCAGTAGCGAAGGCCACAGCAAAGGCAGCGTAAGCCGAAAAAACACGCCCCAGCGATTCAGTCCCAGCGTTCGTGCAGACTCCTCCAGGGATGGATCAAGATTGCGCAATGTCGCCGCCACCGGCAGAAACACCAGCGGGTACTTGGACAGGCTCATCACCAGGATGGCGCCGCCCAGCCCTTCGAAATGGGCGCTGAGCGACACCCAGGTAAAGCTGCTGACAAAGGCGGGTACCGCAAACGGCAGGCACAGCACCACGCCCCAGATACGTCGCCCCGGCAGGTTGCTGCGTTCCAGCAACCAGGCCAGGGACAGGCCGACCACGCCGCATACCAGCGTCACGCCGACCATCAATGCCAGGGTATTGCGCAGCAACCCGAACACATACGGCCGCCACAGCAGATGCACCGCCTCCGCCCAGCCGGCCTGCCAGGCCTTGAGTCCGACATACACCAGCGGCAGCAGGCTCAAGCCCACCAGGAACAGGACGGGCAGCACCAGCCAGATCGACGGGCGCTTGCGCCTTGGGCGCAACCCCCCGTGCAGGGCGGAAGCGGGTAGCGATGGGTTCATCAGTTCAAGCCAACGTCACGTTCCAGGTCCAGGGCTTCTTCGGCGTTGCCCAGGTCGGCGGGGGTGACTTTCGGCGGTTGCAGCTCACTGAAAGGCTTGAGGCCGCGGTTGGATTCCATGCCTTTACGCAGCGGGTATTCCGCCGAGGTGTTGGTAATCACGCGTTGGCCTTCTTCACTGGCCATGAATGCCAGCAGTTGCTGGGCTTCCTTGGGATGTTTGCTGGATTTCAATGCGGCGGCGGAGGACACGGTGATCAGGCCGCCAGCATCGCCGTTGGTGAAGTAATGCAGTTGGGAATCCAGGTTGGTTTTTTCCTTTTTCAGGGCAAACCAGTAATAGTTATTCACCAGCACAGTGGCCACTTCGCCATTTTCCACAGCCTTGAGGGCGACCATGTTGTTGCTGTACACCTTGCCGAAAGCGCGCAAACCGGTCAGCCATTCTTCAGCCGCCTCGCGACCGTGCAGCTTGATGATCGCCACGGCTTGTTCCTGGAAGGCGCCGCTGGTGGGGACAAAGCCGACTTTGCCTTGCCACTCGGGACCGGCGAAATCCAGAACCGACTTGGGCAAGTCTTTTTCAGCAATCAGTTTCGGATTAAAGGCCACGACGCGGGTGCGTGCGGTCACGCCCATCCAGTCGCCATGGGCGCCAACATAGTCCTTGGGCAATACGTCGAGTGTGCTGGCGTCAATCTTGGCCAGCAGGCCTTGCTCGCCGAGTTTGTTCAGCGGCGGCGACTCTTCGGTGTAGATCACGTCGGCGGGGGAGCGGTCGCCTTCTTCGACGACCTGGCTGGCCAGCTGGTTGCTGCTGCCTTTGCGCACGTTGACGTGGATACCGGTTTTGGCCTCAAAGGCCTTGGCGAGTTCGTCGCCGACCTCTTTGTGCTGGCCGTTGTACAGGGTCAATGAGACCTTGTCGGCGGAATAGGCGGTAGGCGAGAGCAGGGTCAGGCCGAGCAGGGTGATGGTCAGGCCACGCAGAAGGGATGTCTTGAGACGGGTATCGCGGATCATCATCCGGGGTGTTCCTCACTTGTATGCAACAAATACTTACAAGGATAAACGATAAAACTTCTCAAGTGCGGACGAGGGGCAAATCGCTGGGGAAGTTTCCACGCTGATTTTTTCAAACCCCAGAAACGAAAAAACCCGCTTTCGCGGGTTTGATCTGAATTTGGTGCCCAGGAGAAGACTCGAACTTCCACGACCTTGCGATCACCAGCACCTGAAGCTGGCGTGTCTACCAATTTCACCACCTGGGCA
>NZ_JAIOKW010000012.1:0-167523 GCF_020093335.1 Pseudomonas fluorescens group sp. | reverse complement strand
TGTATAAGAGACAGAGCCATTACGCCCCCGCCAAACACACGGATCGCCCCCCCTACCACCGGCAACCCATTCAGCCAGCATCGCAGCGACAGAGCCTCCACAGATTCCGTGCCCGAGACCGCCAAGACGCCAGCAAAGTCGCCGTTGCCGTTGAGTCTGCTGCCTTCAAATAGAGCGAAAGCCAGCATCGCCGCAGGCAATGCTTTAGCGATGGGTTACCCGGACAAGCTCCTGGCAGGTTACTACGGCGACGCGCTGGCACGCGCGCGCGGCGGGGACAGCCAACGAGAGGTGATTGTTGCCGGCATTCCCCCCGACTCGACGTTCGGAAAATGGTGGCAATACTTTCGGGAGACGTTGAATAGCCCGGACTTCACCGCCTGGATGCTTTCGGAGGGTCTCGATAGCAGCACTGTCGAGATCATTCCCTCCAAAGGCGCCTTACACGCCAGGCGAAAAGCCGACCAGAGCGTGGTCAGTTTTACCCTCAACAACAATGCGCGCTGGGCGGCGGTGGCCGGCCCCATACTCGACGCCGGCAAGGTGATCGCGCCCGATACCTTCAGTATCAGGAATCCCGCAATGCTACCTGTACACAGCGCGCCCTTTGAGCTTATCGGGCGGTTCTATGGGGAAAACCTCGACAACCTCAGCCGGGCCCAGGTGGCAACGCGTGTTGCACAATTGAATGAAGGCCAGGGTTTCCGACCACTCGACCCATCGGATGGGTTAAGACCTCCCCATACACGCACCCCTGAAGCCCTCGAGCTTCAGAAACAAAACCTGGGTGACAGACGCAACCGCCTAAGCCTTATCCATACGCTCACCCGTATGAGTGTGCTGGCCTCAACGAATTCAAACACGACGCTGGCCGAACACATCGACTCGCACCGTGTCCCCGTCCACCCGGATTCCGTATTCGCGAAGACTTACCCAGGCATGCCGGAAAGCGGTTTGAAGCTTGAGCCGTTTTTGCATGCGCACGGCTTGATGATTCCCCAGGACAAGGCCGAGCTGTCGAACCTTATTGCCGTTCTGTCAGACCCGTTGCCACAACCGCCTGACAACTCGAGGCACTGGGGACTGCTGTCGGACACGCGCCAACTCGGACGTGACGAGCGCGAACGCGTCCAGAACATCGTCAGTGAAGAGGCACGAAATGGGTTGGAGGGGGGCACCTGCCTTCTCAACCACCTGGCTAAAAAAACTCCCGATCTCACCAACGCTGATAGCCCCGCGCAACGCCTGCAGGCTCTGATTGCTAGTCCGCAGGCACAGGCGTTGGGTAAGCGCCTGCGAAGCGCGTTCGCGGACACCTGGTCAACCAGCACAGCCAGCGACTGGGCGATGACCGCGCTGGCGCTCGACCTGGATCCCGCCGTGGGCACCCAACGCAACGTCGTCGCCGGTTACGACCTGGCCCAGGCAGCTCACCGGGGCTTGTCACCTGCCGTTATAACAGCGCGACTCGTCGAGCATCTTAAGCAGCAAGGCCGAGTCGATCACGACCTGGCCCCTGCGGCGGCACAGCTATTGCTCGCCAGTGCAGCACCTGCGTTCCTGGTCAAGGACCTCCCTGGCGGCTTGGTGTATGGGTCCCACACCTGGGCCAGCCTGAGCACCGCTGTCGCGCGCATTGAGGCGCTGGAGCCGGGCGCCACCCGTAACATGACGTTTGGCCAAGTCATGAGTTTTGGCAACAGAAGCCCGGTCACGCTTAAGGATGCTGGCATTGAGGCGGGGGCTCAGACACATGCTGTCATCGATTGGGCCATCGCCAATGACGTCCTGAATAAGGCTAACGATGATGCGTTTACGCCCGAACAGATCACCGTTGCGCGAGACAAATTCAACGCATTGCTAGAAACATTAGGCACTGCCAATAAAGGCCTCACCGCCTTTCTGCCTACGCGTAGGGCATTGGCCTGCGCAGAATTGAAGAAGGTATATGGCGACTATGACTTCGAGCAGCCGCTGACCCCCATCGTCAACCTTGACGGCAGTGAGACCAAGCATGCGCTGGTAGACATTTATACGGCAGGGAAGATGGACCGTATCGTTGACCAGAGCGTCGTACTGAGCCCGACCCGCCGCACGGGGGTCAGACCCCTTCCGGACATCACGGCCATTTTCAATGAGCAGTTCGATGCCTACATCAAGGGATTGAGGACAGGCATAAACACCGCGATGCAATACCAGTTTTCCCAACTGCCTCTTGATGAACGCCAACATATCGCGGTCGGCGACATCACCTTCCACTCTGTGCGCGAAGCCAACGGCGACACTGAGACACCCGCTCAAGTCGACGCGTCCAGAGCACGTCACGGTCTACTGATGTGTGTAAAAAACAAAGGTGACGTGCGGATTTACGAAGTGTTGCCGATGCAGGGGCTCGTTCGCCGCAACCATCAGCTATGGGGCAGCAGCGTTCATCAAACGCCCCTACGTGGCTACGATGACCCGGATGACTACTTTCTTGAAAAGGCCAAAGGCAAGTCGCTCGACATTGACTTGGACGCCTACAAAACCGGCGCGCCGCCAAAGGAGGTCGTGTCTTCAGGCCTTTCCATTGATCCGGTGCCTTTTTCTTTTCCAAAGGCATGGGGAGAAAAGACCGGGCAAGACCGTTCCCCTAAAGCGCCATGGGCCAGTGAGCGTGAGCAACACCTGGCCAACGAGATCGAAAAGTTTGTCCTCTATGGCCGCGACGCGCTCAAGACCTACGCCAGTGGAACCAATGCTGTTGAAGAGCAAGAAAAACAGTTGGTGGATGAACTGGGCGCCGTCATGGACTTCCTGCCCCTGAAAAGCGGTATTGAAAAGGCAGTAAAAGGCGACGTATGGGGGGCCGTTGGGGACTTCGCTCTGGACCTGCTGGGTTTTGTTATTCCGGTGGGCAAGGCGGTCAGCCAGGCGACCAAGCTCACTGGAAAACTCGGAACAAAACTGTTCACCGGGGCCAAAATAATCGGCGCCGCGGCAGTCGGCGCTCTTAACCCAGCGGACGGCCTTGGCGCGCTGGCCGAGGGTTTGGGTCAAGGCACGCGCCAAATGCTTTCAACGGCTGCTCGCGCGTTCAAGTTGAAGCATCCACCCGGCCTGCCGGGTGAACTCGCAGTGGTCGAAAAATACACAGTTTCACCCTCGCGCCTCGTCGGCCTGAGCCCGGATAGCCAAGGGGTTTACCACAGCCTCGATGGCCAGAGTCAATACATCCGCCACGTCGACAAGTCTGGCAAGGCTTCTGTCTATCAGGTTCGAGAAGCTTCGGGCGGTAGCCCCATGAGTTCGGTGCAGGTTCGTGTCATCAACCCCAAGACCTACCGACAAACTGAATTCATATTAAACAAAACCGGCGCCGATCAATGGCAACGCCTGGGGCTGCCGGGCGGTGTCGAGGGAATGCCTTATAAAAGCTATGAAGTCCCAATGGACGAAGTCAACCGCGTACTTAGTGATGATGGCAAGACAAGGCTTTATGCCAATTTTTGCGTTTTAGTAGAGTTTGATGTAGCCAATGACGTTTGGCGCAAGCTAGGCGACGGTAAAACCCTGGGCGCCCCTTTTTGGCGAACAGGCCCCTACGAGTGGAAAAGTGGCAGCCTGGACGAGTTCTTGCGGGTCAAGGCGACACTGCCCAAGCCAACCACCTTTGAAACAGTTCACGCAGCCCTTGCCCCCGTTCCCACGGCCGTTACGCCGATCAAGAAGGAAATCAATTACATATGGGCTGGCGCCATGATTCCGGATGATCGGCTCAGCCTGATGCTGGAGAATGCACGTAAGACACCCGGTTTCCAATCAGTGGTCCATGTCGACGCAGACAGCCCGGAAAAGTTTGCATCGATCAAAGCGGCCCTGGACAAAAAAACGCCCAACCTGGAAGTGCGAAATCTGAATGAAGATCCTTTCTTCCAAGAGTTCAAGACCACGCAAGCCGGTGAGATGTACCAGTATTTTCGTCAGGGCAAAACACACAATTACGCGGCGGCTTCAGATGCTCTGCGCTATCCGCTGATCAACCACCGGGGCGGCATCTACCTGGACAGTGATGACTTGATCACCAAGCAGATTGGAGATATCGAACTCAAAGCAGGTACCGATGACCTATTGCTCAACTCCCATGTGAAGCATTCCGAACTCTCGTTCTCGGGCTACAACACTAACGTGTTCGCCAGCCATCCCAACAACCGGGTCCTGAAAGAGATCAGTGAGGAATCCTACAAACGATTCCGGGAAAACAAACCCTGGCTGGACACACACCGACCTTACCTTGAGAGGGAAAATCCCAGCCCTGAGGCCATACGGGAATTCAATGAGTATGAGAGCAAGATATTTGAAGTAACGGGGCCTGACGTCTTTAACGATGTCTTGAAGAAAAGCCGGCCCGACTACTACGGGCTCAGCGAAACGATCGGTAACAACGCGCGAGCCGGCATCATTTTACCGAGGGCGGATGCACTCGCAGAGCAGTCCGCCATTGACTATTACCTACCCTTCCATCGCCGTTTTGAAATAGACATAGGCGGCGGCCACTCTATGGTCGACAGAGTCAGCTGATACCGAGAACACGACCCTGATCGTTCCCAGCCATGGGGACGGTCATCACTCTGTCGCCTGACGAACCTGTTTTTCCAGCTCCTGCTTCAAACCAGGCTCAAGTTTCAGTTGGCGTGCCAGCTCATCCAGGTACGCTTTCTCCATAAAGTTCTCCTCATCCACCAGCATCACACTGGCGATGTACATCTCAGCCGCCATCTCCGGGGTACTGGCCGCCCGTGCTACATCGGCCGGGTCCAAGGGCTTGTTCAGTTCCGCGTGCAGCCAGCTTTGCAGCTCGCGGTCGTTATCCAGCTTGGTGAACTCGCCTTCGATCAGCTCGCGTTCGCGCGCATCCACATGGCCGTCGGCCTTGGCGGCGGCGACCAGCGCCTTGAGAATGCCCTGGCTGTGTTGCTCGACCTGGGCCGGTGGCAGGCGGTCGATGGTCTGCGGTTCGCCCTGCGGCGCATTGGCTTGATTGGCCTGCCAGTTGCCATAGGCTTTATAGGCAATCACCCCCAAGGCCGCCAAGCCGCCGTAAGTCAGGGCCTTGCCGCCAAATTTGCGCGCCTTCTTGTTGCCCATCAGCAAGCCCATGGCGCCGGCCGCCAGGGCGCCGCCGCCCGCTCCACCGAGCAAACTTCCCAGCCCGCCACCGCCCAGCAAACCGCCGAGAGCGCCTTTGTCATCCTGCTTGCGTTGGCCGCCAGCCTTGTTTTGCAACATGTCCTGGCCAGACTTGAGCAGTTGATCGAGCAATCCACGGGTATTCATTCGTAGCCTCCAGACACTTGGGTTCATAGGACCAATAGGCCCCCAGCGTAAAACTAAGTGCCAAAAAGCCTCGATCTAGATTGCTTCCAGATGTAACGCGGGCGCCCTTCGCAAAAACCGATATACACTCGAGTGAATCTATAAAAACACCTCACTGGTAATTCCAGCATGATGACCTTGCGTCAAATCCGGCACTTTATCGCCGTGGCCGAGACCGGCTCGATCTCCGCCGCCGCGCAGACCGCGTTTATTTCCCAGTCGACACTGACCCTCGCCATCCAGCAACTGGAACAGGAAATCGGCGTCAACCTGTTCAACCGGCATGCCAAGGGCATGACCCTCACCCACCAGGGCCATCAATTCCTGCGCCAGGCGCACCTGATCCTCGCCACCGTCGATAACGCCAAGCGCAGCCTGCAACAGAGCACCGACCAAGTGGCGGGCCAGTTGATCATCGGCGTGACCAGCCTGGTGGCCGGCTATTACCTGGCCGATCTGCTGACGCGCTTCCAACGTGCCTACCCCAACGTGGAAATCCGCGTGATGGAGGATGAACGTCCGTATATCGAGCATTTACTGGTCAGCGGCGAGATCGACGTTGGCGTGCTGATCCTCTCCAATCTCGAGGACCGCCACGCGCTGCAGACCGAAGTGTTGACCCACTCGCCCCACCGTTTGTGGCTGCCGGCGCAACACCCATTGCTGGAACACGACAGCATCAACCTGGCCGATGTGGCGCGTGAGCCGTTGATCCAGCTGAATGTCGATGAAATGGGCCACAACGCCCAACGCCTATGGGCTGGAGCCGGGTTGCAACCTCGGGTGACCTTGCGCACCGCGTCGACCGAAGCGGTGCGAAGCCTGGTGGCGGCGGGTCTCGGCGTGTCGATTCAGCCGGACATGACCTACCGGCCCTGGTCCCTGGAAGGCGACATTATTGAGGCACGGCCGATTGCCGACCTCAGCCAGACCCTCGACGTGGGCCTGGCCTGGCGCCGTGGCACCGCGCGTCCGGCGCTGGTCGACCCCTTCCTGACCGTGGCCCGCGAACAGCCGCACCCGCGCAAGCCATCTATTTAATCGAATGCTGCATTCAGTATTTAGTATTTGTTGACCTCGCGCCTGGCCTCTACTCTCAGCTAATCCATAAGAGAAGGCCGGGCGCCTTGTAAGAGAACGCCCATGGCCACACAAGAAAAGAGATCGCGAAAAATGTCCGGCGCGCCCACCCCGCTGCTCACTGCGTTGCTGATCGACGGCGAACTGGTCCAGGGCCAGGGTTTTGCCGAGCCGATCCTCAACCCGGCCACCGGTGAAGTGCTCACCCAGATCGCCGAAGCCAGTACCGAGCAGGTCGAAAGCGCAATCCTCGCCGCCCACCGCGCCTTTGCCGGTTGGTCACGGACCACGCCGCAGCAACGCTCGAACATCCTGCTGGGCATCGCCGACGCCATCGAAAAACAAGCCGACTACCTGGCCCGCCTGGAATCACTGAATTGCGGCAAGCCGTTGCACCTGGCGCGCCAGGATGACTTGAGCGCCACCGTCGATGTGTTCCGCTTCTTCGCCGGGGCCGTGCGCTGCCAGACCGGGCAACTGAGCGGCGAGTACCTGCCGGGCTACACCAGCATGGTGCGCCGCGATCCGATTGGTGTGGTGGCCTCCATCGCGCCGTGGAATTACCCGCTGATGATGGCCGCGTGGAAGATCGCCCCGGCCCTGGCTGCCGGTAATACCTTGGTGTTCAAGCCGTCGGAACACACGCCGCTGTCGATCCTGGCCCTCGCCCCGGTGCTTAAAGATCTGCTGCCGCGCGGCGTGATCAACATTCTGTGTGGCGGCGGCGAAGGTGTTGGCAGCCATCTGGTCAGCCACCCCAAGGTGCGCATGGTGTCGCTGACCGGCGATATCGTCACCGGGCAGAAGATCCTGCAGGCCGCCGCCAAAACCCTAAAACGCACGCACTTGGAACTCGGCGGCAAAGCCCCCGTGATCGTATGCAACGATGCCGACCTGCAAGCCGTGGTCGAGGGCGTGCGCGCCTATGGTTACTACAACGCCGGCCAGGATTGCACCGCCGCGTGCCGCATCTACGCCCAGGCCGGAATCCACGACAAACTGGTCGCCGAACTGGGCGCGGCCGTGAGCAGCCTGCGCTTTGCCGGCAAACGCGATGCCGATAACGAACTCGGCCCGCTGATCAGTACGCGCCAGCGCGACCGCGTCGCCAGTTTTGTCGAGCGTGCCCTCGGCCAGCCGCATATCGAACGCATCACCGGCGCCGCCGTGCATTCCGGTGCGGGTTTCTATTACCAACCTACCCTGCTCGCGGGCTGCAAACAGAACGACGAAATCGTGCAGCGCGAAGTCTTCGGCCCGGTCGTCACGGTGACGCGCTTCGACGAGTTGGAACAGGCGGTGGACTGGGCCAACGACTCCGAATACGGCCTGGCCTCGTCGGTGTGGACCCAGAACCTCGACAAGGCCATGCAAGTGGCCGCGCGCCTGCAATACGGCTGCACTTGGATCAACAGCCATTTCATGCTGGTCAGCGAAATGCCCCACGGCGGCTTGAAGCGCTCGGGGTACGGGAAAGACCTGTCCAGCGATTCGCTGCAGGACTACAGCGTGGTACGGCACATCATGGCGCGCCACGGCCAACATCTTTAAAACAACAACTAAGCTCTTGCGTTACCGGTTGCACACAACTGCCCCGACCATAATTAAAGAAGAGGGAACCCCCATGTCTGCGCACAAGACCGCACTGCTCAGTGCCCTGACCACAGCGCTGCTGGCCAGCGCCAGCCTCCAGGCCGCCGAACCGCTTAAAGCCGTTGGCGCGGGTGAAGGCCAGTTGGATATCGTCGCGTGGCCCGGCTATATAGAACGTGGCGAAAGCGACAAGGCCTACGACTGGGTCAGCGGTTTCGAGAAGGAAACCGGCTGCAAGGTCAATGTGAAAACCGCCGCCACCTCGGACGAAATGGTCAGCCTGATGGCCAAGGGCGGGTATGACCTGGTCACCGCGTCGGGCGATGCATCGCTGCGCCTGATCGTCGGCAAGCGCGTGCAGCCGATCAACACCGCGCTGATCCCCAACTGGAAGAACATCGACCCGCGCCTGAAGGATGCGCCGTGGTACGTGGTCGGTCAGCAAACCTATGGCACCCCGTACCAGTGGGGCCCGAACGTGTTGATGTACAACACCAACGTGTTCAAGACCGCGCCCACCAGTTGGGACGTGTTGTTCAACGCGCAGAACCTGCCGGACGGCAAGTCGAACAAAGGCCGCGTGCAGGCGTATGACGGGCCGATCTACATCGCCGACGCGGCGCTGTACCTTAAGTCGACCAAGCCGGAACTGGGCATTCAAAGCCCATACGAACTGACCGAAACCCAGTACAAGGCCGTGCTCGATCTGTTGCGCGCCCAGCAACCGCTGATCCACCGCTACTGGCACGACACCACCGTGCAAATGAGTGACTTCAAGAACGAAGGCGTGGTGGCCTCCAGCGCTTGGCCGTATCAGGTCAACGGCCTGCAGAACGAGAAGCAGCCAATTGCTTCGACGATTCCGAAGGAAGGCGCCACCGGCTGGGCCGACACCACGATGTTGCACACCGAGGCCAAGCACCCGAACTGCGCCTACAAGTGGATGGACTGGTCGCTGCAGCCGAAGGTCCAGGGCGATGTTGCCGCCTGGTTCGGTTCGTTGCCGGCCGTGCCTGCGGCCTGCAAGGAAAGTGAACTGCTCGGCGCCGAGGGTTGCAAGACCAATGGTTTCGACCAGTTCGAAAAAATCGCCTTCTGGAAAACCCCGCAAGCTGAAGGCGGCAAGTTCGTGCCGTACAGCCGCTGGACCCAGGATTACATCGCGATCATGGGCGGCAGGTAAGGCCTTCCAAACGACCTAGGTCCCCTGTGGGAGAGGGCAACCCCCCTCCCACATTGACCGCACTCATAGATGTTTTGTTTTTTCAGAAGTCCAGGCCGGGCCGCTGCGACGACCCGCGCCTTTTCGGAGCACCGCACCATGACGCTTGCAGTCCAATTCACCCACGTTTCCCGTCAGTTCGGCGAAGTGAAAGCCGTTGACCGGGTTTCCATCGATATCCAGGACGGCGAGTTCTTTTCCATGCTCGGCCCTTCCGGCTCAGGCAAGACCACCTGCCTGCGCCTGATCGCCGGGTTCGAGCAGCCGAGCGCAGGCTCGATCCGCATTCATGGCGAGGAAGCCGCCGGCTTGCCGCCGTATCAGCGTGACGTAAACACCGTGTTCCAGGATTACGCGCTGTTCCCCCATATGAATGTGCGCGACAACGTCGCCTACGGCCTCAAGGTCAAGGGCGTCGGCAAGGCCGAACGCCTGAACCGTGCCGAGGAAGCCCTGGCCATGGTCGCCCTCGGCGGCTACGGCGACCGCAAGCCGGTGCAGCTCTCCGGCGGCCAACGCCAACGGGTGGCCCTGGCTCGCGCCTTGGTCAATCGCCCGCGGGTATTGCTGCTGGATGAACCACTGGGCGCCCTTGACCTCAAGTTGCGCGAGCAGATGCAAAGCGAGCTGAAGAAGCTGCAGCGCCAGCTGGGCATCACGTTTATCTTCGTGACCCACGACCAGACCGAAGCCCTGTCGATGTCCGACCGTGTGGCGGTGTTCAACAAAGGTCGCATCGAGCAAGTCGACACCCCGCGCAACCTCTACATGAAACCGGCCACCGCGTTCGTCGCCGAGTTTGTCGGCACCTCCAACGTGATACGCGGCGAGCTGGCCCAGCGCCTCAGCGGCAGCGCGCAGCCGTTCTCGATCCGCCCGGAACACGTGCGCTTTGCCGACGGCCCGCTGGGCGCCGGCGAGGTAGAAATCAGCGGTCTGCTCCACGATATTCAATACCAGGGCAGCGCCACCCGCTATGAACTGAAGCTGGAAAACGGCCAGGCGTTGAACATCAGCCAGGCCAACAATCAGTGGCTGGACATCAGCAGCGGCCATCAGGTCGGCCAGTCCATCACCGCCCGTTGGGCGCGGGAAGCCATGACCCCGCTGACCGACAGCGCAGGCGAGGTGTGACATGAGCCTGGCCCTTTCCCACCCGCCGATGCGCAGGTTTTCCAACCTACTGTACCGCAAGCCCAACCTCTACCTGGCGATGCTGCTGGTGCCGCCGCTGATCTGGTTTGGCGCGATCTACCTGGGCTCGTTGCTGACCCTGCTGTGGCAAGGCTTCTATACCTTCGACGACTTCACCATGGCGGTCACGCCGGACCTGACCCTGGCCAACTTCGCCGCGCTGTTCCAGCCGTCAAACTTCGACATCATCGTGCGCACCTTGAGCATGGCGATTGTGGTGTCGATTGCCAGCGCCATCGTCGCCTTCCCCATCGCCTACTACATGGCGCGCTACACCACGGGCAAGACCAAGGCGTTCTTCTATATCGCGGTGATGATGCCGATGTGGGCCAGCTACATCGTCAAGGCCTATGCCTGGACCTTGCTGCTGGCCAAGGGCGGCGTGGCGCAGTGGTTCGTGCAACACCTGGGGCTGGAGCCGGTGTTGCAGTTCGTGCTGGGCATTCCCGGCGTGGGCGGCAGCACCTTGAGCACCTCGCACCTGGGGCGGTTCATGGTGTTCGTCTATATCTGGCTGCCGTTCATGATCCTGCCGATCCAGGCCTCCCTGGAACGCTTGCCGCCCTCGTTGCTGCAAGCCTCGGCGGATTTGGGCGCCAAGCCACGCCAGACCTTTATGCAGGTGATTCTGCCGCTGTCGGTGCCGGGGATTGCCGCCGGTTCGATCTTCACGTTCTCGCTGACCCTGGGCGATTTCATCGTGCCGCAACTGGTCGGCCCGCCGGGTTACTTCGTCGGCGGCATGGTCTACGCGCAGCAAGGCGCCATCGGCAATATGCCCATGGCCGCGGCGTTCACCCTGGTGCCGATCGTGCTGATCGCGGTTTACCTGTCCATCGTCAAACGCCTGGGGGCCTTCGATGCACTCTGAAAAATCGTCTATGGGTCTGAAGATCGCAGCGTGGGGTGGACTGGTTTTTCTCCATTTCCCGATCCTGATCATCTTCCTCTACGCCTTCAACACCGAAGAGGCCGCGTTCAGCTTTCCGCCCCAGGGCTTCACCCTGAAGTGGTTCAGCGTGGCCTTCGCCCGGCCGGACGTGCTGGAAGCGATCAAGCTGTCGTTGCAGATTGCGGCCATCGCCACCCTGATCGCCATGGTGCTCGGCACCCTGGCCTCGGCGGCGCTGTATCGCCGCGAGTTCTTCGGCAAGCAAGGCGTGTCGTTGATGCTGATCCTGCCGATTGCACTGCCGGGGATCATCACCGGTATCGCGTTGCTGGCGACCTTCAAGACACTGGGCATTGAGCCTGGGATGTTCACCATCATCGTCGGCCACGCGACCTTCTGCGTGGTGATCGTCTACAACAACGTCATCGCGCGCTTGCGCCGCACGTCCCACAGCCTGATCGAAGCCTCGATGGACCTGGGCGCCGACGGCTGGCAGACCTTCCGCTACATCATCATGCCCAACCTGGGCTCGGCGTTGCTGGCCGGCGGCATGCTCGCCTTTGCGCTGTCGTTCGACGAAATCATCGTCACCACCTTCACCGCCGGCCACGAGCGCACCTTGCCGCTGTGGCTGCTCAACCAGTTAAGCCGCCCACGGGATGTGCCGGTGACCAACGTGGTGGCGATGCTGGTGATGTTGGTGACGATGTTCCCGATTCTCGGTGCCTATTACCTGACGCGCGGCGGTGAAAGCGTGGCCGGTAGTGGCGGTAAATAACGTTGCCATTGAAGGGACACGGTTCAAATGAGGGAAGGGGCAAGCCCCTCCCACATTTAGAGCCAGTGTATTCAAGGAAATAACAATAGTTTGTGGAGAGCTGAACCATGCAAACCAAATTACTGATCAACGGCCAACTGATCGAAGGCGAAGGCCCGGCCCAAGCCGTATTCAACCCGGCCCTCGGCCGCGTACTGGTAGAAATCAAGGAAGCCAGCGAAGCCCAGGTCGACGCGGCCGTGCGCGCCGCCGATGCGGCGTTCGAAGGTTGGTCGCAAACCGCGCCCAAGGATCGCTCGCTGCTGCTGCTGAAATTGGCAGACGCGATCGAAGCCCACGGTGAAGAGTTGGCCAAGCTGGAGTCGGACAACTGCGGCAAGCCCTACAGCGCCGCGCTCAACGATGAAATCCCGGCGATTGCCGACGTGTTCCGCTTCTTTGCCGGCGCCAGCCGTTGCATGAGCGGTTCGGCGGGCGGTGAGTATTTGCCCGGCCACACCTCGATGATCCGCCGCGACCCGGTGGGCGTGATCGCGTCCATCGCACCGTGGAATTACCCGTTGATGATGGTCGCCTGGAAAATCGCCCCGGCCCTGGCCGCCGGTAATACCGTGGTGCTCAAGCCGTCGGAACAAACCCCGCTGACCGCGCTGCGGATGGTCGAACTGGCGGCGGATATCTTCCCGGCCGGCGTGCTCAACCTGGTGTTCGGCCGTGGGCCGACGGTGGGCAACCCGCTGGTGACTCATCCTAAAGTGCGCATGGTGTCGCTGACCGGCTCCATCGCCACCGGCGCGAATATCATCTCCAGCACCGCCGACAGCGTGAAGCGCATGCACATGGAACTGGGCGGCAAGGCGCCGGTGATCATCTTCAACGACGCGGATATCGACGCGGCCGTGGAAGGCATTCGCACTTTCGGCTTCTACAACGCCGGCCAGGATTGCACCGCTGCGTGCCGGATTTACGCGCAAGCGCAGATCTACGATGCGTTTGTCGAGAAGCTCGGCGCAGCGGTCGCCAGCATCAAATATGGCTTGCAGGATGATCCGGCCACCGAGTTGGGCCCTTTGATTACCGCGCAACATCGCGACCGTGTCGCCGGGTTTGTCGAGCGCGCCGTGGCACAGCCGCACATCCGCCTGGTCACCGGCGGCAAGGCGGTGGAAGGTAATGGCTACTTCTTTGAACCGACCGTGCTGGCCGACGCTCAGCAGGACGACGAGATCGTGCGCCGCGAGGTGTTCGGCCCGGTGGTATCGGTGACCAAGTTCACCGATGAAGCGCAGGTGCTGGGCTGGGCCAATGATTCGGACTACGGCCTGGCGTCATCCGTGTGGACCGCCGACGTAGGACGCGCCCATCGCTTGGCCGCGCGCCTGCAGTACGGCTGCACCTGGGTGAACACCCACTTCATGCTCGTCAGCGAAATGCCCCACGGCGGTCAGAAACTGTCGGGGTATGGCAAGGATATGTCCATGTACGGGTTGGAGGACTACACCACCGTTCGCCATGTGATGTTCAAGCACTAACGAGGAGCGAGCTTACTGTGGCGAGGGCGCTTGCTCCCTCGCCATAACAATGCGCTCCGACAACGCCGCTCTCATAACAATAAAACTCAGGTTCTCCCCCATGGATATCACCCGCCGCGACTTCCTCAACGGCGTCGCTGTCACTATTGCCGCCGGTATGACCCCACTGCAAATCCTGCACGCCGCCCCCGACGGCCGCTACTACCCACCCGCCCTCACCGGCTTGCGCGGCAGCCATGTAGGTTCGTTCGAAGTGGCGCACCAGATGGGCTGGGAGAAGAAGGTGTTCGACACCGATAAGCTGCCGATCACCGAGGACTATGACCTGGTGGTCGTCGGCGGCGGCTTGAGCGGTTTGTCGGCGGCGTGGTTCTACCGTGAGAAGCACCCCAAGGCGAAGATCCTGATCCTGGAAAACCACGACGACTTCGGCGGCCATGCCAAGCGCAATGAGTTCCAGGCCGGTGGCCGCATGCTCATCGGCTACGGCGGCAGCGAGGCGTTCCAGTCGCCCAACCACCTGTACAGCAAGGAAGTGAACGGGCTGTTGAAGAAACTCGGGGTAAACATCAAGCGCTTCGAAACCGCCTTTGATCGCCAGTTCTACCCAAGCCTTGGGCTGTCGCGCGGGGTGTTTTTCGACCAGGAAAACTTCGGCGAAGACAAACTGGTGACCGGCGACCCGACGCCGATGGTCGCCGATGACATCGCGCCGGACCAACTGAATGCGCGGGCCATCAGCGATTTCATCAATGACTTCCCATTGCCGCCGGCAGACCGCCAGGCCCTGATCGCCCTGCACACGGCGCCCAAGGACTACCTGCCGGGCAAGTCTGCCGAAGAAAAGGCAGACTACCTGGCGGCCACCAGCTACCGCGATTTCCTGCTCAAGAACGTAGGGTTGTCGGAAGGTGCAGTGAAGTATTTCCAGAGCCGTACCAATGACTTCATGGCCCTGAGCATCGATGCAGTCGCCTCGTCCGATGCCTACAGCGTGGGTTTCCCGGGCTTTGCCGGGATGAACCTGGCGCCGATCAGCGAAGAAGCGGCGGCGGAAATGGAAGAGCCCTACATCTACCACTTCCCGGATGGCAATGCGTCGGTGGCGCGGTTGCTGGTGCGCAGCCTGATCCCAGGTGCGGCGCCGGGGCACACCATGGACGATATCGTGCTGGCGGCGTTTGACTACGCCAAGCTCGACCAGCCCAAGGCGGCCGTGCGGTTGCGCCTGAACAGCACGGCGGTCAGCGTGCGTAACGTCGGCGATGGCGTGCACATCGGCTACAGCCGTGGCGGACAACTCGCACAGGTACGCGGCAAACGCTGCATCCTGGCCTGCTACAACATGATGATTCCGTATCTGTTGAAGGATTTACCGGCGCCGCAAGCCCACGCGCTGAGCCAGAACGTGAAGTACCCGCTGGTGTACACCAAGGTGGTGATCCGCAACTGGCAGTCGTTCCAGACACTCGGCGTGCATGAGATTTATGCGGCGACCCAGCCTTACAGCCGGATCAAGCTGGACTACCCGGTGAGCATGGGCGGCTACGACCACCCGCGTGACCCGACGCAGCCGATTGGCTTGCACATGGTCTACGTGCCCACCAGTCCCAACAGCGGCATGAACGCCCGCGACCAGGCCCGTGCCGGGCGGGGCAAGTTGTATGGGCAGACGTTCGAACAGTTGGAAGCGCAGTTGCGTGATCAGTTGCAGCGCATGCTGGGGCCGGGAGGGTTCAACCATGAGACCGATATTCTGGCGATCACTGTCAACCGCTGGTCACATGGGTATGCGAGCTTCTCTAACAGTCTGTTTGATGACGCCGATGAAAGCGAAGCGTGGATGAACCTGGCGCGCAAGCCGGTGGGGCACGTGAGCATCGCCAACTCGGACGCGGCGTGGAGTGCGTATGCGCATGCGGCGATTGATGAGGCTTACCGCGCAGTGGGTGAAGTGAGCTGAACTGAAGACTTGTAGTGAGCGGGCTTGCCCCGCGCTGGGCAGCGAAGCGGCCCTAACCGGATCACCGCATGCCTTCAGGTATTTCGCGGCGCCTGGATTTGGGGCTGCTTCGCCGCCCAGCGCGGGGCAAGCCCGCTCACTACAGGGCTGCCTGACAATTGCAAATGTCTTGTGGAAATGTCTTGTCGCATTTGCAATGCCATCACCCCGCTATCAATCAATTTTCCTACGTCATCGAACCGCTTAAGCTATCCGGCGTCTGTTTAATGTCCGTTGCGTTTGGCCGAAGGCATGTCCGAACCGTAATTTCTGATCCAGCACGTGCCAGGAACGGCGCGGGATTTGCTCACGACAGGTTGTCTCTATGCACCGCAGGAATTTGCTCAAAGCGTCCATGGCCATTGCGGCTTACACCGGTTTATCCGCCAGCGGCCTGCTTGCCGCCCAGGCCTGGGCCGGGAACCGTGCCGCCGATGGCAAGGCCGTGGCGTTCGATTTCGAATCGCTCAAGGCCCAGGCCAAACAACTCGCCGGAACCGCTTACAAAGACACCCGACAGGTGCTGCCGCCGACCCTGGCGACCATGACCCCGCAGAATTTCAACGCCATCGGCTACGACGGCAACCATTCGCTGTGGAAGGAATTGAACGGCCAACTCGACGTGCAGTTCTTCCACGTCGGCATGGGGTTCAAGACGCCGGTGCGCATGCACAGCGTCGACCCCAAGACCCGTGAAGCGCGTGAGGTGCATTTCCGCCCTTCGCTGTTCAATTATGAAAAAACCACGGTCGACACTAAGCAATTGACCGGCGATCTCGGTTTCTCCGGCTTCAAGCTGTTCAAGGCACCCGAACTGGACCGGCATGACGTGCTGTCATTCCTCGGCGCCAGCTACTTCCGTGCGGTGGATTCAACCGGCCAGTACGGCCTGTCGGCCCGTGGCCTGGCCATCGACACTTACGCGAAAAAACGCGAAGAATTCCCCGACTTCACACAGTTCTGGTTTGAAACTCCGGACAAGAACGCCACTCGCTTCGTGGTCTACGCCCTGCTCGACTCGCCCAGCGCGACCGGCGCCTATCGCTTCGACATCGACTGCCAGGCGAACCAGGTGGTGATGGCCATCGACGCCCATATCAATGCGCGCACCACCATCGAACAACTGGGCATCGCGCCGATGACCAGTATGTTCAGCTGCGGCACCCACGAGCGCCGCATGTGCGACACCATCCACCCGCAAATCCACGACTCGGACCGCCTGGCGATGTGGCGCGGTAACGGCGAGTGGATCTGCCGTCCGCTGAATAACCCGGCCAAGCTGCAATTCAACGCGTTTGCCGATACAGACCCGAAAGGCTTCGGCCTGGTGCAGACCGACCATGAGTTCGCCAGCTACCAGGACACGGTGGACTGGTACAGCAAGCGCCCGAGCCTGTGGGTCGAACCGACCACCGCATGGGGCGAAGGCTCGATCGACCTGTTGGAAATTCCTACCACCGGCGAGACCCTCGATAACATCGTGGCCTTCTGGACCCCGAAAAAACCCGTGGCGGCCGGCGATTCGCTGAACTACGGCTACAAGCTGTACTGGAGCGCGCTGCCACCGGTGAGCACGCCGCTGGCACAGGTCGATGCCACCCGTTCCGGCATGGGCGGCTTTACCGAAGGCTGGGCACCGGGTGAGCACTACCCGGAAGTCTGGGCCCGCCGATTTGCCGTGGACTTCAAGGGTGGCGGCCTGGATCGCCTGCCAGCGGGCACCGGGATCGAGCCAGTGGTGACCTGTTCCCACGGCGAAGTGAAGGACTTCAGCGTGCTGGTACTCGACAACATCAAGGGCTACCGCATCCTGTTTGACTGGTACCCGACCAGCGACAGCGTGGAACCGGTGGAACTGCGCCTGTTTATCCGCACGCAAGACCGCACCTTGAGTGAAACCTGGCTGTATCAGTATTTCCCGCCGGCACCCGAGGCGCGTAAATACACATGATGCCAACTGTGGGAGCGGCGCACCGCCGCTCCCACAGGGCTCAAAGGCAGGCATCAGAACCGCGACACACTCTTCATCGCCCCAATCAGATACCGCATTGCCACCTGATCGTTCTCGGTCAAGGCGCGGTACTGCGCCAGCAATTCCACTTCATCCGAACTCAACCTTCGCCCCCGTAGAGACACCCTGCGCGTCAGAAAACACACCACCACACCCGCTACACCATAGGACTTGGCCATGGACTGCTTCTCCTGATATCCATCAAAAACTCCTGTTGCCCATTACCCGCCTCCCATGAAGCGCAATGCCTCAGTGAGCAAACCGACTGACTTCCTGGGCCAGAAGTCAGCTTTACCCTAAGCGTAGAAACGATCTCGAAATCTGTGGGATTTTTTTAGAGTATTCACTTAAAAAAGTATCGCGGTAACAAAGACCTACAGCCATTTCCCACGCTACAGCCGTAAAAAAACCCACCGGGTCAGGGTGGGCTCTGGTGAAGCGCGCAGCGGCTCAATCCCTCAAGTCAGACTCATGGATCGGCTGGTCACGATGGGTGGCGCGCTGATACTGCGCAGGCCAGGTGGCCTTGCGCCCGCCCAGGTCATCATCGGCATGCAGCGGCCAGTACGGATCACGCAGCAGCTCACGGGCGAGGAAGATGATGTCGGCCTGACAGGTGCGCAGGATGTGCTCGGCCTGGGCGGGTTCGGTGATCATGCCCACGGTGCCGGTGGCCATCCCCGACTCTTTGCGCACGCGCTCGGCGAAGCGGGTCTGGTAGCCGGGGCCGGTGGGGATCTCGGCGTTGGCGGCCGTGCCCCCGGACGAGACGTCGATCAGGTCGACCCCCAGGTCCTTCAGGCGACGTGCCAGCTCCACGGTTTCATCCGGGTTCCAGCCATCCTCCACCCAGTCGGTGGCCGACACCCGCACAAACAGCGGCAGTTCCTGGGGCCAGACTTCGCGCACGGCCTGGGTCACTTGCAACACCAGCCGGATACGGTTTTCAAACGAGCCACCGTACTGGTCCTGACGCTGATTGCTGATGGGCGAGAGGAATTGATGCAGCAAGTAACCGTGGGCTGCATGGATTTCCACCACTTCAAAGCCTGCGGTCAGGGCGCGCTTGGCGGCGGCGACAAAATCGGCGATCACTTGCTGGATCTGCCCTTCGTCCAAAGGCTTGGGTTGGGTGTGCTGAGGGTCGAAGGCAATCGGCGATGGCCCTACCGGCACCCAGCCGCCGTCTTCCGGCTTGACGCTGCCGTGCTTGCCGATCCAGGGCCGATGGGTACTGGCTTTGCGCCCGGCGTGGGCCAGTTGAATGCCGGCCACCGCGCCTTGGGCCGCGATGAAACGCGTGATGCGTTGCAGCGGTTCGATCTGCTCATCTTTCCACAGGCCGAGGTCTTCGGCAGTGATGCGGCCATCGGCGGTCACGGCGGTGGCTTCGGTGAAAATCAACCCCGCGCCGCCGACGGCACGACTGCCGAGGTGGACGAGGTGCCAGTCATTGGCCAGGCCATCGACGCTTGAGTATTGGCACATGGGCGAAACCGCGATGCGGTTGAGCAGGGTCAATTGGCGCAGGGTGTAGGGTTCGAGCAGCTGACTCATGGCGCACCTCTTCTGGGTTCTGTGGGCACTATTCAAACAGTGCTTAGAGCCTAGTCGACAACGCTGGATTGCACAGGGTTCAGAAAGGAAAGCGGGAGCCGATTGCCGGCTCCCGTGCTGAAAAAGCCTACATTTCGACCTGGGTACCCAGCTCGATCACGCGGTTTACCGGGAGTTTGAAGAAGCGCAGGTTGCCGTTGGCGTTCTTCAGCATGAAGGCAAATAAAGCTTCGCGCCAACGGGCCATGCCCTTGATTCGCGAGGCGATGACCGTCTCGCGGCTAAGGAAGTAAGTGGTGCGCATCGGGCTGAAGTCCAGCTCATCGAGGTGACACAACTTCAGCGCTTGGGGCACATCCGGCTCGTCGGTGAAACCAAAATGCAGGATGACGCGGAAGAAGCCTTCGCCATAGGCATCCACTTCAAACCGCCGTGCGGCCGGAACGCGCGGAATATCTTCGTAGACCACGGTCAGCAGCACCACTTGCTCATGCAATACCTGGTTATGCAGCAGGTTGTGCAACAACGCGTGAGGCACGGCGTCCGGGCGCGCGGTGAGGAACACGGCGGTGCCCTGCACCCGATGGGGCGGTTGCACACGGATGCTGCTGATGAAGATCGGCAGCGGCAGACCGCCTTCGTCGAGACGCTCCACCAGCAATTGCTTGCCGCGCTTCCAGGTGGTCATCAGCACGAACAACACGATCCCGGCCAATACCGGGAAGGCGCCACCCTGGATGATTTTCGGCACGTTGGCGGCAAAGTACAGCCCGTCGACCAACAGGCAGCAGACCAGAACCGGCACGGCCAGCACCGGTGGCCATTTCCACAGCAGCAGCATCACCGCCGACACCAGGATGGTGGTCATCAGCATGGTGCCGGTCACCGCGACGCCGTAGGCCGACGCCAGGGCGTTGGAGGACTCGAAGCCCAGCACCAGCAGGATCACGCCGACCATCAGCGACCAGTTCACCGCGCCGATATAGATCTGGCCTTGCTCGGCACTGGAGGTGTGCTGGATATGCATACGCGGGATGTAACCCAGCTGGATCGCCTGGCGGGTCAGCGAGAATGCGCCGGAGATGACCGCCTGGGAGGCGATCACCGTCGCCAGGGTGGACAACACCACCAGCGGGATCAGCGCCCAGCTCGGCGCCAGCAGGTAGAACGGGTTGCGCGCGGCTTCAGGGTCGCCGAGCAGCATCGCGCCCTGGCCGAAATAATTGAGCACCAGCGCCGGCAGCACCAAGATGAACCAGGCCCGAGCGATGGGTTTGCGGCCGAAGTGGCCCATGTCGGCGTACAACGCTTCGGCACCGGTCAATGCCAGCACCACCGCGCCGAGGATGGCCACGCCAATGCCAGGGTGAGCCTCGAAGAATCGCACGGCCCACATCGGGTTCATGGCACTGAGCACCTCAGGGTGCAGGGTGATCCCATACACACCGAGGCCGCCCAGCACCAGGAACCAGGTCACCATCACCGGCCCGAACAGCTTGCCGATGTGGTCGGTGCCGTGCTTCTGGATCAGGAACAGCGCCACCAGTACCACCAGGGCGATGGGCACGACCCATTTTTCCAGGCCGTCGAAGGCCAACTCCAGGCCCTCAACCGCGGACAACACGGAGATCGCCGGGGTGATCATGCTGTCACCGTAGAACAGCGCCGCGCCGCACAGGCCACACACCACCAGGAAACTGCGCAGCTTCTTGCGCTCCCCCGCTGCCCGTCGTGCCAGTGCAGTCAGGGCCATGATCCCGCCCTCACCCTGGTTATCGGCGCGCAGCACGAACAGCATGTATTTGATCGAGACCACCCAGATCAGTGACCAGAAGATCAGCGCCAGGATCCCCAGCACACCGTCGTGGTTGACCTGAACCCCATAACCGCCGTTGAACACCTCTTTAAGGGTGTAGAGCGGGCTGGTCCCGATATCGCCGTACACCACCCCGACCGCTGCCACCAGCATGCCAATCGGCTTGGCGTTTGACTGCTCGGCACCTGCTGCCTGATTACTTGCCTGACCCATCAACCACTCCTGCCCTTTGACCTGAGGTCTTTTATAAACAACGCATCTAAGCTGACCCTAGCATGCGCTGTTTTACTTCTCGTAACAGACGTTTTGTTGACCTTAGGATTTTACCTACCCGCAACGGCGCGAAGCATAGCGCAGCACTCGTTGCATTTCGCTGTTGAAGTGATTTGGAGAACAGGGCATTTTTGATAATGCCAGTCAGTTAGGAGGTAGAAAGGGTAAAAAGTACCTTGTGGCGAGGGAGCTTGCTCCCGTTGGCCGCGAAGCGGCTCCAGCACATTGTTTGAGAATGCAGGGACTGCTACGCAGCCCAACGGGAGCAAGCTCCCTCGCCACAGGACAGTGTTCACCCTTGACTGAATGGTAAATAGAGCAAATCTCTACAGATCCATCGCTGTCGGCGGCGATCCAAAGCTCTCCACCCTCCTGAAAGTGCTTCAGGCGTTAGGTGTAGGCATGTCTAAAGTTGTCTCGCACCGCGCGGAGCAAGACATCCGGGTTTAAGAGCGGGGTAAGGTCCGTGCGAATGACCCACTGCAGCGCTCGTCGCATTTCCCTGCATAAAGCTGGTCAAGTGCGCTGCCCGTCGCTAGAATTGCGCACTTTTTGATCAGAGGCACACCAAGTGCCCATCCGCAGCCCTGTCGTGCCCGACTGGCGGCGTCATTCAATACCGAGGTTAGACATGTCCACCACCACCGCAAAAGCCAACCCCAAGGTTGGCTTTGTTTCCCTGGGTTGCCCGAAGGCTCTGGTCGACTCCGAGCGCATCCTCACGCAACTGCGTATGGAAGGCTATGACGTTGTGTCCACCTACCAGGACGCCGACGTGGTGGTGGTCAACACTTGCGGCTTCATCGACTCGGCCAAGGCAGAGTCCCTGGAAGTGATCGGCGAAGCCATCAAGGAAAACGGCAAGGTCATCGTGACCGGCTGCATGGGCGTGGAAGAAGGCGCTATCCGCAACGTGCACCCGAGCGTGCTGGCGGTGACCGGCCCGCAGCAGTACGAGCAGGTGGTCAACGCCGTGCACGATGTAGTGCCGCCGCGCCAGGACCACAACCCGCTGATCGACCTGGTGCCGCCGCAAGGCATCAAGCTGACCCCACGCCACTATGCGTACCTGAAGATTTCCGAAGGCTGCAACCACAGTTGCAGCTTCTGCATCATCCCGTCGATGCGCGGCAAGCTGGTCAGCCGTCCGGTCGGTGACGTGCTCGATGAGGCCCAGCGCCTGGTCAAATCCGGCGTCAAAGAGCTGTTGGTGATCTCCCAGGACACCAGCGCCTACGGCGTCGATGTGAAGTATCGCACCGGTTTCTGGAACGGCGCGCCGGTGAAAACCCGCATGACCGAACTGTGCGAAGCCCTCAGCAGCCTGGGTGTGTGGGTGCGCCTGCACTACGTTTACCCGTACCCGCACGTGGACGAACTGATTCCGCTGATGGCCGCCGGCAAGATCCTGCCGTACTTGGACATCCCGTTCCAGCACGCCAGCCCGAAGGTGCTCAAGGCCATGAAACGCCCGGCCTTCGAAGACAAAACCCTGGCGCGCATCAAGAACTGGCGCGAGATCTGCCCGGAACTGATCATCCGTTCGACCTTCATCGTCGGCTTCCCCGGCGAAACCGAAGAAGACTTCCAGTACCTGCTGGACTGGCTGACCGAAGCCCAACTGGACCGCGTCGGCTGCTTCCAGTACTCGCCGGTCGAAGGTGCCCCGGCCAACCTGCTGGACCTGGCCGTGGTGCCGGACGACGTCAAGCAGGACCGCTGGGAGCGCTTCATGGCGCACCAGCAGGCCATCAGCTCGGCGCGTCTGCAGCTGCGTATCGGCAAGGAAATCGAAGTGTTGATCGATGAAGTCGACGAGCAAGGCGCCGTCGGCCGTTGCTTCTTCGATGCGCCGGAAATCGACGGTAACGTGTTTATCGACGACGCCAGCGGCCTGAAGCCGGGCGACAAGGTCTGGTGCACCGTGACCGACGCCGACGAATACGACCTGTGGGCTGAAAAGCGCGACTGATCGGCCACCCCATAAAAAGCCCTGCATCTGATCAAGATGTGGGGCTTTTTTAGGTCTATCGTTTGCCCATCGCCAATCATCGGCAGGGGCAGCGAGCATGCGTCGGCATTCGGTTATCCACACACCTAAAACCAGCGATTATCAAAAACTGACTGAAATATGGGAGTCCTCCGTGCGGGCGACCCATGATTTTTTGCCGGATAGCTACATCGAGCACCTGAGGCACCTGGTGCTGACTCACTATCTGGACACGGTGATGCTGATTTGCACCAAAGACTCGCACCAACGCATCACCGGGTTTGCCGGGGTGGCCACAGGTAAAGTCGAAATGTTGTTTATCGACCCGAAATACCGGGGCCAGGGCCTTGGCCGGCAATTGCTGCGCTATGCGATCGAGCATATGAACGCCGACGAGCTGGAAGTGAACGAGCAGAACCCCCAGGCGCTGGGCTTTTACCTCAAACAGGGGTTCGAGGTGATCGGACGCACGGAGCATGATGGCCTGGGACAGCCGTATCCGTTACTGCGTATGCGTTTGTGCCAGCAGCAACAGCGCAGTGGCTGACGAAACGCAGCGCCCACAAAAAGACAAAGCACTGAAATGGGGCCGGGATTAACCGGCGCCAGGCAGGTACAATAGCCGCCCCCTTTTGTTACGGCCCTTGTCATGACTGACCCCATACGCCTCTCCAAACGCCTTATCGAACTGGTCGGTTGCTCCCGTCGGGAGGCTGAGCTGTTCATTGAAGGCGGCTGGGTCTCGGTGGACGGTGAAGTGATCGACGAGCCGCAGTTCAAGGTCACCACCCAGAAAGTCGAACTCGACCCCGAAGCGAAGGCCACCGTGCCCGAGCCGGTGACCATCCTGATGCACGCGCCAGCAGGTATGGACGCAGAAACGGCGATGGCCTCGATCAGCGCCGAGACCCTGTCCGAAGAGCACCGCTTCAGCAAGCGCCCGCTCAAGGGCCACTTCCTGCGCCTGACCGCCAGCGCCGACCTGCAAGCCAAGGCCAGCGGCCTGCTGGTATTTACCCAGGACTGGAAGATTCTGCGCAAGTTGACCGCCGATGCCGCCAAGATCGAGCAGGAATATGTGGTGGAGGTCGAAGGCGACATGGTTGCCCACGGCCTCAACCGCCTTAACCACGGCCTGACCTACAAAGGCAAAGAGCTGCCGGCGGTCAAAGCCAGCTGGCAGAACGAGAACCGCCTGCGCTTTGCGATGAAGAACCCGCAGCCGGGTGTCATCGCGCTGTTCTGCGAAGCGGTCGGCCTCAAGGTTATCGCTATTCGCCGCATCCGCATCGGCGGCGTGTCCATCGGCAAAGTGCCAGTGGGCCAATGGCGGTACCTGTCCGGCAAAGAGAAGTTCTAAGCCGCTCCCCTATTATCGACATCGCCTGCCTGGGCGGTGTCCACCGTTGAAAACCAGGATTGCCCACCATGATTCACAATGACGTACTGCGCAGCGTGCGCTACATGCTCGACATCAGCGACAACAAGATGGTCGAGATCACCCAGCTCGGCGGCATGGAAGTCACCAAAGAAGACCTGCTGACCTACCTCAAGAAAGATGAGGAAGAAGGCTTCGTGTTCTGCCCGGATGAGGTCATGGCCCACTTCCTCGATGGCCTGGTGATCTTCAAGCGCGGCAAGGACGAAAGCCGCCCGCCGCAGCCGATCGAGACCCCGGTGACCAACAACATCATCCTCAAGAAACTGCGCGTGGCCTTCGAACTGAAGGAAGACGACATGCATGCAATCCTCAAGGCCGCCGAGTTTCCGGTGTCCAAGCCTGAGCTGAGCGCGCTGTTCCGCAAGTTCGGCCACACCAACTACCGGACCTGTGGCGACCAGCTGCTGCGTAACTTCCTCAAGGGCCTGACGCTGCGGGTTCGTGCGTAAGCCATGAGTTACAACGTCTCGCCCGTCGGGTTCGTGCGCTCCTGCTTCAAGGAGAAGTTTGCCATCCCACGCCAACCACAGCTGGCGCCCGCCGCCCGTGGTGTGTTGGAGCTGGTGGCGCCGTTCGACGGCGGTGACGCGGTGCAGGGCCTGGAACAGGTCAGCCATGTATGGCTGCTGTTCCTGTTCCACCAGGCGCTGGAAGACAAACCCCGCCTGAAAGTGCGCCCTCCCCGCCTGGGCGGCAACACGTCCATGGGCGTGTTTGCCACGCGCGCGACCCATCGACCCAATGGCATTGGCCAGTCGGTGGTGAAGCTGGACAAGGTGGAACCGGGGCGGTTGTGGATTTCCGGGATCGACTTGCTGGATGGCACGCCGGTGCTGGATATCAAGCCGTATGTGCCGTATGCCGACATCGTCGACACGGCCACCAATGACATCGCCAGCGGTGCGCCGCAGTTGATCCCCGTGCAGTGGCTGAAGACCGCCCTGCAACAGGCACAAGGCCATGCACAACGCCTTGGCGAGCCGCTGGTGGAATTGATCGATCAGTGTTTGGCGCAGGATCCACGGCCGGCGTACCAGACACCGGGACCAGAGCGGGAATACGGTGCGCAATTCTGGGATGTGGATGTGCGTTGGCACTATCCGGAGGCTGGGGTGATTTGTGTGCTTGAAGTGCTGCCAGCTAACTGAATAAACCGGAAACAAAATGTGGGAGGGGGCTTGCCCCCTCCCACATTTTTTTTGACCGGTGTTTATTTCTCGACGAATGCGCGCTCGATCAGGTAATCACCTGGCTCACGCATGCGCGGCGAAACCTTCAGACCGAAGCTGTTCAACACTTCGCTGGTTTCGTCCAGCATGCTTGGGCTGCCGCACAGCATGGCGCGGTCATCTTCAGGATTGATCGGCGGCAGGCCGATGTCGCTGAACAACTTACCGCTGCGCATCAGGTCGGTCAGGCGGCCTTCGTTTTCGAACGGCTCGCGGGTCACGGTCGGGTAGTAGATCAACTTGTCACGCAGGGCCTCGCCGAAGAATTCGTTCTGCGGCAGGTGCTCGGTGATGAATTCGCGGTAAGCGACTTCGTTGACGTAACGCACGCCGTGGCACAGGATCACTTTTTCGAACCGCTCGTAGGTTTCCGGGTCCTGGATCACGCTCATAAATGGCGCCAGGCCAGTACCGGTGCTGAGCAGGTACAGGTGTTTGCCCGGCTTCAAATCGTCAAGCACCAGGGTGCCTGTCGGTTTTTTGCTGATGATGATCTCGTCGCCTTCCTTCAAGTGCTGCAATTGGGAAGTCAGCGGGCCATCCGGCACCTTGATGCTGAAGAACTCCAGATGCTCTTCCCAGTTCGGGCTGGCAATGGAGTAAGCGCGCATGAGCGGGCGGCCGTTGGGCTGTTGCAGGCCGATCATCACGAACTGACCGTTCTCGAAGCGCAGGCCCGGATCGCGGGTGCACTTGAAGCTGAACAGAGTGTCGTTCCAGTGATGAACACTGAGGACACGCTCGTGGTTCATGTTGCTCATGTACGGGGAACTCCTGGAAATGGGTCTGCGCCAAAGGTGTGGATGCGCAATTGCACAGCATTCTAATGGCGGCGACAATATCTGTTAACTGGATTATTAAGATAAGGGTTATCGGTTATATCGATATGCGATTTACTCTCCGTCAACTGCAAGTCTTCGTCGCCGTCGCCCAGCAGGAAAGCGTCTCACGCGCTGCTGGCCTTCTGGCCTTATCTCAATCCGCCGCCAGCACTTCCATTACTGAGCTGGAGCGTCAATCCAGCTGCCAATTATTCGACCGCGCCGGTAAACGCCTGAGCCTCAACGCCCTCGGCCACCAGTTGCTGCCTCAGGCCGTGGCGCTGCTGGACCAGGCCAAGGAGATCGAGGACCTGCTGAACGGCAAGTCCGGCTTTGGCTCCCTGGCGGTCGGCGCTACCCTCACCATCGGCAACTATTTGGCCACCCTGCTGATCGGCAGCTTCATGCAACAGCACCCCGAGAGCCAGGTGAAGCTGCATGTGCAGAACACTGCCCATATCGTGCACCAGGTCGCGCATTACGAAATTGACCTGGGTCTAATCGAAGGCGACTGCAGCCACCCGGATATCGAGGTGCAAACCTGGGTCGAGGATGAATTGGTGGTGTTTTGTGCGCCGCAGCATCATCTGGCCAAGCGTGGCATGGCGAGCATGGATGAGTTGACCCACGAAGCGTGGATCCTGCGTGAACAGGGTTCGGGCACGCGCTTGACGTTCGACCAAGCCATGCGCCACCACCGCAGCACGCTGAATATTCGTCTGGAGCTGGAACACACCGAGGCAATCAAGCGTGCGGTGGAGTCGGGGTTGGGGATCGGCTGCATTTCGCGGCTGGCGCTGCGCGATGCATTCCGCCGTGGCAGCCTGGTGCCGGTGGAAACCCCGGACCTGGACCTGGCCCGGCAGTTCTACTTCATCTGGCATAAACAGAAGTACCAGACCTCGGCCATGCGCGAGTTCCTGGAGCTGTGCCGCGCCTTCACCGCCGGGGTCCAGCGCAGCGACGAGATCGTGCTGCCGAGCATTGCCTGAGGGTCAGACCAGGATCACGGCCCACACCAGAGTAATCATGGTCAGCGCGACGAACTGGGCGGCGCTGCCCATGTCCTTGGCGTTTTTCGACAGTGGGTGGCGGTCCAGGGAGATGCGGTCGATCGCCGCCTCCACCGCCGAGTTAAGCAACTCGACGATCAACGCCAGCAGGCACACGGCGATCAGCAAGGCCCGCTCGACCCGGCTGACATTCAGGAAAAAGCTCACCGGGATCAGGATCACGTTGAGCAGCACCAGTTGGCGGAACGCCGCCTCGCCGGTGAACGCTGCGCGCAGGCCGTCCAGGGAATATCCCCCTGCATTGAAAATACGTTTGATACCGGTTTGACCCTTGAAAGGCGACATAGAGATAGGCAACTGAACCAAAGGAGTGGGGAAACTAGATCACGCAAAGTCAAAAAAGCGTGAAGCGGTGAACGCCTAGTGCTGCGAAATTGACTCAAGTTGTTGCAAGAGCAGCGCCGCCTGGGTACGTGTACGCACGCCCAGCTTGCGGAAAATCGCCGTCACATGGGCCTTGATCGTCGCTTCCGACACGCTCAGTTCGTAGGCAATCTGCTTGTTCAACAAGCCCTCACAGACCATGGTCAGCACCCGGAACTGCTGGGGCGTCAGGCTGGCGAGGCCATCACGGGCGGCCTTGGCCTCGTCGGACACATTGATTTCTTCAAACGCCTGCGGCGGCCAGGACACATCGCCATCCAGCACGGCGCGCACCGCTTTCTGGATCTCTTCCATCGCGCTGGACTTGGGAATGAAACCGCTGGCGCCAAACTCCTTGGAGCGCACCACCACATCGGCCTCTTCCTGGGCGGAGACCATTACCACGGGGATCTGCGGGTATTGCCCACGCAACAGCACCAGCCCGGAGAAACCGTAGGCGCCGGGCATGTTCAGATCGAGCAGCACCAGGTCCCAGTCGGATTTTTCGGTGAGGCGGGCTTCCAGCTCGGCAATGCTGGCCACTTCGACCAGGCGCACGTCCGGGCCAAGGCCCAGGGTCACTGCTTGGTGCAGCGCGCTGCGAAACAGCGGGTGGTCGTCGGCTATCAGGATTTCGTATGTGGCCATTGATTAAATGATCCTGTTTTTTATGGGAGCCCTGATGGGTTCAGGGTTCGCCAGTACACAAGGCGACAGCCAGGCAGCTATCGCCACAGGGCACGCTCAACGTCAAAAGCCCCTGGAACGACGTCGAAAAATTCACGGTTGCACCCCAATCGGCGCCCAGCATGCCCAGCGTAGCCTGGGGGGTCAAGCACTACGCCCATGGGCATTTTAGCGGCGTGCGGGTTTAGGGTGCCATCATGCAAACGTCGTCTGGTTATACCGCCGTTACATAGGGCGCAAGACGAGTATGGACGATGTCCGTCGGGTCCAGGGGTAATTGGAACTTGGCCGCCAGGTAATGGGTGCTGAACACGTCCAGGTAGGCGTCGAGTACTTCGCAGGCGGCCTGGTCATCCGCCAGCTCAAGGCACAGGGCGGCGACTTCGGCGGTACAGAAGTGGTCGTCGCGCTTGGAACGACGCAGTTTGTAGCGTGACAGCTGTTCCGGCGCCAGGCTGAGTACCGGTAGGTGCTCCAGGTAGGGGCTTTTGCGGAACATCTTGCGCGCCTCACTCCAGGTGCCATCGAGCAAGATGAACAATGGGCGCTTGCCCTCTGCCACCGTCACTTCGCTGACGACACGCTCGGGCGCGACGAATTCGCCGGGGAACACGATATACGGCTGCCATTGTGGGTCGGCCAGCAAGGTGAGCAATTCAGGGTCAACTTCGGTACGCGACCAGGCGAACGCCGTGGTGTCGTCGATGACATCAGCGATCAGCCAGCCGGTGTTGCTGGGTTTCATCGGCTCAACGTCATGCATCAGCAGGCACATGGCGGATTTCGCCGCGACCTTGGGCCGCCAGGCACACAGGCAGTATTCAGGGATGACCCGGCAGCCAGGGCAACGCTCGGCACGCGAACCACGGTTGAGGAACGGCCGGACGGCGCGGGCCAGGCGCTGGGTGCGCAGGCGGGAAACGGCGTGGCTCATCGGATGCGCCGTGGGAACGGGTAAATCGACACGGTAAAAACTCGTGGAAGGCGGAAGTGGCCGCAGTTTACCAGCGATACGCCTGGCTGTAGTGGCAGGGGCTCACCTATAATTGCGCGCCACTGAACGCACAGCGCAGTGGCTGGTCTATGCACCAGTAACCGAATCAGGAGAGTTTCATGCTGCCTTCCATGCTGCGTTTTGTCGCCCCATCCGTCGCCCTCGCGCTGGTATTGCCCGTGTGCGCCCAGGCGGCCTCGCTGCTGGAGGCCCAAATGAACCGCAAGCTGCAAAGCGTCGCGGCGGAGAGCAACAAGGACCTGCCCCGGGAAATCGACGAAAAAACCCTGGAAGTCGCCTACACCGTAGAAGGCATGCAGCTGATCGATCACCTCAGCGTCTTGCCCGACCGCGCCGAACAGATGCGCGCCAACCCCAAGGCGGTGTATTTCCAACTGGGCCAGAGCGTGTGCCTGAACAAAGGCTACCGCGAGCTGATGGCCAAGGGCGCGGTAATGCGCTACGAAATCACCGAGAACAAGACCAACCGTCCTGTGGCATCGGTAAAGTTCGTCGAAGCGGATTGCCCGGCACCGGCTGCGGCGAAGAAGAAAAAGTAACCTTGGCCTGACCGTCGCGCGCTGCTGTCCGGTGGCGCGCACTCCCCCCGCTTCAACGCCCTGTGCGCGGCTAAACTCCCTGATGAGTGACCAATAAGCGGTTGCCAGCCAAGGGTTTTTCGGCCCATGATCAAGCCATCCCAACCACCCGTTAACAACGGTTTTCACGCCGTTCTGTAACATTTTCAGGGCAAAAGAGGGTTGCCCTCCTGCGACGTGCAGTGCAAAGGTTTTTAAATCACAAGGAACATACAGAGCCCGTTTGCCGCCTGGCGAACATGTGCAATGCCTTGGGCATGCAGCGACATATGCAGTGTCGCGGCCGCCGGACGAATTTCTCGCCGCAGGCCCCGCCTCTGTGAAGAAGGAGAAGTTGAATGCCTTACGAACCGAATGACAGCCTGCTCCGGCATTTTGAAGAAAACGGCGCCGACCTTACACAGCAGGTCGAAGCCCAACTCCAGCTGATCGCTCCCAACAGCCCTAATATCCCTCTGTATCGCGACATGATCCTCACCGTGCTGCGCATGGCCCAGGACGACCGCAACCGCTGGAACGCCAAAATCACCCTGCAAGCCATCCGCGAACTCGACCACGCCTTCCGCGTGCTGGAACAGTTCAAGGGCCGACGCAAGGTCACCGTGTTCGGTTCGGCACGCACCCCGGTGGAAAGCCCGCTGTACGCCCTGGCCCGAGAAGTTGGCGCTGCACTGGCGCGCTCGGACCTGATGGTGATCACCGGCGGCGGTGGTGGCATCATGGCCGCCGCCCACGAAGGCGCGGGCCTGGAACATAGCTTGGGGTTCAATATCACGCTGCCGTTTGAGCAGCATGCCAACCCGACCATCGATGGCACGGAGAACCTGCTGTCTTTCCACTTCTTCTTTACCCGCAAGCTGTTCTTCGTCAAGGAAGCCGATGCATTGGTCTTGTGCCCGGGTGGTTTTGGCACCCTGGATGAAGCGCTGGAAGTACTGACACTGATCCAGACCGGCAAGAGCCCGCTGGTGCCGGTGGTGCTGCTGGACGCGCCAGGCGGCGGGTTCTGGCAAGGCGCCCTGGACTTTATCCGCAGCCAGTTGGAAGCCAACCGCTACATCCTGCCTACCGACCTCAAGCTGGTACGCCTGGTGTACAGCGCCGAAGAGGCGGTTGAAGAGATCAACCAGTTTTATGCCAACTTCCACTCCACACGCTGGTTGAAGCGGGAGTTTGTGGTGCGCATGCATCACCCACTCAGTGACCGGGCATTGGCACATCTGCAGAGTGAGTTTGCCAGCCTGCGGTTGAGCGGGGAATTTCAGCAGCTTGCGTACACCGGCGAGGAGCATGATGAGCCGAGGTTCGGCCATTTGACGCGGTTGGTGTTCAACTTCAATGGTCGCGATCAGGGGCGGTTGCGCGAGTTGGTGGATTACATCAACTTGCCGGAGAACTGGGCGCAGGCTCAGGGGAAGGCGCAGCAGCGGGTGGCACCGGAGCCGGCTTGATTTTTTGAGGGCAAAAAAAAAGACCCACTATTTTCATAGTGGGTCTTTTTTGGGGGGGCTCAGTGGGGGGGATGGGGGTGATGGTGATGGGGCTGCTTCGCAGCCCAGCGGGAGCAAGCTCCCTCGCCACAACAAGCTCCCTCGCCACAGCTAGCTCCCTTGCCACAACAAAGCTCCCTTGCCACAGCAAGCGCCTTAGCCACGGTACGCCCGCTCACCACAACGGCCTGTACACCGAGATACTCAGTCGTCCATATCTCGACCGCTCAACAAGCGGCTGATCATCTCCATCGAAAACCCGCGATAACTCAGGAATCGCCCCTGCTTCGCACGCTCCCTGGCATCAATCGGAAGATGGCCAGAGAACTTGCGTCGCCAGGTGTCTTCCAGCTGCGCCTGCCAACTGATACCGCACTCACGCAGGGCAAGGTCGATATCCGCACGTTGCAGACCACGTTGGCTCAGCTCTTCACGGATGCGCGCTGGGCCGTAGCCGGAGCGGGCTCGGTAGGAGACAAAACTTTCAAGGTAACGAGACTCGGAAAGCAGCCCCTCTTCCGTCAAGCGGTCGAGGGCAGTTTCGATCATCTCGGGCTCCGCGCCGCGCTGACGCAATTTACGCGTCAGCTCGACTCGACCATGCTCGCGGCGAGCGAGCAGGTCCATTGCGGTGCGCCGAACGGCGACGAGTGTATCCAGTACAACAGTCATCGTTTGCTTCAGATGTCAGTGTCAGCTTCTTCAACTTCTGCAACCGGTTCACGGTTGGCGGCAGCTTTCACGTCTGGTGCTGCAGTCAGCAGCTTGTCGCGGATCTGCTTTTCAAGCGTGGCAGCAATGTCCGGGTTGTCCGCCAGGAACTTGGCCGAGTTGGCCTTGCCTTGGCCGATCTTGCTGCCGTTGTAGGCATACCAGGCACCGGATTTCTCGACGAAACCGTGCAGCACGCCCAGGTCGATCATCTCGCCGTTCAGGTAGATACCCTTGCCGTAGAGAATCTGGAACTCAGCCTGACGGAAAGGCGGTGCCACTTTGTTCTTCACGACTTTAACGCGGGTTTCGCTACCCACCACCTCGTCACCTTCTTTCACCGCGCCGGTACGACGGATATCCAGACGGACCGAAGCGTAGAACTTCAGCGCGTTACCACCGGTGGTGGTTTCCGGGCTACCGAACATCACGCCGATTTTCATACGGATCTGGTTGATGAAGATCACCAGGCAGTTGGCGTTCTTGATGTTACCGGTGATTTTACGCAGCGCCTGGGACATCAGACGGGCTTGCAGGCCCACATGCATGTCACCCATTTCGCCTTCGATTTCAGCCTTGGGTACCAGGGCTGCCACGGAGTCGACCACGATCACGTCGATGGCGTTGGAGCGCACCAGCATGTCGGTGATTTCCAGGGCTTGCTCACCGGTGTCCGGCTGAGAAACCAGCAGGTCGTCAACATTGACGCCCAGTTTGCCGGCGTATTCAGGGTCGAGGGCGTGCTCGGCGTCGACGAACGCACAGGTGGCGCCCATTTTCTGCGCCTGGGCAATCACCGACAGGGTCAAGGTGGTTTTACCGGAAGATTCAGGACCGTAGATTTCAACGATACGGCCTTTTGGCAGGCCGCCAATGCCGAGCGCGATGTCCAGACCCAGAGAGCCAGTGGAAATAGCCGGGATCGCCTGACGGTCGTGATCGCCCATACGCATTACGGCACCCTTGCCGAATTGACGTTCGATCTGACCCAGGGCCGCAGCCAAGGCTTTCTTCTTGTTGTCGTCCATTAAAGTCCTCACGTAATCAATAAGGCCGGGGCGGCCAACACCTGTATAAGTAGACAGTATTGTTCCACAAAGATCAGAGATCGCCTACCCCTGATTTTCTATTTCTGCTGCAGCTCGTCGCAACAAGCCCTCTAACGCGGCCTTTACCGTTTGTCGGCGGACCTCGTCGCGGTTGCCGGGGAAGTGCTGCAGCTCGGCCGTCAGCTCGTCACCAACGCCAAAGGCCAGCCATACAGTACCCACCGGTTTGTCCGGCGAACCACCGTCCGGCCCCGCCACGCCGCTGACCGCTACGGCAAATCGCGCGAGGCTTTTTTCCTGTGCGCCACGGACCATCGCCTCCACCACTTCCTGGCTGACCGCGCCGACTTTTGGAAACAACGTTTCCGGCACATTCAACTGCCGGGTCTTCTGGCGGTTGGAATACGTGACGTAACCCGCCTCGAACCAGGCCGAGCTTCCCGGGACCCGCGTGATGGCTTCCGCGATACCGCCGCCGGTGCAGGACTCGGCCGTGGTGACATGCGCATTGAGCACCTGCAAGCGGCGACCCAGTTCGGCAGCCAATTGAGTGATTTCCTTCACGGTCGTCTCCAGAAGTGGGCGGGGATTTGCCTACCCTACAGGAGCAAATCGCTCATGCAAGCGACAGACTGGAACAAGAGATTAACGGGCGACCGCGCGCACATAGGCCTGACAGGCGCGCAAGGCAATCAGGGCGTTGTCTCCGTCATCGGTGATGCCGATAATTCGCTGAGCATGCGCCGGGTCAAGTCGGGCTCGCGTGGCTGCATGAACCACGCTGCCGGCGGGGGCGGAGGCTGGCATTGTGCAGCCACTGGTGGACTCGGTGGCGTCGAGAAGGACTGACAACCGCACATCAGCAGTGGCCAGGCGGTCGCGCAGAGCAGCCTGGTGACGTTGGGCATCGCTTAACTCCCGCGCATGGTGTTGGTCACTGGCGTTGAGCTGTTGCTCAAGGGCCAGCCGTTTGGCGTGTTCAGCCTGCTGTTGATGCAAGGCTGCCTGGCTTTGCGCAGATAACGCCTGCGCCTGCGCCATCAACACATGTTCAAGCTGCGCAGCATGGCGCCAGGCCTGCACCTGCCAGGTCAGCGCCACCAGCAAGCACGCGCCGATGAGGCGGCATACGCCTAAGAAGCGCATAACACCGCCTTCGCCCGCGCCCACAAGCGCAAACGGTCTTCCAGGCCATTGAGCCCACCGTTGATACGCCGCGTGATGATGGTGAACTGATCCTTATCCGCCAGCTCGTTCAGGCCATTGCTCTGCCAAAACCAGGCGGCGGACTCGGCAGCCCATTGGGGTTGCTCCAGCAACACCGGCTCACGCAATAATCGTTCATCACCGAACAGCGCCTGGCTGCAAGCTAGGTAATTGCGCCGACCGGTGATCTGGATCAGCCCGCGGCCTCGGTACTTTTGGCCATCGCCATCCGGCTCGGGCGTGTTGCCCAAGCGCGCAGCCAATGCACCGGTATCGTACTTGCTCAAATAGGCGTCACTGCCGAGTTCGCGCACGTAGTGCAGTTCGCCGGACTCGTGGCCGATCTGCGCGAGAAAAGCAGCGGCACGCTGCACGCTGTTGATTTCGTAACGAATGAAAGCCGCATTCAACGCGGGTAAAAAAAGGCCCGCTACACGGCGGGCTCCTGGCATGATTTGAATCAATTGAGGCTGAGTTATCACCACCACACTCACCTTGAAAATCCCCTAGGTGGACAAACCACCGGCCGTGATCGAACTGCGATACCCCGTCACCGGGTCGCCCACATTGATGACCTTGGTTATCGACCATTGCCCCTGCATATACGCCGGCCAGGTGTCGTCCAGGCGCAACAGCCCTTCGGCGGCCAACAACGGGTTGCCGGGGCAATCGATCAACAGCTCCAGCCCCTCCCGCCCCACACGGCGCAACTCACCTTCGGCGACGGCACGCGCTTCTTCTTCGTTCTGACACCGCTGGCGCACGGTCTTGAACGGCGCGACCCCGATCTCAACCACGTGCTGCCTGCCCCCGGCAACATCCCACCAGGTGACACGGCTGCCGCCGTATTTGGAGCGCGCGTTGTCGTTGAGCGTGGCGGTGATGAAGGCGTGGTCACCGGGGCGGTTGTCCTGGGTCACGGACAATTTCACCTCCGGCAGTTGTTGAAGGGACAGCGATTTGACTTGCCCGGCCTCTGCCAGCACATACAGCTCGTTGAACGGTTTGGTCACCGCGCTATAGCGCCTGGCCAGACGCGTGATAAACGCCATATCGCTTTCGTTGGATTGGTCGATGTGGGCAATCGGAATGCCCTCCAGCGACGGCGCCACACGCGGTGAAAAACCATGCCGGCCGACCAATTGCCGAAACAGCGCCCCCAGCGTGGTAGGCCCGTAACTGGCGGAACGACGCTGACGGTAGCCGTGTGGGTCGCCCACGCTGAAAGGCGCGGCCGTCGCCACGATCATCAGGCGCATGGGAAACAGCACGGGGGTTCGCTGGGTGATGACGAACTCGCCCTTCTCTACCAGCCCCGACTCCGAGTAACCCACGCGCATGCCGACCTTGCCGCTCAAGCTTGGCAGGCCTTCAAGGCCTTCGATATTGAGCGTCAGTTCCAGCCGGTCAGACTCTATGCCCGCCGCGTCAGTGTGACTCCAATGCATGATGCGTTGATTGAGCAACGCCGCGTTGGCGCCGTAAAACTCCACGATCGGCGTAAATCCCTGTGCCATAAAACCTCCTCAATCCCATGCCAGAACAGGCTGCAACGCAGTCGGCCGCGATTGCATTTCAGGCACGCTCACCCACACACCGGCCGGAAGCACCGGCCCGTACTCGGCAAGGTCCGGGTTCAGGCGCCACAAGGTTTCTTCGGCGCCATCATCGCAACGCCCAAGCTCGCGGTAGAGCAGCAGGTTGACCGAATCACCGGCGATACTTCGCACTCTACGCATTGACGAATTCCTCCAGCTCAAGGCTCCAGGTCATGACCATGGCGGTGCCGTCATCGATCACATTGTTCTGGGTTTCCATCACCGAGTTGATCCGCCACAAGCCCCAGTTACGGCCGATCCCATCCACCAGCGGCAACGGCGTGCGCTGATTTTGCAGCGCGCGCAATTCATCCAGTCGCTGCATACCGATGCCGTACATGGCCGTGCCACTGAACGTAAGTTTTTCCAGCTTCTGGCCGCTCTGCCGCGACTGCGGCTTACTGGCGATTATCGCCAGGTCGTTCCAGCCGCCATCGCTGCTACGGGCCAACGTGGAATAGGCAAACCCTCGGGAGAGGCCAAAAATAAAGGCGCCCAGTACCATTTGCTGTCGCATCAATCACCTCCTGGATCGGCCAAAGCCGCGTTGCGCCGGATCCCCAACGCATCGGTGAGCATCGGCACACATTGGAATTGCAGGGCCTGGATAACCTGGTTGACCACCTGCTGGGCGTCGGCAGGATTGACCCCGGTGATCTGGATACTGGGGGCGATCGAGACTTGAACGTTGTCCGGGCGTGCATGGTTGAGTTCTTTGCTGACCGCGTTCGGTGACGGCAAGCGATCACTCGAACCGAACAGTTTGTCCCCCAACCAGGCGCCCGCCTCACTGCCCAGCAGACCACCGATCGCGCCGCCGACGGCAGTGCCTACGCCGGGTAAAACCAGAGTGCCGATGGCTGCGCCGGCAGAGGCGCCGGCCCAGGCTCCACCGGCGGTACTCAGGCCGGAACCGATGGCGTTGGCATCGCCGTGGCGCACGCCCTGGATCACGTCCAGGGCGGCGTCTGCGGTTCTCAAGGGGGCGAGCCGCCGGATGCCGACGGTTCCGAGTGTGGCAACGGTATCGGTCAAGGCACCGGAGGGGCCATTTGGCAGGCTGAGCCTTGGCGCTGCGACGCTTGCCCCGGCAAAGGACTGAAAGCCTTGCGAGGTCACACCCCACTGAATGCCTGGTGGCGAGCCACCCAGGGCCTGGCGGGCTTGCCCGAACAGGTTAAGTAGGCCTGAACCACCCCCACCGATTTTTTTGCGACCTTTGACCTTCTTGCTGATCGGGTCCAGGAGCCCATCAATGGCCTTGTCTGCGAGCTTGCCTTTCAGCGCATCCCACAATTCGCCGCCAACGGCCTTGACCATGCCCATCACAGCCCCGTCAGCGGGCGCCTTGGGTTCATCTTTCAACGCACTCGTGGCGACATCAGCCGCCCTGGGCGCCAGGGAATCGCTGTTGATGAACAACGTACTGTTAAGCGTCTCCAACGTCTCGCGCAGTCGCACTTGCTCTTGGGTCAAGGCGTTGATGTCCACACTGAGTGTGACCAGCGTAGAGCGCAGCTCCAACTGTGGCTGCGAGGCAGCCTCCAGGCTCACAGGTGCCGCGGCACGGGTGGAAAACGGTGCGAGCACATTGCCGAGATCGGCCTCGCCGATCATCCAGCGGAAGTCCTCCTGGGCGAGCTTGATCCCATATTTAGTTTCCTGCATCCCGCTCTACTCCTGTTTAACCCCAAGGCGAGTGATCGCGATGTCGTAGCGGCGCAATGCTTTGGCGGCATCCCAGTCGAGGATCTCCGCTTCAGTTACCGAGTAAACCAGCGGCACCACATCGAGGATCACTTCGATGTCGCGTTGCGAAAGAAGGCCGCCGGTTGATTTAAAAAATCGTCGATGCGCGCCTGCAGTTCGGTCCAGTCGGGTACGGTCAAGCCGGCAAGATCAGGGATCATCAAGCCACTGCAGTGAGCGGTGATGAACTCGGCGCGTTCTTTGTTGGTGGCGAGTTTCTTCATCACCTTGGTCGCGCGCAGGGCGGGCATTTCCAAGGACAACTCGGTAAAGGTACAGCCGGCAGCATCGAGGGGCAGCAGCAAGTGGACGGGCTGGTCGTGGCCCGATTCCGCCGGCGTGCCGAGGAAAAACGACGCGGGACGTGTCGACATCTCGTGTACGTATTGGGCAATGGTCACGTAGTCCGGGCGCTTGAGTTGGTCGAGCTCTTTTTCCGACAGGCCGGTGGCGAGTTTCGCCAGTTCGAAGAACTGGTCGTCCTCGTCATCACCGGCCCGGGCCAGCGCTTCTTTTTGCGCGGCGTAGTACAGCGGCTTGAGTTGCACCTGTTCGATCGTCGCGCCGGTGTCGGCGTTGATCGGCGAGAGCAGGCGGTGCAGCGGTGGCATCCAGGCCATGGGGCAGCTCCTTGGTGAAGTAGGGGGGCGAGCGAACCCGCCCCCGGGGGATTACGGCATCAGCACGGCGCGGCGGGCATCGCCGAGAATGTCGACGCCGTTGAGCACGAACTTCTGGGTGCGCACGTCGATGTCGATCACCGGAATGCCGTTTTCCAGGCGGTTGTAGGTGCGGCAGGACAGCTCCAGCGTGGTGGTGGCCTTGGTATTCATCACCATCGCCGCCTCGCTCAAGGATTTGAGCTTGCCGCCAACGGTGTGGTAGGTGAAATAGGTTTTGCCGTCCTGGTCCTGGCCGGCTTCACGCACGTTGAGCAGGATGTCATCGCCCAGGCGCACGCCCAGGGCCAGCATGATTTCCGGGCCGGCACCCTGCAGGATCAAGGTGGCGGTCAAAGGCTTGCCACTCTTGGCCATTTCTTCGGCAATGAAACGGCCGCCGGTCATGGCTTCCATTTCGAACTCGATCTTCGGCGGCGTGAAGGAGTCCACTGTCGCGGACAACGGCAGGCCTTGAAGGGTGGCCGCAATGGCCTGTCTGACTCGGTTGGTAAACATTAGAGAACGTCCTCCAGGAACTGCTCGATGATTTCATCGCGGGCATTGAGTTGATAAATCATGTGTTCGTTTGGCGCGTAGCGGCCGTAGTCGATGACGATGAACCAGGTGCCGTTCTTGTACTTCTCGACACTGTTCAACTCCGGGTGCAGGTACACGCTGCCGCCGGGGATGGTTTCGTCGGCGACCAGGGTTTGCAGCCAATCGTTGATGCGCTTGACCTCTTGGTCCATGAAGGACTTGGTGAGGTTCTTGGCCATGGCTTTCTGGCCGGCCTTGACCAGCTTGCGGCTGATGGCGTCTTCGAGGCCGACGTAGCTGATGAACTTGCCGGTGATGGAGCGGTTACCCAGCAGCGAGAAACCGCCGAGAATGGTGCGGGCGTAGTAGCTCACGCCATAACGGTTGAGCAGGTCGCCTTCGGTCGAAGTATCGAGGATGTTGTACTCAACCACGCGGGAAACGTCCTCGGCGAACGTCACCTGATTGCCCGGGCTTTCCCATTGCTTGACCTTGGCCAGCGCCGCGATAGCCAGGGACGATGGCGCGAGGAACACGTTCTTCTTCGCCGCCTTGGAGTACACCGACGGCATGTTGTGCACCAGCAGGCAACGGTCGAAGCCCAGGTCGGCACCGCCCAGTTCGCCGCTGTAGGTCACCTGGTCGGCAACGCTTGCGTCTTTGCCGTCCAGCACCACGCGGGCCTTGATGCGCTTGCCGAACGAGGCGAACTCGCCGGCCACGGCCTTGGTACCGGTGAAGCCCGGAGCCCCGATGATGGTCAGGTCTTCCGGCACGCTGGCCAGTGCAGCCAGGCCCAGCTTGCGACCGGTAACCGGCTCATCACCGCCGATTACATTGTTGAGGGTATCCGCCGGGGTCGCGCCCTCCTCCACGATCACCACATAGACTGGCACCTTGACCACCTTGAGGATCTGGTAGACCGCGTGGAACAGCGTGCCCGACTCGGTACCGGTGGGGTCCAGCAGTGCCTGGGTGGTGAAACTGTTGATACGGAACGGCGCGTTTTTCGGGATCGACGCATGGGCCTTCGGCGCAGTGCCGACCAGGCCAATCACGTTGTCACCCAGGCCACCCATGGCCTCGGGAGATTCAGTGGCATTCACGGTGATGCCGTTGTGCTCGAAGTTCAGAACCTCAGCCATGGTTAGTCAACCTTCTTGGTAGTGGCCTTTTTGGCCGGGGTGGCGTTAAGGACGCTGGTGAGTTCCAGACGGCCAGCGGTGCGCAGGGCGGATGCTTCAACGTCGAGCAACTCCAATTCCTGACCGACGGTGGACCAATGGCCGGCGCCGGTGGGGAATGGGATGAGGACGGTGTAGGTTTGGCGGGTGGGCATAGGTAGGATCTCCAGGCACAAAAAAGCCGCTCAAGGCGGCGGGTGTTCAGATTGATAAAGAAAACGCCCCGTCGGCGCGGAGCGTTTATTCGGTTTGGCCAGCGATCCAGGCCGGTGCTATCGGTCGATGTTCGCTATTCGGAAAGTCGGGGGATTGGGGCCAGTCGCGCAGTGCCTGCATATAGGCCAACAACTCAGCGAATTGCTCGCCGGACAATGCTGTGTCTCCGCCAATTTCCCGCTGGTCTTGGTGACGTTCACGCAACCATATAACCGCCGTCAGCACGCTGTCCCGCCAAGTTCTTTCGGCGTTCTTCAGGGCAACTTGGATATCGTCAGGTGAAGGAACAGGAACAATCCAGACACCCTCCTGCGAGGCAATATGAATGGGAGAAGGGCGATCGCCCTGCATAACCACCCAGCCCTCTGGGCAAACGCCTCCCACCTGCTGAAAACCACTCCCCAACGCTGCATAAACGTTCATGCAATCACCCCCTTCAATCGCCACACAAGAACACGACAAGGCAACGGAGAAACACCAGTCGTTGCCGATAGCAAAAACGGAGCACCGGACAAGGCATTCGGATAGACGAGGCCGTTAACCCCCGTTTGAACAATAATCGAGTTACCCATCTGATTTGCTTGCACACCATGACCGTAACGGTCAGGCCCGCCTATGCCGCTGAAATGATCGCCAAACTCAGGGTTTGCCCACTCTCCGTTGTAGAGAACTTGCGCGGTGCAAAACACGTGATATCCAGGAAAAGGGTTTGCCGCGATGTAGCGACTATTGGTCGCCACGCCTCCCGGACTGGTCTTGTTACCACCTCCCGGATAAATAACAGTGAAGTCAGCCATGTTTGCCAGGTTGGAAACCTCAAGAGCCAGTGCACTAATGTCTATCTGCCCCTGATTGATGGGGGCGTTCCAAGCCTTGATGCACCACATTACCGCTAGGTTGTTAGGACGTGTGATTCCGTAAGTGACCTCTATGTTGCCGGGCAGCGCCACATTAGCTTGTGGGTTCACGCCCATCAGGGTTATGCCAGAATAAAGCCCGACATCACCAGAGTCATACCCTCCTCGCATCCTTGCCGCAGCTGCGTCAACGAGGTTTGTCGCAATTGTCTGTGTTGCAGGTATGTTGGTATCAACCGCAACCATACTGCCTTTCTGCCAACTGCCAACTTCTCGCCCGGCGTCCATTCCACGCCCATGGTCCCATCCCCGCAAGAACTCACCACGCGACTCAGGCAAACGAAAGTAGCCAGCAGGCTCACTACCCGTATTGAAAGTGGTGCCGAGGTACGCAGCCAGATCTGGGTAAGTCGCAATACTTTGCACGCTCCCGTCCAGTTCCAAATATCCCGGCGGTACAGCAGCTTTCAGAAACGGAATGATTGAACCCACAGGAACAGCAGACTTCAACACATCAAGTTCACTAACAAGCGCCGCAACGTCAATATTTCCCTGATTGATTGGCGCATTCCAAGCCTTGATGCACCACATCACAGCCAAGTTACGCGGACGTGTTTCACTCCCGCCTGCCCCACCAGTAATATGACCCGTTTGCGAAGTTGCGTTACTTTGAGCAGCTATCGTGTCGGAGACACTATTCGCTGCCCCTCCGCCCTGCATAGTGTCGTACTCATGCGTATGACTCTTGAACTGGTCAGTTTGATAGCTACCCGCTAAGCGCCCAGCATCCACACCACGCCCATGATCCCACCCACGCAAAAACTCCCCACGCGACTCTGGCAGTCTGAAATTGCCCGCGCCCTCATCACCCTTATTGAAGGCCGTACCCAGAAACTTCGCCAAATCAGGATAGGCCGTGGCACTCTTCACGCTACCGTCAATTTCCAGGAACCCTACCGGGACTTTATCGATTGGAAACGCAACCATAGACCCCACAGGCAACGCTGAAGACTGAGCAATCAGCATCTCAATCTCAGCCTTGGTATACGTTCCCTCAGCCAACTGCCGACCCAGATAATCCATCACCCAAGCCCGAGTCGCCTTCACCACCGTGTCATCAATCAACAACGTCACAATCGCCGCATTACTCGTCTCGAAAATCGAGCGAATATAAAACTCCTTCCCCGACCCCGACGTCGCCAACACCGGCTTGTACGACTCCGGATATTTAACGATGGCATACAAAATACCGGTATCCGTCCACAACCCGGCTTCGCGCACATACCAGCCGCCCACATCCGACGGGATGGTGACTTCGGCCATCAACCAGTTGGCGTTTTTCTCATCCTGGAATAAAGCGTTCAACGGACCGCGCCAGACTTCGCGTTTCAGCGCTTTTGCGCTGGCATCAGGGTTATAGACGGCGCCATTGCCGTCGCCGACGGAGATCTGCGCCAGTTTGATCGGCACGCCGGCAGCCTTGCAGGCGGTTTCGTAGGCGATCCCCGCGTCGGTGAGCAGGGTGTAATAGTCAGCCATTTAGTGCTCCTGTGGATAAAGGGTGGTGGTTTCGACGGTGTAGAGGCCGGCCGCCATAAAGGCGCGCCCTGAGGCCTCGACCCCTGCCAGCACGTTGGGATAGATCGTGGTGAGTTCGCCGCACAGCGTGGCGGCGCCGATGCTGTGGCGACCGGAGGCGCTCAGGCCCACGGAGATCGACAGGATGTCGCGCTCGCTTTTGGCGTCGGCCAAGCGGCGGTCGAGTCGGGCGTCGATGGTTTCGCTGTAGGGCAATTCGGTCCAGGCGCGTACGGCAAAGCTGTAGGGCACGCCGGGCGGTTTTTGCTCGTACCAGGCGCGCACTTCGGGGCTGAGTTGCAGGCCCTTGGCGGCGTTTTCCAGGGCTTGGCGGGTGCCGGCCTGCCGTGCGGTAGGCCAAGCGAGTTTGACGGTCAGGCGCTTCTCGGCCTCGGGGGCCGTGGTGCTCCATTCGTTCACCGCGCGGTCCGCTGCCAGGTAGGGCAAGAACGCCGCCGGTGTGTGATCCGGGTCCATCAGTTGAGGGAAGGGTGGCGTCACCCGTTCCAGCAAATAGCCGAAGCCCAGGTCCAACGCCTTTTCCAGCGGTGAGCTGTTGGCAGGCAACAGGCTCGCTTTGGGTTCACTCATAGCGTACGCACCTCCACCTCGACGCCCGTGCAGTACGGAGCCTGGAATGCCGAGCTGATGATCGGCTCCAGCGGTTCGAGGATCTGCAGTTGCGCGGCGCCGGCGCTGTGGATGGCGTAGTCGATCCAGCTTGGGTCGACTCGGCCTTCCAGGCGATGGCAGGAGTCGGCGTAGGTTTGCAGCAGTTGCTGAGCAGCCACTTGGGTCAACCCCGAATCAGGACCGGCGTTGATCTTGGCGACCACACGAATTTTATAGCGCTGGATCTGTGCTCCTTGGACGGTGACGAGATCGGTTTCCGGCCTTACATCGGGTCGTGCGAAATGTCGCCGTACGCCGTCAAGCAAATCGGCAGACGCGGTGCCATCACCGTCTCTTGAAAGCACAGTGACCATCACCTCGCCGGGGGCGATGCGTCGGCCGTTGCCGTCCTTGACCTGAGCCGCATAGCCGTCCGGGTCAAAGGTATAGCTGACGGTGACCACACCCGGCGTGGCGCTTTGCACCTTGACCGACGGCCGCTCGCCCAGGGTGAACACCTCGCGGCGATATTGCATGCGCGAACCCGCCGCCGGGGCGTGTGGGGCCAGGTAGTAACGCAGGCGGGCGTCGTCGTCGCTTTCCAGCACCGGCGGCACCGGCGGGAAGGCGGCCGGGTCACCGGGGTCGAGCACCTGGCGCTCCAGGCCCATGTCGGCCAGGCGTGCATCCAGGTTGCTGCCGGTGGCCCACCACGCCAGCATCTGTTTGATGCGGGCGTTGTACTTGCGCTCGTGGGTTTGCAGGCGCACGCAAAACGCTTCCAGGGCCAGGGTCAGCAGTTCGCTTTCATTGTCGAGGCTGACCCTGAGTTTGGCCGCGCTTTGCGGCGCGCGGATGGCGACGTAGTCGACCACGAAGGCCTTGAACTCGGCCAACAAGGGTTCGAACTCATCGACAGCGATGAGGGCCGGTTCCGCCAGTTGGTTCTGGCCAGGGATCAACATGCTCATGTCACGACCTCGAAGGATTGTTGGCGGTTTTTCCAGGTGCCGGCAAAACGCAGCAACAAACCGGCGCCCTGGCGGGTGGCGACGATGACCTGGGGTTGAAAGTCGACGATGCCGTTCTGGGCGTTGTAGAACGCCTGCGCGGCGTGGCTTTGGGCGAGGATCAACAGGTCGTCGCCGAGGTTCTGGCCGAGCAGTTGCGGGATCATCGAGCCGTACAGTGGGCGTTTCTGCCGAGTGCCCAGCGGGGTGGTCAGCGCTCGGGTGGCGCGCTGCACGAATTGCAGCCAGTCATCGACGGCTGCCCCGGTGTTCCTATCGATTCCGATCATGGCAAATCCTTATGCGCTGCTGATCACGCGGCCTTGGTGATCCACCACCGGGCCGCTCAAATGCACGCCGGCGGCATCCAGCAACACGCCGGTGGCGCCGAGTTGCAGGGTGATGCTTTGGGTATTCATGGTCAGGCTGGCGGCACCGACCTTGACGTCGACCTGCTCGCGGGAGCCGCTGAACGTGGTCGGGCCGTTAACCCAATTGAACAGGTGGCTGGCGTCGTCGTAGTCGCTTTGGGTGCCGTCCTGGTAGCGACGCCGCGTCAGCGACGCAACGGCGGACACCGACGGAAAGAGACTGCTGTTGAGGCCAAACAACGCCACCGACTGCGCGCCCCCTTCCCCACCGCCGTAATTGAGCAGCAGACATTGTTCGCCCACTGAAGGAATGCGCGTTTCGGTTTGCGCTCCAGCGCTTGGGTTGAAGAATCGGATCGCCGGGCTGAGCAAATCACCGTGGCTGACCTTGCAGGTATTGCTGGCGGCGTCGACCTCCTGGCACACGCCAATCCGGCAAAAGCTCTCTGCGCGTCGATACAGGTCTTCCAGCTGAGTTTCCATTTCCGCCAGGCGTTCGACGATCGGCCCCAGTTGCATGCGTAGCAGTGCATCGAACATGGGCTACTCCTGCAGCGGGCGATATTGGTCCGGATCGTCGATGTTCGTGACCTCCCACGTGCAGGCAAACAGCGGTTTGCCTGTGGGATCGTCGAGCAGTGACGGGCCGAGGTAGAGGTTTTGGGTAAAGGACACGCTCCAGGTGTCGTAGTCCGTTTCCGCGCCGGTGAGTGCGGAAGGTGCCGCGACAATCGCGGTGGGCAGGTCGCACTGGTCTGGCGGCAGGCCCCAGCGGTTATCCAGGGCCAGGTCCATCATTTGGCTGGCCAGGTCGCACGCGTCAAACGGTGCCGACCCGTTGGCCACCGTGGCCCTGAGTGACACCGACAAGGCATGGACCTTACGCCCAGCAAGGGAGCGAACGCCAGGGCCGTTGCGCTCCACGCTGATCAAGATGCCGGTTTTATCGCCCGAGTCGGGAAAATCATGGTGATTGCCAACGCGCAGCTGTGGGAACGCGCTTTTCAGTGCGTCCCCAATCGCGATGGGCAATTGGGAAGGTTTTTCAAGAAGTGTCATCTGCTTGCGTCCTTGCAGCGGTTACTGCTGATCAGGGCGAGAGGTCGGGGCCTCGTTGACCCCGATGCGCTTGGCCGCCCAGCGTTCATAAAGGCCGATGGCCACGTCCGCACCGGCCATGGCGGTCAGGCAACCGATGGCCCCGGCGGTCCAGATCGACATGCCGGCGGCGTAGCACAGCATCAATGCCGACACGCCGCAGACCATGCACGCCCCAGAACGCAGCGCCAGGCGCCGTACCAGCGACCAACCACGGGCTCCCTCTTTGTCGGCGCGCCACATCTCGCCAGACACCCCGCCGATCAGGGCCAGTACGATCACCAGCCAGATAGGCATTTCCGCTAACGCTTGCTGCTCGTTTGTCATGTCACGCCTCCTGGCTGAGCACTACCGGCACAGAGCCGGCTCTTGGGTAAATCCATGTGTAGGTAGGCATTCCAAAAAGCCCGGTTGCCCGGGCTTTTCAGTAATGATGTCCTCGGTCTTTCGGCGCTACTGGCGCGGTACGGACCTTTCCTCAATGTTTTTCCGACCACGATCCCTGTCTGCCGGATAACTGCTTCTGGTGCTTTACGCTGCACACCCGGGTCAGTTGCCAACCCTCTGAACCGTTAAGGCCGGTTCATCGCTGCCTGTTCTTGAAGCGGTAAAACTAAAGAGCGTCGGCATCCTTGCCGGTGTTGCTTGGCATCCCTGCCATCGCTCAGATGGCGTCCTTGCCGATGTTGCGTGCCTTCCTTGTCTTCCTTGGCAGCATCCTTGCCGCCTCCACCACCTTGTTGGCTGGCTTGAGACGAAGAATATGCATGTATGCATATACAGTCAATGCACAAATGCATTTAATTTTTGGCGTGAATTGCACAAATGCATTTTCAGCCTTGCAGGCCAAGGGTTCGGTGATTTGCCACAGGCGAAAAAAAGCCCGCTCATGGGCGGGCTTTGTCTTACGCAAGGAGGTTAACGGGCGTACATGCCCCACCAGAACACATGACCGAGGATGCTGATCTGCTCATCCTGGATATCCTGGAAGCTGTAGTCCTCATCCGGGTGTTCGTCGCGATTGAAACTGCGCAAGCGAATCCCGGAAGGCAGGCGATAGAGCTGTTTCACGCGCAATTGGCCGTTGTGGTTGATGGCATACAAGTCGCCATCAACGATGTCACCAATGCCACTCTTGCCCGCGTTCACCCCGACCGTCGCGCCATCACGCAGTACCGGCAACATACTGTTGCCACGCACCGTCACGCACTTGGCCTGATCGAACTGCACACCGTTATGCCGCAGGCTGCGCTTGCCGAACCGCAGGCTGGCCTTCTCCCTTTCCTCGATGACGAATCTTCCTGATCCAGCAGCCAATTCAACCTCGCGCAGAAAGGGGATCGACACCTCGTCATCATTAACGGGTGTGTCGTCATCCCACAGGCTTATGTCCTTGAGTTCCGAATGCATCGGGTCGCGCCCGTCATCGCGCAGGGCGCCCACCGCCGCGCGCCCGCGCAACTGGTCGGTGCTGACGCGAAAGTACTCGGCGATGCGGGAGATGTGCTTGTCCGACGGATCAACGATCTTGCCGCTGAGAATCCGGGACAACGTGGATTGAGGCACGCCGGTACGCCGGTGAAGCTCCGTGGGGGAGATCCGGTCGCGGTCCAGCAGTTCTCTTAAGACGATAGAAACGTTGCGTTTTTGCATAACGGGGATAATGGCGGGAGATTTTGGGGTTGGCAAATGCTAATTTGCATAATCTATGCATTTATCAGTATTCCACTAAAATCCTCACGAAACACTGTCTATACAAACAGTATTCAGCCCACTATTATCCGCCACACTTGATTCAACTTTTCCAGCCTGCCCGGGATACGACACGGCGCCCGTCAACCGACGCCATTGCATGTCGACAATCCCGAGCCTATATATGAAACTCTATAACAACGTAGCCAGCCATTTCGGAGGTGCTCATGGCTTATTCAGCTCTAGCTGTTGCTAACGCCTTCATTGAACGCGCCAAAGAAGGCAAGCTTTCAGGCTTGACTCCAATGAAGCTTCAAAAGCTGCTGTTTTACACGCAGTCCTGGCATCTGCGTGAAAGGGAGCTGCCCCTTATGGATGATCACTTTGCCCGCTGGCAATACGGCCCGGTCATTCCATCGCTCTATCATGAGTTGAAGTCCTACGGCAGCCGCCCTGTGACGTCGCTGCTCAGCAACCTTAAACCCGACGTCGAAGACATCGTCTTCGTGACACCGAGAATTCCTGAAAGCGATACCTACGCCCAGCGTCTGATTGACCGCATTATCAATAAATACGGCAAGTGGTCAGGGACTCAACTGTCCAACCTCTCCCACGAGGAAGGCACCGCCTGGGCACTCAGGGGAGCGGATGGTTCCGCCATTGACTGGAAGGAAATGGCGGAGTTCATTCACCCAAAGAGCCGCAACCGTGAGTGAGGAACTCGACAACCTTGAGCTGACACTGCCCCCCGCATCAGGGCCCGACCAGGACTCCCAACCTGGGGGCGAGCAGGCAGTGGGTGCTGACGATGAAAGAAACCAAAACCTGAAGGATCAGAAGGCCGAAAGGCAGCTGCGCAAGAAGTATGCGGGGCGTGCTTTCTGGTTTGCTGCCTGCGGCGTGATCTTTTGGTCGGTTTTGCTCGTGTGGAATGGTTGGTCAACTTACTATTCCGGCAAAGCTCCGTTTTCCGACAACGTGTTGATCGCTATCACCACCGCAACCTCCATCAACTTGTTTGCCGCTTTTCTCGGGGTTATCCGAGGCTTGTTCCCCGCCAGTGGCCGCAGGGCAAAATAGCGGCGCCTGGAGCCTGCTCCCCACCTCTGGCTTTCGGCCTGCGTTTTACCTACCCGTTTGCGACCTGCGAAGCCCCGACCTCGCGTGTTAACCTTGCGCCCATTGCAAAATCGCAGGGCGGAATGCCCCACATTTGCCCCACTCCTTCAACGAATTTGCCTACGACCCAATGAGTAAAAATACGTCCGATCTGTCCTCCCACACGCCAATGATGCAGCAGTACTGGCGCCTGAAAAACCAGCACCCTGATCAGTTGATGTTCTATCGCATGGGCGACTTCTACGAGATCTTCTATGAAGACGCGAAGAAGGCTGCCAAGTTGCTGGACATCACCCTGACCGCGCGTGGGCAGTCGGCGGGGCAGTCGATTCCGATGTGTGGGATTCCTTACCATTCGTTGGAAGGTTATCTGGTCAAGCTGGTCAAGCTGGGCGAGTCAGTGGTGATCTGTGAGCAGATCGGCGATCCGGCCACCAGCAAGGGGCCGGTTGAACGTCAGGTGGTGCGCATTATTACGCCGGGGACGGTGAGTGATGAGGCGCTGCTGGACGAGCGTCGCGATAACCTGATCGCCGCGGTGCTGGGCGATGAGCGTTTGTTCGGGCTGTCGGTGCTGGATATCACCAGTGGCAATTTCAGCGTGCTGGAGATCAAGGGCTGGGAGAACCTGCTGGCGGAGCTGGAGCGCATCAATCCGGTGGAGTTGTTGATTCCGGATGATTGGCCGAAGGATCTGCCGGCGGAAAAACGCCGTGGGACAAAGCGTCGCGCGCCGTGGGACTTCGAGCGTGATTCGGCGTTGAAAAGTCTATGCCAGCAGTTCTCGGTGCAGGACCTTAAAGGCTTCGGTTGTGAAACGTTGACACTCGCTATCGGTGCCGCCGGTTGCCTGCTTGGCTACGCCAAGGAAACCCAGCGCACCGCCCTGCCGCATTTGCGCAGCCTGCGTCACGAGCGTCTCGACGATACCGTGGTGCTCGATGGCGCCAGCCGTCGCAACCTGGAGCTGGACACCAACCTGGCCGGCGGGCGCGATAATACCCTGCAATCGGTGGTTGACCGCTGTCAGACGGCCATGGGCAGTCGCTTGCTGACCCGCTGGTTGAACCGCCCACTGCGCGACCTGACTGTACTGCAAGCGCGACAAACCTCTATTACCTGCCTACTCGACGGCTATCGCTTTGAAAAGCTGCAGCCACAGCTGAAGGAAATCGGCGATATCGAGCGCATCCTGGCGCGGATTGGCCTGCGTAACGCGCGCCCGCGTGACCTGGCACGCTTGCGCGACGCTCTTGGGGCCTTGCCACAACTGCAAGTGGCGATGACCGAGCTGGATACGCCACACCTGCAACAGCTTGCGGTTACCGCAGGTACCTACCCGGAACTCGCGGCACTGCTGGAAAAAGCCATCATCGACAACCCGCCGGCGATCATCCGCGACGGCGGCGTACTCAAGACCGGTTACGACAGCGAGCTGGACGAGCTGCAATCCCTGAGCGAAAACGCCGGGCAGTTCCTGATCGATCTGGAAGCCCGCGAAAAGGCCCGCACCGGCCTGGCCAACTTGAAAGTCGGCTACAACCGCGTGCATGGCTACTTTATTGAGTTGCCGAGCAAGCAGGCTGAATCGGCACCGATCGACTATCAACGTCGCCAGACCCTCAAGGGCGCCGAGCGCTTTATCACCCCGGAACTCAAAGCGTTCGAAGACAAGGCCCTGTCGGCCAAGAGCCGTGCCCTGGCGCGGGAAAAAATGCTTTACGAGGCGTTGCTTGAGGACTTGATCAGCCAACTGGCGCCGCTGCAGGACACTGCGGCAGCCCTGGCCGAACTGGACGTGCTGAGCAACCTGGCCGAGCGTGCACTGAACCTTGACTTGAACTGCCCGCGTTTTGTCAGCGAGCCGTGCATGCGCATCGTGCAAGGTCGCCACCCAGTGGTAGAGCAAGTGTTGACCACGCCGTTCGTCGCCAACGACCTGTCGCTGGACGACGATACCCGCATGCTGGTGATCACTGGTCCGAACATGGGCGGTAAATCCACCTACATGCGCCAGACCGCTTTGATCGTGCTGCTGGCGCATATCGGCAGCTTCGTGCCGGCGGCCAGCTGCGAGCTGTCACTGGTGGACCGGATTTTCACCCGGATCGGTTCCAGCGATGACCTCGCCGGTGGCCGTTCGACCTTTATGGTGGAAATGAGCGAAACCGCCAACATCCTGCACAACGCCACCGAGCGCAGCCTGGTGCTGATGGACGAAGTGGGCCGTGGCACCAGCACCTTTGACGGCCTGTCCCTGGCGTGGGCGGCGGCCGAGCGCCTGGCGCACTTGCGTGCCTATACGCTGTTCGCCACACACTACTTCGAGCTGACGGTGTTGCCGGAAAGTGAGCCACTGGTGACCAACGTGCACCTGAATGCCACCGAGCACAACGAGCGCATCGTGTTCTTGCATCACGTGCTGCCGGGGCCTGCCAGCCAGAGTTACGGCCTGGCCGTGGCACAACTGGCCGGCGTGCCAAACGATGTGATTACCCGCGCCCGCGAACACCTCAGCCGCCTGGAAACCACGGCCTTGCCCCATGAAACCGTGGTCGCCAGCCCAACCAAAGCCACCAGCAAACCGGCCGCACCGCATCAGAGTGACATGTTCGCCAGCCTGCCCCATCCGGTGCTGGATGAGTTGGCAAAACTTGACCTGGACGGCTTGACGCCCCGTAAAGCGCTCGAAATGTTATATGCACTGCAGGTTCGGATATAACGCAGACGCTTGCAAGCTGGTAGACTCTCGCGCGGTTTGGGATGCTGTGGGCTTTTAGCCTGGCCTGCAGACTATCGCTCCCGAACCTCGCGAGCCCTGCCACAAAGGGTTTCGCTGCCGCCGCCTGAGGAGAAAATTAGAAATGACCTTCGTCGTTACCGACAACTGCATCAAGTGCAAGTACACCGACTGCGTCGAAGTGTGTCCGGTGGACTGCTTCTACGAAGGCCCGAACTTCCTGGTTATCCACCCGGACGAGTGCATTGACTGCGCCCTGTGTGAGCCTGAATGCCCGGCCGTCGCTATTTTCTCCGAGGACGAAGTCCCAGCAGAAATGCAGGAATTTATTCAGTTGAACGTCGAGCTGGCGGAAATCTGGCCGAATATCACTGAACGCAAAGACCCGATGCCGGATGCAGCGGAGTGGGATGGCAAAAAAGGTAAGATTGCAGACCTCGAACGCTGATAGCGTTGCCCCCCCTAAAAGGCCCCTTGCGGGCCTTTTTGCGTTTCTGGAGGGCGGGTTTCACTTTTCTACAGGCAAAAAAAGGGGCGGTATGACCCGCCCACATTTTTTCCCTAGTCCCTGTATTCCTTTTCATCATCCTGATGAATCGCATCCTGCGACATTCCTTCGAACCATCGTTCCTTGATGGTTGTGCCAATCCGTGGACACAGGGCTGATCTTAGAGAGTTCCAAAGTAAGTTCAACGGGATGCACGCCGCCGGCCGGCAACCTTTCGCGTCAAACAAAGAACAATTAATTGTTATATTTCAATTAGATAGAAAAGTCTCTCAGGATTTTGGGACGTACATGGCGGATGAAAAAACCAAACACTTACGGAAAAGTAAGCAAATGCTTACACCACCCACTGCGTAAAAGCGCCGTCGCGACTGCTTGACCACTTTCCACGCATGAAAAAGCCCCGACACAGTCGAGGCTTTTTCCCTTCATTAACCTCAGTCGTCGCTGACGGTAATGGTCGGCATCGCGGGCGTCGCCGCCTCTTGCAGGACGATCCGCGCGCCCACATGACGCGCCAACTCCTGATAGATCATGGCGATCTGGCTATCCGGCTCAGCCATGACAGTGGGCTTACCGCCGTCAGCCTGCTCGCGGATCGACATCGAAAGCGGCAGTGAAGCCAGCAGCTCCACGCCGTATTGGGTCGCCAGCTTCTCGCCGCCGCCTTCGCCGAACAGATGCTCGGCGTGGCCGCAGTTGGAGCAGATGTGTACCGCCATATTCTCCACGACGCCCAGCACCGGGATATTGACCTTGCGGAACATCTCCACGCCTTTCTTCGCGTCGAGCAGCGCCAGGTCCTGGGGCGTGGTGACAATCACCGAGCCGGCCACCGGCACCTTTTGCGCCAGGGTCAGCTGGATATCACCGGTGCCTGGCGGCATGTCGATCACCAAGTAGTCCAGGTCGCCCCAGGCAGTCTGGGTGACCAGTTGCAGCAAGGCGCCGGAAACCATCGGCCCGCGCCAGACCATTGGCGTGTTGTCATCGGTAAGAAAGGCCATGGACATCACTTCCACGCCCAGTGACTCGATGGGCACGAACCACTTCTGGTCCTTGACCTTCGGCCGCGTGCCTTCGGCGATGCCGAACATCACGCCTTGGCTCGGGCCATAGATATCAGCGTCGAGAATGCCCACGCGCGCGCCCTCACGGGCCAGGGCCAAGGCCAGGTTGGCCGCCGTGGTGGACTTACCCACACCGCCCTTGCCAGACGCCACCGCGACCACGTTCTTGACGTTGGCCAGGCCCGGGATCTGCGCCTGGGCCTTATGCGCAGCGATCACGCATTGGATGTCGACCTTGGCGGAACGCACGCCCTCGAGGCCCTCAATGGCCATTTGCAGCATCTGCGCCCAACCGCTCTTGAACAGACCTGCGGCATAGCCCAGCTCCATGTGGACCGACACCTGGTCGCCCTGGATTTCGATGGCACGTACACAGCCGGCGCTGACCGGGTCTTGGTTCAAATAGGGGTCGGTGTACTGGCGAAGGACGGCTTCCACCGCTGCGCGATTGACGGCGCTCATGGGCTACTCCCGAAAAAAGACTGACTGAAACAGGCGGCTATCCTAACCGTTCCAGCGGCTTAACGGCATGCTTTCGCAGGTTGGGAAGATTCGGAAACAGCGCCACGGGGTGAAATAAATTTCCCGGCGCTTTATAGTGGCCGACCTCCGTTTCATCAAGTAGCCGAGCCCCATGTCCGAGCCACGCAAGATCCTCGTCACCAGCGCCCTGCCCTATGCCAATGGTTCCATCCACCTTGGCCATATGCTTGAGTACATCCAGACCGATATGTGGGTGCGCTTCCAGAAGCATCGCGGCAATCAATGCATTTATGTCTGCGCGGACGACGCCCACGGATCGGCCATCATGCTGCGCGCCGAAAAGGAAGGCATCACCCCGGAACAACTGATCGCCAATGTGCAGGCTGAACACAGCGCCGACTTTGCCGAGTTCCTGGTCGACTTCGACAACTTCCACTCGACCCACTCCGACGAAAACCGCGAGCTGTCGAGCCAGATCTACCTGCGGTTGAAGGAAGCCGGGCACATTGCCACGCGCTCGATCACCCAGTATTTCGACCCGGAAAAGAAAATGTTCCTGGCCGACCGGTTCATCAAGGGCACCTGCCCGAAATGCGGCACCGAGGACCAGTACGGCGACAACTGCGAGAAATGCGGTGCCACCTACGCACCCACCGACCTGAAGAACCCTAAGTCGGCAATCTCCGGCGCCACCCCGGTGCTCAAGGACTCCCAGCACTTCTTCTTCAAGCTCCCGGATTTCCAGCAAATGCTGCAAACCTGGACGCGCAGCGGCACCCTGCAGGACGCCGTGGCCAACAAAATCGCCGAATGGCTGGATGCCGGCCTGCAACAGTGGGACATTTCCCGCGATGCACCGTACTTCGGCTTCGAGATCCCGGGCGAGCCGGGCAAATATTTCTACGTGTGGCTGGACGCGCCGATCGGCTACATGGCCAGCTTCAAGAACCTGTGCGACCGCACGCCGGAACTGGATTTCGACGCCTTCTGGGCCAAGGATTCCACCGCCGAGCTGTACCACTTCATCGGCAAGGACATCGTCAATTTCCACGCCCTGTTCTGGCCGGCGATGCTTGAAGGGTCGGGCTACCGCAAGCCCACCGGCATTGCCGTGCACGGCTACTTGACGGTCAACGGCCAGAAGATGTCCAAGTCCCGTGGCACCTTTATCAAGGCGCGCACCTACCTGGACCACCTGTCGCCGGAATACCTGCGCTACTACTACGCGTCCAAGCTGGGCCGTGGCGTCGACGACCTCGACCTGAACCTGGAAGACTTCGTACAGAAGGTCAACTCGGACCTGGTCGGCAAAGTCGTCAACATCGCCAGCCGTTGCGCCGGTTTTATCCACAAGGGCAACGCCGGTGTATTGGTGGCTGAGAATGCCGCGCCGGAACTGACCGACGCGTTCCTGGCCGCTGCGCCAAGCATCGCCGACGCCTATGAAGCCCGCGATTTTGCCCGCGCCATGCGCGAGATCATGGGCCTGGCCGACCGCGCCAACGCCTGGATCGCCGACAAGGCGCCGTGGTCGCTGAACAAGCAGGAAGGCAAACAGGCGGAAGTCCAGGCGATCTGCGCCACGGGCGTCAATCTGTTCCGCCAGTTGGTGATCTTCCTCAAGCCGGTGCTGCCGTTGCTGGCCGCCGATGCCGAGGCGTTCCTCAACGTCGCGCCGCTGACCTGGAACGATCACGCCACTCTGCTCAGCAACCATCAGTTGAACGAGTTCAAGCCGCTGATGACCCGTATCGACCCGGTGAAAGTCCAGGCCATGACCGACGCTTCGAAAGAAGACCTGGTTGCCAGCCAGACCGACACCGGCGAATCGGCACCGGCCGGTAACGGCGAGCTGGCCAAGGACCCGATTTCTGCGGAAATAGAGTTCGACGCCTTTGCCGCCGTGGACCTGCGTGTCGCGCTGATCGTCAAGGCCGAAGCCGTGGAAGGTGCCGACAAGTTGCTGCGCCTGACCCTGGACCTCGGCGGCGAGCAACGCAACGTGTTCTCCGGGATCAAGAGCGCTTATCCGGACCCGTCCAAGCTCGATGGTCGCTTGACCATGATGATCGCCAACCTCAAGCCACGGAAAATGAAGTTCGGTATCTCCGAAGGCATGGTGATGGCGGCCGGCCCTGGTGGCGAAGAGATCTACCTGCTGAGCCCTGACAGCGGTGCCAAGCCGGGTCAACGCATCAAGTAAGCCTATGGGCCTGTGGCGAGTAAATTAGGCCTATTGTAGGAGCCCGGCTTGCCGGCAATGGCGATCTCAAGGACGCTATCGCCGGCAAGTCGCGCTCCTACAAATCCATTACACGCCTGTTCGCTTAATCGGCATACCCGTGATCACAGCATGAACCTGATTCAACGTATCGACGCGCTGCTGCCGCAGACCCAATGCGGCAAATGCGGGCACCCGGGCTGCAAGCCTTACGCCGAGGGCATCGCACGAGGCGAGGCAATCAACAAGTGTCCGCCCGGCGGGCAGGAAACCATCGCCGGCCTTGCACTGTTGCTGCGCGTGCCGGTGCTGGACCTCGACACCCATCGCGGGGAAGCGCCAGCCCAGGTAGCGTATATCCGCGAGGCCGAGTGCATCGGCTGCACCAAGTGCATCCAGGCCTGCCCGGTGGACGCTATTGTCGGCGCCGCCAAGCTGATGCACACCGTCATCATTGATGAGTGCACCGGTTGTGACCTGTGCGTTGCGCCCTGCCCTGTCGATTGCATTGAGATGCACCCAGCGACCCGCGTGCTACCGATTGTGGGTGGCTTGGCGACCAATGATCGTGAGCATCATGAACGCGGCTTGAAACGTGACCGGGCGCGGCGGCGCTTTGAACAACGCAACGCGCGCCTGCAACGGGAAGAAGCCCACAAACTCGCCGAACGCCTGGCACGGGCCAAGCGCTCGGCGCCAACACAGCCCGTGCCGGCCGATGCGGCTCAGGCAGCCCAAGAGGCAGCGGTCAAGCAGGCTAAAATCACGCTCGCCATGAGCCGTGCCCAACTGCATAAATCCTTGAAGGCGTTCGGCCACCCGCCGACCTTTGAGCAGCAGTCGCAGTTGATCGTTCTGCAGCAGCAGTTCGAAGCAGCAGAGCAGGCACTTGCAGCATTGGAAGTCATCACCCCGACGACCCTGCCGCCGCCGAAAGACCCCGCACTCAAACGCGCAAAAATCCAATTGGCCATGCGGCGCGCCGAATTGAAAAAAGCCCAGGACCAGAACGCTGACGAACAGCAACTGGCACTCCTGAGCGCTGCGCTGTCCAGCGCGGAGCAAGCCTTGCACGATGCAGAGGCTGACAGTCAGCAGCCTCGGCCCGATTTGCAGCGCGTGGAAAAACGCCCCATCGACGCTCAACTGCGCCAGCTGAAAACCGCCCTGGCGTACGCCCGGGCGGAGGTGAGCAAATTACAACGCCAAGCGGGCGTAAATGCAGATCAACTGAAAGCCGCACAACACAGGCTTGAGGAAACGCAGCGCCAGGTGGACGCCTACGTCGACGCGTGACCCGCTACGAGCGCTGCCGGGCGCCGTAACGATCGTTTATCCTGTCCGAGATAATTGCTCACAGAACCCCAAGCCTGGACCCACTCTTCACATTGATGCCGAACGCCTGTAAGGAAACCACCGCCCCATGAACGCCGCAAAACGCTTGGAAATTTTCCGCAGGCTTCACGAAGACAATCCGGAACCCAAGACCGAACTGGCTTACACCTCGCCCTTCGAATTGCTGATTGCGGTGATCCTGTCGGCACAATCCACCGACGTGGGCGTCAACAAGGCCACAGCCAAGCTCTATCCCGTGGCGAACACGCCGGAGGCAATCTATGCCCTGGGTGTGGACGGGTTGTCGGAATACATCAAAACCATCGGCCTGTACAACAGCAAGGCCAAGAACGTCATCGAAACCTGTCGCCTGCTGGTGGAACTGCACGGCAGTGAAGTGCCACAAACCCGCGAAGCCCTGGAAGCCCTGCCAGGCGTTGGCCGTAAAACTGCCAACGTGGTGCTCAACACCGCTTTCCGTCAACTGACGATGGCGGTGGACACCCACATTTTCCGGGTCAGTAACCGAACCGGCATTGCCCGTGGGAAAAACGTGGTGGAGGTGGAAAAGCAGTTGATGAAATTCGTGCCCAAGCCGTATTTGCTCGATTCCCACCACTGGCTGATCCTTCATGGACGCTATGTTTGCCAGGCCCGCAAGCCGCGTTGCGGCAGCTGTCGGATAGAAGACCTGTGCGAATACAAGGACAAGACATCCGACGATTGAGGGACCATTGGTTTTATTGATCGGTCGATTGAAAAAATCTTTTTTACCCGGTCATGGATTATCGTTATAAGGAGCGCCAACGGCAGTCTTAGCCCGGAGTGAACCTTATGAGCACTGGCAAAGAACAACTGGAAGTGGAAGACGACCTCGTTGAATCGGATGACGATGGGGCGGAGACGCCTGTGGCAGAGGTCGCCAAGACCAATTTGAGCAAACGCCGTACCATCGACAATCTTCTGGAAGAACGACGCTTGCAAAAACAACTGGCCGATTACGACTTCGATCTCTGATTGAGAGGTCGACGGCCGGAAGCCTCCCTGACGGAGGCTTTTTTCTGCCGGTTGCCCGGGCAACACGCGGTGGCGTCCCCTCCTCTATACCAAGCCGTTACGCTGTGCCAGTTCGATCAGGTCGACGAGAGAGCGGGCGTTGAGCTTGAGCAGCAAACGCGTCTTGTAGGTGCTGACGGTCTTGTTGCTGAGGAACATGCCGTCGGCAATCTCCTTGTTGGTCCTGCCCCGGGCCAACTGCTGCAATACCATCATTTCTCGGCCGGACAGACGCTCGACCATATCGGCCTCACTGGCATTGCCCATGGTGGAGCGTACCGAGTTGAGCGCCTGGTTCGGGAAGTAGCTGTAGCCCGACAAGACGGCCTTGATCGCACTCAGTAACTCGGTCAGGTCCTGTTGCTTGCACACATAGCCGGCAGCCCCCGCCTGCATGCAGCGCATGGAAAAATGACCAGGGGCCTGGGACGTCAGCACCAGCACCTTGAACGGTGCAGCCTGCTTGGTCGAAGACAGGCGGCAAATAACTTCCAGGCCATCAAGTTTGGGTATCCCAATATCCAGTATGACAATGTCCGGCATATGCTCCCGTGCAAGTTGCAACGCATCGACACCGTTATCGGTCTCGGCAACGACCTCATAACCATGACGTTCCATTAGCATACGCACAGCAAGACGAATGACGGGATGATCATCCACGATCAGCACTTTATTCATGAGAAAGTCCAATTTCGCTGTTCGAATTATTTAGAGCAAGCACAATAGCCTAGTCGTTTCCTAGTTGGCATAGCATTCCCCCCCAAGCAACAGCAAGCAGAGACCCACCCCACAGCGATAAAGGAATTACCCTACAAAAAAACGCCATCTCGGACTTATCAAGCTTTATGGATCCTTTCAGACCTTTCTGGGGACTTACATATTTTGAGTGAAATATCCATGGGATATCAGGGGTCGGGTAAACGTACCGCACGTAACTCTCAGGAAATGCCCCTTGCCTCTCGCCGTTGGCCGAGTGAACGAGCAGGAAAGATCCGGCTGTTTTAGTTCCATTTAACATATTAACTTACATCCTTAATTCTTACAGACTATTCAGCGCTTTATATATTCGCTGTATCTGCATGAGTGAATTTTCTGTAAGACCAGTTCCTACACAGGTGTAAAAAATTCATTCCCCCTACACACTTCCAACAACAGCCAATTCAAGTCCCCTGTTTGGGAAAGGTGGGGATGAAAAATATCAACATATGTTTAATCACTATAAACATCGCGACATTCTATAAAATACACCGGCAAAAAAAATGGCCCCTTGAACAAGGGGCCATTCTTCACGACAGGCTGAAACTTAGAACAACGAGCGACCTTTGTTGGCCGCAATGCGCATGCGCAATGCATTCAACTTGATAAAGCCTGCCGCGTCCGCCTGATTGTAGGCGCCGCCGTCTTCTTCGAAGGTGGCGATGTTGGCGTCGAACAGGGAATCATCAGATTTGCGACCGGTGACGATCACATTGCCCTTGTACAGCTTCAGGCGCACAACGCCGTTCACGTGGGCCTGGGACGCGTCGATCATCTGTTGCAGCATCAGGCGCTCAGGGCTCCACCAGTAGCCGGTGTAGATCAGGCTGGCGTACTTCGGCATCAGCTCGTCTTTGAGGTGAGCGACTTCGCGGTCCAGGGTGATGGACTCGATGGCGCGGTGAGCGCGCAGCATGATGGTGCCGCCTGGGGTTTCGTAGCAGCCACGGGACTTCATGCCCACGTAACGGTTCTCGACGATGTCGAGGCGGCCGATACCGTGTTCGCCACCGATACGGTTCAGCGTCGCCAAAACGGTGGCCGGGGTCATTTCAACGCCGTCCAACGCGACAATGTCGCCGTTGCGGTAGGTCAGTTCCAGGTATTGCGGCTTGTCGGGAGCGTTCTCCGGGGAGACGGTCCACTTCCACATGTCTTCTTCGTGCTCGGTCCAGGTGTCTTCCAGCACGCCGCCTTCATAGGAGATGTGCAGCAGGTTGGCGTCCATCGAGTACGGGGACTTCTTCTTGCCATGACGCTCGATCGGGATCGCGTGCTTTTCAGCGTAATCCATCAGCTTTTCACGGGACAGCAGGTCCCATTCACGCCAAGGCGCGATCACTTTCACGCCTGGCTTGAGCGCGTAGGCGCCCAGCTCGAAACGTACCTGGTCGTTGCCCTTGCCGGTGGCGCCATGGGAAATGGCGTCGGCGCCGGTTTCGTTGGCGATTTCGATCAGGCGCTTGGCGATCAGCGGACGTGCGATGGAGGTACCCAGCAGGTACTCGCCTTCGTAGACGGTGTTGGCGCGAAACATCGGGAAGACGAAATCGCGGACGAACTCTTCGCGCAGGTCGTCAATGTAGATCTCTTTCACGCCCATGGCTTGCGCCTTGGCACGTGCAGGTTCGACCTCTTCGCCCTGACCCAGGTCAGCGGTGAAGGTCACCACTTCACAGTTATAAGTATCCTGCAGCCACTTGAGGATCACCGAAGTGTCCAGGCCGCCGGAATACGCGAGAACGACCTTGTTTACGTCGGCCATGCCATCACTCCACGGGGTTGTACGGAAAGGCGTCGATTCTACCGACCAAAACCGTGGATTTACAGGGGCGCGACAGCAAATGAAGATAAAGCGACAGATTATGTCGAGAGGGCGACCGATGGTCGCACCTTAGGCTGCACGTTATGACGTGTGTGCAGGGTTGCTCGGGCCGCTGGCCTGGGGCGCCGGTTTCTCGGGGGCTGCGACGCGTTCGAGCTGAATATTCACCCGACGATTGCGCGCGCGATTGGCCGCATTGGTATTAGGCGCCAGCGGGTAGCTTTCGCCGTGGAAACGCAAGGTGATCTGCGATTCCGGAATACCGTTGGCCTTCAAGTAATCCATCACCGCCAAGCCACGGCGACGCGAGACGTCACGGTTGGTCAGGCGGTTGCCGCCGTTGTCCGAATGGCCGTTCAACTCGATATGGTTGACGGTGGGGTCGGCCTTCATGAACGCGAGAATCACGTCGAGTTTCTTCTTGGCCGCCGCGTCCAGTTCGATACCGCCACCCGGGAACCCGACTTCGGTCTGCTTGACCTGGTCGTAATTCATCGGCAACAGCTTGGTGGTGCACAGCTGGTAGTCGTTGTAGGCCTTGTTGAATTTCACCGGCAATAAGCGGATTTCCGAATAGCCGCCCTCACGCCCGTAGTGTCGGACGGTCGGGCTGCGCCCTTCCAGCAACCCCGTAAACAGGCGCCCGGCCTGGGCTTGGGAGCTGTTGAACAAGACGTCGCCACTGCCGGCACGCACGGCGCCGAGGTTGATATCACCTCGGCCCGGCTGCCAAGGGGCGGCAGCCGCCAACAACGTGGCCGAGCCCACACCCAGCGAGCCGTTATAGGCTTTCAGGCGAAACGTCGCCTGCTCGCCGGCCCGACGCACGAACTCACCCGAGCCGAAGTCGGTGATCGGTTGGGTCAGGCGGCACTCGAACTGATCGCCTTCTACCTTCCACTCAATATTCTCCAGACGTGTCTGGAACGTGAGGGCCATCGCAGGCAGGCTGGCGAACACACTGAGCAGGGCTAGATAATGCTGGCGCACGGGAGGCTCCACTGGTTTCTACAACACTTCAAAGCGTCATACATCGATAAGGCATACAAAAGGCTATCGGTTGCATCCTGCAAAACTTGATAGCGAGTGCCTGCAAGAGTCTTTTCCGGTAGCATTCCCACCAGATTGACCCGCCTGGAATCCCCAATGTCCGACCGCCTGACCCTGCTGCGTCCCGACGACTGGCATATTCATCTTCGCGATGGTGCTGCGTTACCCCACACCGTGGCCGATGTAGCGCGCACCTTTGGCCGCGCCATCATCATGCCTAACCTGGTACCTCCGGTGCGTAACGCCGAGCAAGCCGACGCCTATCGCCAGCGTATCCTCGCTGCGCGGCCGGCCGGCAGCCGCTTCGAACCGTTGATGGTGCTCTACCTCACCGACCGCACCCAGCCCGAAGAAATTCGTGAGGCCAAGGCCAGCGGTTTCGTGCACGCCGCCAAGCTGTACCCGGCCGGCGCGACCACCAACTCCGATTCCGGCGTGACCAGTATCGACAAGATCCTGCCGGCCATCGAAGCCATGGCGGAAGTCGGCATGCCGCTGCTGATCCACGGTGAAGTCACCCGTGGCGACGTGGACGTGTTCGATCGCGAGAAGATCTTCATCGACGAGCATATGCGCCGTGTGGTCGAGCTGTTCCCGACCCTCAAGGTCGTGTTCGAGCACATCACCACCGCCGATGCCGTGCAGTTCGTTACCGAGGCCTCGGCCAACGTCGGCGCGACGATCACCGCGCATCACCTGCTGTACAACCGCAACCACATGCTGGTGGGCGGGATTCGGCCGCACTTCTATTGCTTGCCGATCCTCAAGCGCAACACCCACCAGGTGGCCTTGCTGGATGCGGCGACCAGCGGCAATCCGAAGTTTTTCCTCGGCACCGACTCGGCACCCCACGCCCAGCACGCAAAAGAAGCCGCGTGCGGCTGTGCCGGTTGCTATACCGCGTTTGCCGCCATCGAGCTGTATGCCGAAGCATTCGAACAGCGCAACGCGCTGGACAAGCTCGAAGGCTTCGCCAGCATCAATGGCCCGCGCTTCTACGGCCTGCCGGCGAATACCGACCGCATCACCCTGGTCCGTGAAGACTGGACCGCCCCTGCCAGCCTGCCGTTTGGCGAGCTGACTGTTATCCCGCTGCGCGCCGGTGAAACACTGCGCTGGCGCCTGCTGGAGGAAAGCAAGTGAGTGAAGACCATTACGATGACGAACACGAGCACAGTGGTGGCGGTTCCCGTCACCCGATGGCCGAGCGGTTCCGCGGCTATCTGCCGGTTGTCATCGACGTAGAAACCGGTGGTTTCAACTGCGCCACCGACGCGCTGCTGGAAATCGCGGCGACCACCATCGGCATGGACGAACAGGGTTTTGTGTTCCCGGAACACACCCACTTCTTTAGGGTGGAGCCATTCGAAGGCGCCAACATCGAAGCCGCTGCCCTGGAGTTCACCGGGATCAAGCTCGATCACCCGCTGCGCATGGCGGTGAGTGAAGAAGCGGCACTGACCGATATCTTCCGTGGCGTGCGCAAGGCGTTGAAGGCCAATGGCTGCAAACGCGCGATTCTGGTCGGCCATAACAGCAGCTTCGACCTGGGCTTCCTGAATGCCGCCGTGGCGCGGCTGGACATGAAGCGTAACCCGTTTCACCCGTTCTCCAGCTTCGACACCGCGACCCTCGCTGGCCTGGCTTATGGCCAGACCGTACTGGCGAAGGCCTGCCAAGCGGCTGGAATCGACTTTGACGGTCGCGAGGCGCACTCGGCCCGCTACGACACCGAGAAGACTGCCGAGCTGTTCTGCGGCATCGTCAACCGTTGGAAGCAGATGGGCGGCTGGGAAGACTTCAACGACTAACAGCGCTTTTGTGGTGAGCGGACTCGCTATAGTGAGCGGGCTTACTGTGGTGAAAGGGCTTAGTGTGGTGAAGGGGCTTGTTGTGGTGAAAGGGCTTACTGTGGTGAGCGGGCTTGCCCCGCGCTGGGCTGCGCAGCAGCCCCAATCCAGGCAGCGCATTTATTCAGCTAGACCTCGCAGGCAGGTTTTAGGGCTGCTTCGCAACCCAGCGCGGGGCAAGCCCGCTCACCACACCAAGCCCGCTCACCACAAAAAGCACGCTTGCCCCAGGGGCTTTTCCTCCACATAAAAAAACCGGCCCTTTCACAGGCCGGTTTTTTTGTACCTCGACTCCGGCTTACAGCTTGCCAGCGTTCTCGGTCAGGTAAGCCGCAACACCTTCCGGCGAAGCGTTCATGCCTTTGTCGCCTTTTTTCCAGTTGGCAGGGCAGACTTCGCCGTGCTCTTCGTGGAATTGCAGGGCGTCGACCAGGCGGATCAGCTCTTCCATGTTACGACCCAGTGGCAGGTCGTTGATGATCTGGGAGCGAACCACGCCTTTGTCGTCGATCAGGAACGCGCCACGGAAAGCCACGCCGCCTTCGGATTCAACGTCGTAAGCCTTGGCGATGTCGTGCTTCATGTCGGCAGCCATGGTGTATTTGACTTTGCCGATGCCGCCATCATTGATGGCGGTGTTGCGCCAAGCGTTGTGAGTGAAATGGGAGTCGATGGAAACGGCGACCACTTCAACGTTGCGCGCCTTGAAATCGTCCATGCGGTGGTCCAGGGCGATCAGCTCGGACGGGCAGACGAAGGTGAAGTCCAGCGGGTAGAAGAACACCAGGCCGTATTTGCCTTTGATGGCTTCAGACAGTTTGAAACTGTCAACGATTTCGCCATTGCCGAGGACGGCGGGTACGTCGAAATCCGGGGCTTGTTTGCCGACGAGTACGCTCATTGGATATCTCCTGATGTGAGGGTGACGATTGAAGTAAAAGGACCGGCCCGAGTCTGCCGTGTTTAAGCGACAGCCCTGTGACGCAGTCACGCTTCGTGAAGACCGACCATCATACACTGAAAAAACCGTTCGTCAGTGAGGGCGCGGTGCCAGCCAATACCCTACGAATCTACTTTGACAATCATTCTCGTTAACATTAAGATCCATCGCACTTAAGCCTTAAACCCGCGATGGTTCTCCCTTATGTATGTGTGCCTCTGTACTGGCGTCACCGACGGACAAATCCGCGAAGCAATCTATGAAGGTTGCTGCAGCTACAAGGAAGTGCGTGAAACCACCGGCGTTGCCAGCCAATGTGGCAAATGTGCTTGCCTCGCCAAGCAAGTGGTACGGGAAACCCTGACGCAGCTGCAGACAGCCCAGGCCGCGCTCCCCTATTCAGCAGAATTTACACACGCCTGATTGGGCGTGTTTTAAAGAACCGGACTTAACGTCCGGTTTTTTTATGCCCGCAATTCAATTAGTTAGCGCCAAGACGCGGAACACAAACATTCTTATTCCGATTAATTTTCATTTATTATTCAATAACTTAGGTTTGACACTAAGGAATTCGCCGCTCAAACTCCGCCTTATACACAGCGATTACAGGGCAGGACCCCAGTCATGAAAGGCGACATCTCAGTCATCCAGCAACTCAACAAAATCCTTGCCAATGAACTGGTCGCGATCAATCAGTACTTCCTGCATGCGCGCATGTATGACGATTGGGGCCTGGAAAAGCTCGGCAAGCGTGAATACAAAGAATCCATCAAGGCCATGAAAGACGCCGACGCCCTGATCAAACGCATCCTGTTCCTGGAAGGCCTGCCGAACGTGCAGGACCTCGGCAAGCTGAACATCGGCGAGCACACCCAGGAAATGATCAGCAGCGACCTGGGTTTTGAGCGCAAGAGCCACAGCGACCTCAAGGCCGCCATTGCTCACTGCGAAACCAAAGGCGACTTCGGCAGCCGTGAGCTGCTGGAAGACATCCTGGAAGACCAGGAAGAACACATCGACTGGCTGGAAACCCAACTGGGCCTGATTGACAAAGTCAGCCTGGAAAACTACCTGCAATCGCAGATGGGCGAATAAGCCCCAGCACGCAGGTACAAAAAAGCCCCGCTCTCTTAGAGACGCGGGGCTTTTTATTGCACGGTTTTTTACAGAAGCATCAAGCGTTAGTCTTGGCTGCGGCGTTTGCCGCTGCTTCTTTGACCAGCGTTTGCAGCGAACCATCAGCGGCCATCTCAACGATGATGTCGCTACCGCCGACCAGCTCACCGGCTACCCACAGCTGTGGGAACGTAGGCCAGTTGGCGTACTTCGGCAGGTTGGCGCGGATTTCAGGGTTTTGCAGGATATCCACGTAAGCGAATTTCTCGCCACACGCCATGATGGCCTGGGACGCCTTCGCGGAGAAACCGCACTGAGGAGCGTTGGGCGCGCCCTTCATGTAAAGCAGAATGGTGTTGTTGGCAATCTGCTCTTTGATCGTTTCGATGATATCCATGGAACACCTCGGCTGGAACTTTGCGACTCACAGGTCGGCACGGTGGCGCATTGTAACGCAAAATTCCCGCGCGGTGCTCAGGCGGCTGCTACCTGCACGGGAACGCCGTTCAACGCAGCATTGCCCGATAACTCATCCAGCTGCCGCTCGTCGGTCAAGTCATTGGCACTCGCGCCTGGTTGTTCGCTGGCGATCGTCATCTGGACACCTGGGCGTCCATGCCCCCAACCGTGGGGCAGGCTGACCACGCCGGGCATCATGTCCAGGCTGGCCAGCACTTCCACTTCGATCATGCCGATGCGCGAGCTGACGCGCACACGCTGGCCATCGCTCAGTTGCCGACGGGCCAGGTCATCCGGATGCATCAACAATTGATGGCGCGGCTTGCCCTTCACGAGCCGGTGATAGTTATGCATCCAGGAATTATTGCTGCGCACATGGCGGCGGCCAATCAGCAGCAGTTCGTCGGCCACAGGCACCGGCTGCGCCGCAAACCGCGCCAGGTCGGCGAGGATCACCGCCGGCGCCGCTTGCACCTTGCCATCGGCGGTCTTCAAACGAGCGGCAAGGTTGGGCTGGAGCGGCCCGAGGTCCACGCCGTGGGGATGATCTGCCAGCATTGCCACGGACAGCTTATGGCTGGACGCGTCACCGTACACCCCGGCACGCAAGCCAAAGTCGATCATCTGTGCAGGCGGCAGGGTGGGTTTGAGCGCAACCCCCGTCTGCGCCGCGAACGCCTTGGCCAGGCCGACAAAAATCTCCCAGTCATGCAGCGCGCCTTCCGGCTTGGGCAAAATCGCGCGATTGAATCGCGTGACATTACGCACCGCGAACATATTGAACGTGGTGTCGTAGTGATCGTTTTCGAGCGCCGACGTGGACGGCAGGATCAGGTCGGCATAGCGCGTGGTTTCGTTGATATAAAGGTCGATGCTGACCATGAACTCCAGACCATCCAGCGCCTGTTCCAGCTGGCGGCCGTTAGGCGTCGACAACACCGGATTACCGGCCACCGTCACCAATGCCCGGATTTGCCCTTCACCTTCGGTGAGCATTTCCTCAGCCAAGGCCGACACCGGCAGCTCCCCGCCGTACTCCGGGCGCCCGGAAACCCGGCTCTGCCAACGATTGAAATGCCCGCCGCCGGTCGCTGCCACCAAATCCACCGCCGGCGTGGTGCACAGCGCGCCACCGACACGGTCCAGATTGCCAGTCACCAGGTTGATCAATTGCACCAGCCAATGGCACAGCGTGCCGAACGCCTGGGTCGACACTCCCATGCGCCCGTAGCACACCGCCTTGTCGGCGGCGGCAAAGTCCCGCGCCAGTTGGCGGATCTGTTCGGCAGGCACCGCACACTGGCGACTCATGGCCTCAGCGCTGAACCCTGCAATGGCGCGGCGTACATCCTCCAGGCCTTCAATGGGGAGATGGCTGTCGCGGGTCAGGTTTTCGCTGAACAAGGTGTTGAGCACCCCAAACAACAACGCCGCATCACCGCCTGGCCGCACGAACAGATGCTGATCGGCAATGGCTGCCGTCTCACTGCGCCGGGGGTCGACCACCACCACTTTGCCGCCGCGTGCCTGAATCGCCTTGAGGCGCTTTTCCACATCCGGCACGGTCATGATGCTGCCGTTGGACGCCAGCGGGTTGCCCCCCAGGATCAGCATGAAGTCGGTGTGGTCGATGTCGGGGATTGGCAGCAACAGGCCATGGCCGTACATGAGGTAGCTGGTGAGGTGATGGGGTAACTGGTCCACCGAGGTCGCCGAAAACCGATTGCGCGTCTTCAACTGCCCCAGAAAATAGTTGCTGTGGGTCATCAGCCCATAGTTATGCACGCTGGGATTGCCCTGATACACCGCCACCGCATTCTGCCCATGCCGCGCCTGAATCCCCGCCAGCCGTTCGGCGATGAGGGCAAAGGCCTCGTCCCAGGCAATCGGCTGCCATTCGTTGCCCACCCGCCGCATGGGCTGGTGCAGGCGGTCGGGATCATTCTGGATGTCTTGCAGCGCGACGGCCTTGGGACAGATATGCCCACGGCTGAAACTGTCCTGGCCGTCGCCCTTGATCGAAGTGATCGCCAGGCTGCCGTCCTCGGCTTGGGTGGTTTCCAGCGTCAGGCCACAGATGGCTTCACACAGATGGCAGGCACGGTGGTGGAGAGTCTTGGTCATGGCCAGTCTCTTATCAGGGCTTTGGCCTAACTATGGCCCGCGGACGGCCAAGGCACCACCAACGTCAGTGCCGTGAATCGACAAGCATCAGGCCAGGCCATGGCTAAGCATGAGCAAATGTTTCAGAAACCTCGCAGGCGCGCGCTGAAACCGACGCAGCCTGGCCTGCAGCCGCCTCCGCACATTGCAAAAGGTTGCGACGCCAGTGTACAAATGAACCGCTGCTGTCTGGAATTCGTCTTCAAAAGCGCCTCGGCGCCCTGCTTGAACGCCCTTAAAAACCGTAGCCCTATTGGTAAGACGCGACATTTAATTATAAGATCGCGCCTTCCCCTATTTCGTCGCCCCGTGCGGCTTTCGCCGCAGGTCTCGCCCGTTGTCACAATAAACAAGGCTTTGAGTATCTGCGGTCTGTTGCAAAAGGTAGTTAATGATGAGCGCAAGGCACTTTCTCTCCCTGATGGATTGCACGCCCGAAGAGCTGGTCAGCGTGATCCGTCGAGGCATTGAGCTTAAAGACCTGCGTAACCGCGGCGTACTGTTCGAGCCTTTGAAAAACCGCGTGCTCGGGATGATTTTCGAGAAGTCGTCGACCCGCACCCGCGTGTCCTTCGAAGCTGGCATGATCCAACTGGGTGGCCAAGCCATCTTTTTGTCATCGCGTGATACCCAACTGGGCCGTGGCGAGCCTATCGCCGATAGCGCCAGGGTCATGTCACGCATGCTGGATGCGGTGATGATCCGTACCTTTGCCCACAGCACCGTGACCGAATTTGCCGCTCATTCGCGCGTTCCCGTCATCAACGGCCTGTCCGACGACCTGCACCCGTGCCAGTTGCTGGCCGACATGCAAACCTTCCTTGAGCACCGTGGCTCGATCCAGGGCAAGACCGTCGCCTGGATCGGTGATGGCAACAACATGTGCAACAGCTATATAGAAGCGGCGATCCAGTTCGACTTCCACCTGCGCGTCGCCTGCCCCGAAGGTTTTGAGCCCAGCGCCGAATTCCTCGCCAAGGCAGACGGTCGCGTACAACTGCTGCGCGATCCTAAGGACGCCGTTGTCGGCGCGCACCTGGTCAGCACCGACGTCTGGACCTCCATGGGCCAGGAAGACGAAACCGCCAAGCGCCTGGCCTTGTTTGCCCCGTACCAGGTCACCCGCGAACTGCTCGACCTGGCCGCGCCGGACGTACTGTTCATGCACTGCCTGCCCGCCCACCGTGGCGAGGAAATCAGCCTCGACCTGCTCGACGACCCACGTTCGGTCGCCTGGGACCAGGCTGAAAACCGCCTGCATGCGCAAAAGGCGTTGCTCGAATTTCTCGTCCCGCCGTCTTACCACCACGCATGAGCCATGAATTACTGCTGAACCTGCGCAATCTGGCATGCGGCTATCAAGATCAACGGGTGGTGCAGAACCTCAACCTGCACCTCAATGCGGGTGATATCGGTTGCCTGCTGGGCTCCTCGGGCTGCGGCAAAACCACCACCCTGCGCGCGATTGCCGGCTTTGAACCGGTGCACGAGGGCGAAATCAGCCTGGCCGGTGAAGTCATCTCGAGTGCCGGGTTCACCCTGGCACCGGAGAAACGTCGTATTGGCATGGTGTTTCAGGACTACGCGCTGTTTCCTCACCTCAGCGTCGCTGACAACATTGCCTTCGGCATTCGCAAACACCCGCGAAAAGACCGCGTGGTCGCTGAATTGCTCGAACTGGTAAACCTGAAGAACCTGGGCAAGCGTTTCCCCCATGAGCTTTCTGGTGGTCAGCAACAACGTGTAGCCCTCGCCCGCGCCCTGGCGCCGGAGCCCGCATTGCTGCTATTGGATGAACCCTTCTCCAACCTGGATGGTGAGCTGCGGCGCAAGCTCAGCCACGAGGTGCGCGACATCCTCAAAGCGCGCGGCACCAGTGCGATCCTGGTCACCCATGACCAGGAAGAAGCCTTTGCCGTCAGCGACCAGGTGGGTGTGTTCAAGGAAGGCCGGCTTGAGCAGTGGGACACGCCCTACAACCTGTATCACGAGCCGCAGACACCCTACGTCGCGAGTTTTATCGGCCAGGGTTACTTCATTCGTGGCCAATTGAGCTCGCCGGAATCGGTCAGCACCGAACTGGGTGAGCTGCGCGGCAACCGTGCCTACACCTGGCCTACCGGCGGCGCGGTGGACGTACTACTGCGCCCGGATGACATCGTCTACGCACCCGACAGCGCCTTGAAAGCACGGATCGTCGGCAAGACCTTCCTCGGCGCTTCGACGTTGTACCGCCTGCAACTGCCGACGGGCGCACAGCTGGAATCGATTTTCCCCAGCCATGCAGACCATCAGGTGGGCGCGGATGTGGGGATTCGGGTGGCGGCCGAACACTTGGTGTTGTTCCAGGCGTCCGGCAGCACGGCGGCGCAGATTCCTCAGAGCGAGTCCGGCGTGCGGCGCCACAGCGCCGCTCACTGACGAAACCAGGTCAATAATGTGAGAGGGGCTTGCTGCCTATAGCGGTGTATCAGTCACAGATAAGCTGACTGATAGACTGCCATCGGGAGCAAGCCCCATCCCACATTGGACCTCGGTAGCCTTCGAAGGCGGGTCTCAGGCGCGACCAATCGGCGCGAACTTGGCCTGGGTATGCTCCGCCAGCACCACCGCCGGCAATTCAACCTCCAAGCCCCTCCTCCCCGCGCTCACAAAAATCGTTGCGAACGGCTGCGCCGTCACATCAATAAACGTGCGCAAACGCTTCTTCTGCCCCAGCGGGCTGATGCCACCTAACAGATAGCCGGTGGAACGCTGCGCCGCTGCCGGGTCAGCCATTTCAACTTTCTTGACGCCTGCCGCGTGAGCCAGGGCTTTTAAATCCAGACTTCCGACGACCGGCACCACCGCCACCAACAATTCGCCCTTCTCGCTGCTGGCCAGCAAGGTCTTGAACACCTGCGCCGGGTCGAGGCCCAATTTTTCCGCGGCCTCCAGCCCATACGAAGCAGCCTTGGGATCATGTTCGTAACTGTGGATTCGATGTTCGGCGCGAACTTTTTTCAACAAATCCAATGCGGGGGTCATGACGTCTCCGGAGCGAGGCAAACAGATGGCCAATTCTAGGCCAAGCCCGCACAAAACGCTCTAGTCCGCCCACTCTTAAGGTGCACGTGCCATGTGACAAGTGTGATCATTCACCAGACCAATAGTTTGAAAGTGACCGACAGTTCACTTTCGACCTTTGACAGCCGTCATTCTTGTCTATATTTTTTCGTTTCCGAATACTGTAGGAATACACCTGCAGCATTCACGCAGTGAGCCGTGGCCGGGATGGGGATCCTTGCCAGGGTGAAAATCGCGCAACCGCCCGTTGAGGTCGTGCGCCAGACAAGAACAACAAATGAGGTTTTCCATGACAACTGCTCTTCAACAGCCTTCACTTTCGAGCCAATGCATGGCCGAATTCCTGGGGACTGCGCTTCTGATCTTCTTCGGTACAGGATGTGTCGCTGCGCTCAAGGTCGCGGGTGCCAGCTTTGGCTTGTGGGAGATCAGTATCATCTGGGGGGTCGGCGTCAGCATGGCGATCTACCTGAGCGCCGGTATTTCCGGAGCCCACCTCAACCCGGCTGTCAGCATCGCGTTGTGTATTTTCGCCGACTTCGAAAAACGCAAACTGCCCTTCTATATCCTCGCCCAGATCGCCGGCGCCTTCTGCTCGGCGGCCTTGGTGTACACGCTCTACAGCAATCTGTTTTTCGATTACGAACAAACTCACCACATGGTGCGCGGCTCCCAAGCCAGCCTGGAGTTGGCGTCGGTGTTCTCCACCTACCCCCATGCGCTGCTGAGCACTGCCCAGGCGTTCCTGGTGGAAATGGTCATCACCGCCATCCTGATGGGCGTAATCATGGCCCTTACCGATGACAACAACGGTCTGCCACGCGGCCCATTGGCCCCGCTGCTGATCGGCCTGTTGATTGCCGTGATCGGCAGCGCCATGGGCCCGCTGACGGGCTTTGCGATGAACCCGGCGCGGGATTTCGGGCCCAAGCTGATGACCTTTTTCGCGGGCTGGGGTGAAATGGCCTTTACTGGCGGTCGTGACATTCCTTACTTCCTGGTACCGATTTTTGCACCGATCGTCGGCGCATGCCTCGGCGCCGCAGCGTATCGCGGGCTGATTGCCCGTCACCTGCCGAGCGCCGCACCTGCTATAGCTGAAGAAACACCTGACACGGCTGTCAACGGCAAGACGCGTATTTCCTGATACCGCCGGCCGGGCCCGCACTGCCCCTTTGCGGACCCGGCTGATTCCTTACTTCCTTATTTTCCGTCTAAGGCAATCGACATGACCGACATTCAGAATAAGAACTACATCATTGCCCTTGATCAGGGCACCACCAGTTCGCGCGCGATCATCTTCGATCGCGACGCCAACGTGGTCTGCACCGCCCAGCGTGAATTCACTCAGCATTACCCGCAAGCGGGCTGGGTCGAGCATGACCCGATGGAAATCTTCGCGACCCAGAGCGCAGTGATGGTCGAAGCGCTGGCGCAGGCCGGCCTGCACCATGACCAGGTCGCCGCCATCGGCATCACCAACCAGCGTGAAACCACCGTAGTGTGGGACAAAGTCACCGGCCGCCCGATCTACAACGCGATCGTCTGGCAATGCCGCCGCAGCACTGAGATCTGCCAGCAGCTCAAACGCGACGGCCACGAGCAATACATCAATGACACCACCGGCCTGGTCACCGACCCGTACTTCTCCGGCACCAAGCTCAAGTGGATCCTCGACAACGTCGAAGGCAGCCGCGAGCGTGCGCGTAACGGTGAACTGCTGTTCGGCACCATCGACAGCTGGCTGATCTGGAAATTTACCGGCGGCAAGACCCACGTCACCGACTACACCAACGCCTCGCGCACCATGCTCTTCAACATCCACACGCTGGAGTGGGATGCGAAGATGCTGGAGATCCTCGACGTACCGCGCGAAATGCTGCCGGAAGTGAAGTCGTCCTCGGAAATCTACGGACGTACCAAAAGCGGCATCGCCATCGGCGGCATCGCGGGTGACCAACAGGCTGCGCTGTTCGGCCAGATGTGCGTCGAAGCCGGCCAAGCCAAGAACACCTACGGCACCGGTTGCTTCCTGCTGATGAACACCGGCGACAAAGCGGTGAAATCCAACCACGGCATGCTCACCACCATCGCCTGCGGCCCGCGTGGCGAAGTGGCGTACGCCCTGGAAGGCGCGGTATTCAACGGCGGCTCCACCGTACAGTGGTTGCGTGACGAGCTGAAGATCATCGCCGATGCCACCGACACCGAATACTTCGCCGGCAAGGTCAAGGACAGCAACGGCGTGTATCTGGTCCCGGCCTTCACCGGCCTGGGCGCTCCGTACTGGGACCCCTACGCCCGTGGCGCGTTGTTCGGCCTGACCCGTGGCGTACGCGTGGATCACATCATTCGTGCCGCCCTGGAGTCGATTGCCTACCAGACCCGCGATGTACTGGACGCCATGCAGCAGGATTCGGGCGAACGCCTCAAGGCCCTGCGCGTGGACGGTGGCGCGGTGGCCAACAACTTCCTCATGCAGTTCCAGGCCGACATCCTCGGCACCCAGGTCGAGCGCCCGCAAATGCGCGAAACCACCGCATTGGGCGCGGCCTACCTGGCCGGCTTGGCGTGCGGCTTCTGGCGCAGCCTGGATGAGTTGCGCGGCAAGGCGGTGATCGAGCGCGAGTTCGAACCGCAGCTGGACGAGGGCGCCAAGGAGAAGCTCTACGCCGGCTGGCAAAAAGCGGTCAGCCGCACCCGTGACTGGGAGCCGCACGAAGGCGCTGAATAAGCCAACGTCAGGTTGTAACTGGCAGGGAGCGGATTCCTGCGTCATCATGGGCCACTTTTGTATGGCAGCCCAAAGGACGCCCCATGAATCTGCCTCCCCGCCAACAACAAATCCTCGAGCTGGTCCGCGAACGCGGCTACGTCAGTATCGAGGAAATGGCGCAGCTGTTCGTTGTCACCCCGCAAACCATCCGCCGCGATATCAACCAGCTGGCGGACGCCAATCTGCTGCGCCGCTACCACGGCGGCGCGGCCTATGACTCCAGTGTCGAAAACACCGCGTACGCCATGCGTGCCGACCAGATGCGCGACGAGAAACAGCGCATCGGCGAAGCCATCGCCGCGCAAATCCCTGATCACGCCTCGCTGTTCATCAATATCGGCACCACCACCGAATCCATCGCGCGTGCGTTGCTCAACCACAACCACCTGAAAATCATCACCAACAACCTCAACGTCGCCACCATGCTCAGCGCAAAAGACGACTTCGATGTGCTGTTGACCGGCGGCAATGTGCGCCGTGATGGCGGTGTGGTGGGCCAGGCGAGTGTCGACTTCATCAACCAGTTCAAGGTCGACTTTGCCTTGGTGGGCATCAGCGGTATCGATGAAGACGGTAGCCTGTTGGATTTCGACTACCAGGAAGTGCGGGTTTCCCAGGCGATTATCGCCAATGCCCGTCAGGTGATCCTGGCGGCGGACTCGAGCAAATTCGGGCGCAACGCCATGATTCGCCTGGGGCCGATCAGTTTGGTGGATTGTCTGGTGACCGATCAACAGCCGGTGCCAGCGCTGGTGCACTTGTTGAATGAGCATAAGGTCAGATTGGAAGTAGTGTGACCTGTAGTGAGCGGGCTTGCCCCGCGCTGGGTGGCGAAGCCGCCCCAATAAGGCCACCGCAGTGCATCTGAGCGACGGCGACGCCTGGGTTTAGGGCGGCTTCGCCACCCAACGCGGGGCAAGCCCGCTCACTACAAAAGTAGCTCCACCCCCCATTGATGTTCACAAATTTTCCTTTTCCCGCCCTTCGATGAGTTTTTTCAATCGAACTTGGGTGGCTGTGCGCGCGTTTATCAGCTACCATTTTCGCAAATGAACATTAATGTTCGAATTCCAATACGAAAAAAAATCGCGAGGCCAGCCGATGAACCCTTCTACCTTGCCTGCTCAACCGCTTGCCGAAGTCTATGACGTTGCCGTAATCGGTGGCGGGATCAACGGCGTCGGCATTGCAGCAGACGCAGCCGGTCGCGGTTTGTCGGTATTCCTTTGCGAAAAGGACGACCTGGCCAGCCACACCTCTTCCGCCAGCAGCAAGCTGATCCACGGCGGCCTGCGCTACCTCGAACATTACGAATTCCGCCTGGTGCGCGAAGCCCTGGCCGAACGCGAAGTGCTGTTGGCCAAAGCACCGCACATCGTCAAGCAGATGCGCTTTGTGTTGCCACACCGCCCGCACCTGCGCCCGGCGTGGATGATCCGCGCCGGCCTGTTCCTTTACGACCACCTGGGCAAGCGCGAGAAACTGGCCGGTTCGAAAAGCCTCAAGTTCGGCCCTGACAGCCCGCTCAAAAGCGAAATCACCAAAGGCTTCGAATATTCCGACTGCTGGGTCGATGACGCCCGCCTGGTGGTGCTGAATGCCATGGCCGCCCGCGAAAAAGGCGCGCACATCCATACCCAGACCCGCTGCGTGAGCGCACACCGCAGCAAGGGCCTGTGGGAAATGAACATGGAACGCGCCGACGGCAGCCTGTTCTCGATCCGCGCCCGCGCGCTGGTAAACGCCGCCGGCCCGTGGGTCGCCAAGTTCATCAAGGACGACCTGAAGCTGGACTCACCGTACGGCATCCGCCTGATCCAAGGCAGCCACCTGATCGTGCCGAAACTGTACGAAGGCGCCCACGCGCATATCCTGCAGAACGAAGACCAGCGCATCGTCTTCACCATTCCGTACCTGAATCACCTGACTATCATCGGTACCACCGACCGTGAATACACCGGCGACCCGGCAAAAGTGGCGATTACCGAAGGTGAAACCGACTACATGCTCAAGGTGGTCAACGCTCACTTCAAGAAACAACTGAGCCGCGACGACATCGTCCACACCTACTCCGGCGTGCGCCCGCTGTGCAACGACGAGTCGGACAACCCGTCGGCTATTACGCGCGACTACACCCTGGCGCTGTCCGGCGGCACGGGCGACGCACCGATCCTGTCGGTGTTTGGCGGCAAGTTGACCACTTATCGCAAGCTGGCTGAGTCGGCGATGGCGCAATTGGCCCCGTACTTCACTCAGATGCGTCCAAGCTGGACCGCCAAGGCCAGCCTGCCCGGTGGCGAAGACATGACCACGCCCGAAGCCCTGGCCGAAGCCATTCGCGACAAATTTGACTGGGTACCGAGCGAGATTGCCCGTCGCTGGTCCACCACCTACGGCAGCCGCACCTGGCGCCTGCTGGAAGGCGTGCAATCGCTGGCCGACCTGGGCGACCACTTGGGTGGCGGCCTGTACACCCGTGAGGTCGATTACCTCTGCGCCGAAGAATGGGTTACCCACCCTCAGGACGTACTGTGGCGCCGTACCAAGCTCGGCCTGTTCACCACCCCGCAAGAGCAGGACAACGTGCAGCGCTACCTGTCCAAAGTTGAGCAGAACCGCAGCAAGATTGAAGCTGCCTGACAGCTCACGCCCACAAAAGCCCCTGCGCCGTAAGGTCCAGGGGCTTTTTTTGGCATTCGGTTTTCCGAACACCGCGCCTCGGCGTATTCGGTTTGCCGGACCCAAGGATTAAAAATTACCTGTCATACAAAGTTAATCCTCTTAAAAATCAACCAATTAACCTTTTAATCCTGGCCTGGCACGACTCATGCTCTACACTCTTGGACGATTGCCTGAGACGCCTCAGGAGCCGTCACGGGCATTCGCTGTACAAGAGAGCCGTTTAGCCGGCTTCATAAAAAAAACAAATGTCGAGGAAGTATTGATGCGCATCGTTCCCCATATTCTGGGCGCAGCTATCGCTGCCGCTCTGATCAGCACTCCAGTGTTTGCCGCTGAACTCACCGGCACGCTGAAGAAGATCAACGACTCCGGCACCATCACTCTCGCTCACCGCGACAGCTCCATTCCGTTTTCCTACATCGCGGATGGTTCGGGCAAACCCGTGGGCTACTCCCACGACATTCAGTTGGCCGTCGTCGAGCAACTGAAAAAAGACCTGAACAAGCCCGACCTGAAGGCCAAGTACAACCTGGTCACTTCGCAAACCCGTATTCCGCTGATCCAGAACGGCACTGCGGACCTCGAGTGCGGCTCCACCACCAACAACGCCGAACGCGCCCAGCAAGTTGATTTCACCGTCAACATCTTCGAAATCGGCACCCGTCTGCTGGTCAAGAAAGACAAGGACGGCAAGCCGAGCTACGCCGACTTCGCTGACCTGAAAGGCAAAAACGTCGTGACCACCGCCGGTACCACGTCCGAGCGCATCATCAAAGCGATGAACGCCGACAAGCAGATGGGCATGAACGTCATCTCCGCCAAAGACCACGGCGAATCCTTCCAGATGCTGGAAAGCGGCCGCGCCGTTGCCTTCATGATGGACGACGCCCTGCTGGCCGGTGAAGAAGCCAAGGCCAAGAAGCCGGACGACTGGGTCATCACCGGTACTCCGCAGTCCTTCGAAGCCTACGCGTGCATGGTGCGTAAAGACGACCCGGCCTTCAAGAAAGCGGTCGATGACGCCATCGTTGCCCTGTACAAATCCGGCGAAATCAACAAGATCTACAGCAAGTGGTTCGAGAGCCCAATCCCACCAAAAGGCCTGAACCTGAACTTCCCGATGAGCGACAAGGTTAAGGAGCTGATCGCTAACCCAAGCGACAAGCCGGCTCCTGACGTAAAAATCTGATACCTGACTAAGCTTATCTCCTGAGGGAGCCAACCCTCCCTCAGGCGTCTGTTACTACCTGCTGGCTTTATTTTTGGAACACTCGACCTGGCGGTTTTCGAGCCGATCGCGTGTGCCTGGCGTTCATCGTCGGGCGGGAATGGATTTTCCCCAAGCGGGTGCTTGTACATCGATCGATCTCGAGGGGAGACCCTAATGAATTACAACTGGGACTGGGGCGTGTTCTTCAAGTCCACCGGCGTGGGCAGCGAGACTTATCTCGACTGGTACATCGCCGGCTTGGGCTGGACCATCGCCATCGCCGTCGTGGCATGGATTATCGCCTTGCTGCTGGGCTCCATTCTGGGGGTCATGCGCACGGTGCCAAACCGCCTCGTATCGGGCATCGCGACCTGCTACGTGGAACTGTTTCGTAACGTGCCGCTGCTGGTTCAGCTGTTCATCTGGTACTTCCTGGTACCCGACATGCTGCCGCAGAACCTGCAGGACTGGTACAAACAAGACCTCAACCCGACCACCTCGGCCTACCTGAGCGTTGTCGTGTGCCTGGGCCTGTTCACCGCCGCCCGTGTGTGTGAACAAGTGCGTACCGGCATCCAGGCGCTGCCACGTGGCCAGGAATCCGCCGCGCGCGCCATGGGCTTCAAGCTGCCGCAGATCTACTGGAACGTGCTGCTGCCCCAGGCCTACCGCATCATCATTCCGCCGCTTACCTCGGAATTCCTCAACGTCTTCAAGAACTCCTCCGTGGCGTCCTTGATCGGCCTGATGGAACTGCTGGCGCAAACCAAACAGACCGCCGAGTTCTCGGCCAACCTGTTTGAAGCCTTCACCCTGGCTACGCTGATCTACTTCACCCTGAACATGAGCCTGATGCTGCTGATGCGCATGGTCGAGAAGAAAGTCGCCGTGCCCGGCCTGATCTCCGTGGGGGGTAAATAATGGAATTCGATTTCAGCGGCATCATCCCCGCCATCCCGGGCCTGTGGAACGGCATGGTCATGACCTTGCAGTTGATGGTCATGGGCGTGGTCGGCGGTATCGCGCTGGGTACGATCCTGGCGCTGATGCGCCTGTCTTCCAGCAAACTGCTGTCGCGGGTGGCCGGCGCTTATGTGAACTACTTCCGCTCGATCCCGCTGCTGTTGGTGATCACCTGGTTCTACCTGGCGGTGCCGTTCGTACTGCGCTGGATCACCGGCGAAGACACCCCGATCGGTGCGTTCACCTCCTGCGTCGTGGCCTTCATGATGTTCGAAGCCGCGTACTTCTGCGAAATCGTGCGGGCCGGCGTGCAGTCGATCCCCAAGGGCCAGATGGCGGCGGCACAGGCGATGGGCATGACCTATGGCCAGACCATGCGCCTGATCATCCTGCCCCAGGCGTTCCGCAAGATGACCCCGTTGCTGCTGCAACAGAGCATCATCCTGTTCCAGGACACCTCGCTGGTCTACACCGTGGGCCTGGTGGACTTCCTCAACTCCGCCCGTTCCAACGGCGACATCATCGGCCGCTCCAATGAGTTCCTGATCTTCGCCGGTGTCGTCTACTTCATCATCAGCTTTTCCGCCTCGCTGCTGGTCAAGCGTCTGCAAAAAAGGTTTGCCGTATGATCTCTATCAAGAACATCAACAAGTGGTATGGCGACTTCCAGGTGCTGACCGATTGCAGCACCGAGGTTAAAAAAGGCGAAGTGATCGTGGTGTGCGGGCCGTCTGGCTCGGGTAAATCCACCCTGATCAAGTGCGTCAACGCGCTGGAACCGTTCCAAAAGGGCGACGTGGTCGTCGACGGCACCTCGATTGCCGACCCGAAGACCAACCTGCCGCAGTTGCGTTCGCGCGTGGGCATGGTGTTCCAGCACTTCGAACTGTTCCCGCACCTGACCATCACCGAGAACCTGACCATCGCGCAGATCAAGGTGCTTGGCCGCAGCAAGGAAGAAGCCACCAAGAAGGGCCTGCAACTGCTGGAGCGCGTCGGCCTGTCGGCACATGCCCACAAACACCCGGGCCAGCTCTCCGGCGGCCAGCAACAACGTGTGGCGATTGCTCGCGCCCTGGCCATGGACCCGATCGTCATGCTGTTCGACGAACCGACCTCGGCCCTCGACCCGGAAATGGTCAACGAAGTGCTCGACGTGATGGTGCAACTGGCCCACGAAGGCATGACCATGATGTGCGTGACCCACGAAATGGGCTTCGCCCGCAAAGTGGCCGACCGCGTGATCTTCATGGACGCCGGCAAGATCATCGAAGACTGCCCGAAGGAAGAATTCTTCGGCGACATCAGCGCCCGCTCCGAACGCGCGCAGCACTTCCTTGAGAAAATCCTGCAGCACTAAGTGCGGTGAATACAGGCAGTGCTGAGAGGCTTGTCTGTGGCGAGGGAGCTTGCTCCCGCTGGGACGCGAAGCGGCCCCAAAACAGGCGACTGATTTTTCCATTGAAGAATTGCGCTCGTCAGTTTTCAGGGCTGCTACGCAGCCCAGCGGGAGCAAGCTCCCTCGCCACAATCAGCCTTCCCAACCAAAGATCCCTGTATTCACATTGGTAGCTGACCCAAGGCATCTGTGATGAAATGCGACCCCAACCAATTTCGCGCCGCACCGCCATCACTTGCCGTGAAACCACGTCTGATCCGCCAACTGTTCCTGCCGCCGTTGATCGTCGCCCTGATGATTGGCCTGGGTTATATCGGCTTCTGGATCAGCGAGTACTACGGCATCCGCACCCTCAGCGACACCGGCGAACGCCAGCTGGAGCTGCATGCCCGTACCGTCGAAAGCGAACTGAGCAAATACACCTACCTGCCCAGCTTGCTGGAGCTGGAGTCCAGCGTCTCCACGCTGCTGGCCGACCCGAACCAGGAAACCCGCAAGACCGTCAACGATTACCTCGAAGGCCTGAACCGACGCAGTCGCAGTCGGGCCATCTACGTGATGGACACCACCGGCCGCGTGCTGGCCACCAGCAACTGGCGCGATGCCGACAGTTACCAAGGTGAAGACCTGTCCTTCCGTGCCTATTTCCAGAACGCCGTGCGTGGCCAGCCCGGCCGTTTCTATGGCATCGGCAGTACCAACGGCGAACCCGGTTATTACCTGGCCCACGGCCTGGAAGAGCACGGCAAGATCATCGGCGTCGCCGTGGTCAAGGTGCGCCTCGAAGCCCTGGAAGAACGCTGGCAACGCGCACGCCTCGAAGCGTTTGTGAGCGACGAGAACGGCATCATCATCCTCTCCAGCGACCCGGCCCGCCGCCTCAAGGCCGTACGCCCGCTGAGCGATGACACCAAGGAACGCCTGGCCCACAGCCTGCAATATTACTGGGCAACCTTGAACGAGCTGGAACCCCTGGCCCGCGAGCGCCTCAACGAAGTCAGCGAGAAACTGACCTTCCCGGCCAACAGCGAAGTGGTCAATGACGAGCATGAAGTCAGCTACCTGGCGCAAACCCGACCGCTCAACGACACGCCGTGGAATTTCACCCTGCTCACCCCGCTCAACGACCTGCGCCGCGCCGCGATCAATCAGGGCATCCTGGTAGCCGTCGCGTTTGGCCTGGTGGCGTTTTTGCTGATTGCCTGGAACGAGCGGCGTAAAGTCATCGCCACGCGCCTCGCCGCGCGCGAAGCCCTGCAGGAAGCCAACAGCCAGCTGGAACGACGGATTGCCGAACGCACCGCCGACTTGCGCGCCAGCAACGAACGGCTCAAGGGTCAGATCCGCGAACGGCGCCAGGCCGAGGAAACCCTGCGTCGCGCCCAGGATGAGCTGGTGCAGGCCGGCAAGCTGGCGGCTATCGGCCAGATGTCGACCAGTATTGCCCATGAACTGAACCAGCCCCTGGCCGCGTTGCGTACCTTGTCCGGCAACACCGTGCGTTTCCTTGAGCGCGGCGCCCTGGACACCGCCAGCGCCAACCTGAAGACCATCAACGAACTGATCGACCGCATGGGCCGCATCACCGCCAGCCTGCGCTCCTTTGCCCGACGCGGTGACGATCAAGGCGAAGCGAGCCTGGCCAAGGCGGTGGACGCCGCGTTCCAGGTACTCGGCGCACGCCTGGACAACCTGCCGCTGACCCTGCATCGCGACTTTTCCAATGCCCAACTGCAAATCGACCAGACGCGCCTGGAGCAGATCCTGGTCAACCTGATCGGCAACGCCCTCGACGCCATGCAAGCCCAACCAGCCCCGGAACTGTGGCTGGAAGGCAGCACCGTCGATGGCAAATACCGCCTGCAAGTGCGCGACAATGGCCATGGCATCGACCCCGAGGCCCGCAAGCATTTGTTCGAACCGTTCTTCACCACCAAACCCGGCGAGCAGGGCCTGGGCCTGGGCCTGACCCTGTCCGCCAGCCTCGCGGCGGCCACCGGCGGCAACCTTGCCGTGGAACACCCGGCCAGTGGTGGAACGGCCTTTGTCTTGTGCCTGCCGTTGGCGGGCGCTCAAAAAGCTGAGTCGACATGAATACAGACGCTACAGCCCTGAAAGACGACCTCACCGTGTTGATCGTCGAAGACGACCCCCATGTGCTGCTCGGCTGCCAGCAAGCCCTGGCCCTGGAAGATATTCCCAGCGTCGGCGTGGGCAGTGCCGAAGAGGCGTTGAAACGCATCGGCGAGAACTTCGCCGGCATTGTGATCAGCGATATCCGCCTGCCGGGCATCGACGGCCTGGAGTTGCTCACACGCCTCAAGGCCCTGGATAAAAGCCTGCCGGTGGTGCTGATCACCGGGCATGGCGACATCTCCATGGCGGTCGGCGCGATGCGCAACGGCGCGTATGACTTCATGGAAAAGCCCTTCTCCCCCGAACGCCTGGTCGACGTCGCCCGTCGTGCCTTGGAGCAGCGCGGGCTGGCGCGGGAAGTCTGGTCGCTGCGCCGCCAGTTGGCCGAGCGTGATTCGCTGGAAGGCCGCATCATTGGCCGCTCGCCGGCCATGCAGAACCTGCGCGAGCTGATCGCCAACGTCGCCGACACCTCGGCCAACGTGCTGATCGAAGGCGAGACCGGAACGGGCAAGGAACTGGTCGCGCGCTGCCTGCATGATTTCAGTCGGCGTCACTCGCACCAGTTCGTCGCCCTGAACTGCGGCGGGCTGCCGGAGAACCTCTTCGAAAGCGAGATTTTCGGCCACGAAGCCAACGCCTTTACCGGCGCGGGCAAGCGCCGTATCGGCAAGATCGAACACGCCCACGAAGGCACGCTGTTCCTCGACGAAGTGGAGAGCATGCCGATCAACCTGCAGATCAAGTTGCTGCGGGTGTTGCAGGAACGCACCCTGGAACGCCTGGGTTCGAACCAGAGCGTGGCAGTGGATTGCCGGGTGATCGCCGCCACCAAGTCCGACCTCGATGAACTGAGCCGCGCCAGCCAGTTCCGCAGCGACCTGTACTACCGTCTCAACGTGGTGACCCTGGAACTGCCGCCCCTGCGTGAGCGCCGCGAAGACATCCTGCAACTGTTCGAACACTTCCTGCAGCAGTCGTCCCTGCGTTTCGACCGCACCGCGCCTGAACTGGACAACCAGACCCTGTCCAGCCTGATGAGCCACGACTGGCCCGGCAACGTGCGCGAACTGCGCAACGTCGCCGAACGCTTCGCCCTCGGTCTGCCCGCCTTCAAGAAAAGCGGCGCCAGCAGCGGCAGCCAAGGCCTGGCGTTTACCGAAGCGGTGGAAGCCTTCGAGCGCAACCTGCTCAACGATGCCCTGCAACGCAGCGGCGGCAACCTGACCCAGGCCAGCCAGGAACTGGGGATGGCCAAGACCACGCTGTTCGACAAGGTCAAGAAATACGGACTGAGCCACTGATGGACCTGGTATTGAAGGCCGCCCTGGGCGCGGCAGTGGTGTTGATCCTGGCCGCGCTGGCCAAAACCAAGAACTATTACATCGCAGGCTTGGTGCCGCTGTTCCCGACCTTTGCGCTGATCGCCCACTACATCGTCGGCAAGGGCCGTTCGGTGGACGACTTGAAGACCACGATCCTGTTTGGGATGTGGTCGATCATTCCGTACTTTGTGTACCTGGCGACGTTGTATGTGATGGTGGATCGGATGCGGTTGGAAGCGTCACTCGCCGTTGCGGCTGTCGCTTGGTTGATGGCCGCAACCGTCCTGGTCAGCATCTGGGTACGCGTCCACACCTGACACAACTCGATCAAACTGTGGGAGCTGGCTTGCCTGCGATAGCGGTGTATCAGTCAACTCATCTGGCCCAGACATACCGCAATCGCAGGCAAGCCAGCTCCCACATTTGAATTGAGGTGTGTCAGATAGGTCAGCGGACTATTTTGTCCACTTGAATCCCCAGCTTCTTCAGGCGATACCAAAAGCTTCGCTCGGATATCCCGATCTTCGCCGCCGCCGCAGCCTGCACGCCGTTGCTCTCCTGCAACGCCGCCAGGATATAGGCCTTCTCCACCTCCGCCAGCGCCGCGTCCAAATCCTGGGGAATGCCCGGACCGTCGCTGAGGATCGCCGTCACGCCGCCCTCACTCGGCCTGGATGCAAACAGGTAACCCGGCAAGTCGATGTCCTCAATCACCGGCTTTGCGGCCACGATGGTCGCGCGCTCCACGCAATTCTGCAGCTCACGGATATTGCCCGGCCAGTGATACGCGGCCATGGCCTGCAGGGCCTCCGGGCTGAAACCGGTGATACGTTTGCCGGCGGTGGCACTCAGGGTCTGGGCGAAGTGGCGGGCCAGTGGCGCGATGTCTTCCACGCGCTCGCGCAAGGCCGGCAGCGGGATCGGGAACACGTTGAGGCGGTAATACAGATCTTCGCGAAACTCTTTGTTGGCCACCGCCTCGAGCAAATTCTTATTGGTGGCGGCGATGACCCGCACGTCCACCTTGCGCTCGCGGGGATCGCCCACCGGTTCGATCACCCGCTCCTGCAACGCACGCAGGATCTTGGCCTGCAGCGCCAGGGGCATGTCGCCCACTTCGTCGAGAAACAGCGTGCCCTTGTCGGCCTGCTGGAAGCGCCCTACCCGGTCGGCCACGGCGCCGGTGAACGCGCCTTTACGATGGCCGAACATTTCGCTTTCCAGCAGCCCTTCCGGGATGGCCGCGCAGTTGACCGCCACGAACGGTTTATCGGCACGGCTGCCGTGCTTGTGGATCGCGCGGGCGACCATTTCCTTGCCGGTGCCGCTTTCGCCGGTCAGCAGGATCGTGGCGCTGCTGTCGCGCACCGAGTCCACCGCTTGCAGCACTTTGCGAAACGCCGGGCTGTCGCCCACCAGGCTGTCGAACTGTGCGTGCTCGTCCAGCTCGGCACGCAGGCGCGCGTTGTCGCGCATGATGTCGCGAAACTGCAGGGCCTTGGCCACAGTGATGTCCAGCTCGTCGATGTCGAACGGCTTGGCGATGTAGTCGTAGGCGCCGTTGCGCATCGACTGCACGGCGTTTTTCACCGTGCTGTAGGCGGTCATCACGATCACCGGCACATGCGGGTAACGCACCTTGATCTCGGCCAGCAGCGCGGGCCCGTCCATGCCCGGCATGCGCCAGTCGCTGATCACCAGGTCGATGTCTTCCTGCTCCAGCACTTTGAGCGCGTGCAGGCCGTTGCCGGCGATAAACACCTGCACGTTGTTCTGGCCCAGGGCCGACGCCAGCAGGTCGCAGAGCTTGGGTTCGTCGTCGACTACCAGAATGTTATGCGTCATGACTGTCCTCGTCGTCTTCGCCCATCGCCGGAATGTACAGGCTGAAGGTGGCGCCGGCATCTTTCTCGCTGGCACATTCGATGCTGCCGTCGTGACTTTCCATGATCGAATAGACTTTGGCCAGGCCCAGGCCGGTGCCGGACGCCTTGGTGGTGACGAATGGCGTGAAGATACGCTCGATCATGTCTGCCGGAATGCCCTGGCCGGTGTCGGCGATGCTGATCACGGTAGTGTCGTCCAGCGTGCGAATGCCCAGGGTCAGGCGCCCGCCTTCGGGCATCGCGTCGATGGCGTTGATAATCAGGTTGAGGCACGCCTGCTTGAGTTGCTTGGCATCCGCGTAGATCGTCGCCCCCGGCGCCTGGTCATCGATGTGCGCGTCGATGTTATGGGTGGCCAGTTCCGGGGCGCAGAAGCCGAGGATTTCTTCCACCAAGGGTCGCGCAGGCTGCAACACGCGTAGCGGTGGGTTGGGCTTGGCGAAGTCGAGGAATTCGGTGATCAGGTCGTTGATGCGGCTGACTTCACTGATCACGTATTCCAGGTGGCGCTTGTCGGTGTCCGCCAGATCCGCGCGGCGGTGCAGCAGCTGCGTTGCGGTCTTGATGATGCCCAGCGGGTTGCGGATCTCGTGGGCCAGGCCCATGGCGACCTCGCCCAAGGCGTGCAGGCGATCACGCCGACGCAACTGCGCTTCGAGGTGATGCAACTCGCCCAGGCGCTCGGTCATGTGGTTGAAAGTGCTGCTCAGCTGCGCCAGCTCGTCGCCGCCGCTCACCACCACGCGGTGCGCGTAATCGCCGGAGATCACTGCGCTCACGCCTTGGGACAGGTCCCGCAGCGGCTTGGTCAGGCGCCGCGACACCAACACCCCCGCTGCCAGCGACAGTGCCGAACTGAGCAGGAAGATCAACACGAACAGATTGCTCTGGTTCACCAGCCCGACCAGGCTGGTGTGGCGCAGCAGGCCGCTGAAAATCACGCCCTGCAAGTCGCCGGCGTCGTTGAAGATCGGCCAGTACAACCCGCTGTAGTTATTGGTGAACTGCTCGCTGGGCTGCTTGGTGCTGCGCATCGCGGTTTCGACGTTCTTGGGAATGCGCGAAGGATGGTCCTCGAAGCGCTGGGTCGAAAAGATCTCGGAGAACCCGTCGGGGTTGGCCAGGTATAGGCGCAGGTCGAGGGAATGCACATCGGCCACGCTGGTGAGGAAACTGCTGTCCAGGTAGGTCCCGACCAGCAGCAAATAGTCGACGCCGTCCTGGGTGGTCTCGAAGGTCGAGACCACTATGCCGGTGGATACGCCCCCCACCTGCACCGTCTGCAACACCGTGTTGTTGGCCAGGCTGATCTGCTTGACGATGTCATCGGCGGCGGTGCTGAACACCAGCTTGTGGTCACTGACGCGGATCAGCGCCACCACGTCGATATCGGTGGCGTCGGCAATGTCGGCGGTCAGCCGGTCGTGCTTGGCGGCTTGCCGGCTCGACGGCGGGCTGGTGTAACGCAGGAACAATTTGGCCATGCGCGCGTTGTCGTGAAGGATGTCGCCGATCTCGTCCTTGACGATCTTGGTCGACTCCTGCAGCCAGATGCGCACGTTGCTGTCGAAGATCTGCGACAACGTGGTCGCCGCCAATTCGGCCGCGATCATGGTGGGAATCACGCTGACCAACCAGAAGGCCAGCACCAGCTTGCGCTGGACGCTCCAACGCGAAATGGCAAAGGGGCGGGCTTTCTGGCGGGTCTTGGTGATCATCAGGTTTCGCTTATCGCAGCAGCCATGGCAGGGTCGGAACGATCCGGTCGAATAAACAGTTTTACAAGCTTGAGCAGGCCGTTGACCAGCCGGTTGCGGTGGCGGAAAAACACGCTGTTGCCCTGGAACTCGCAGCCCAGGCGCAGCTTACTGGCATACCCGGCCTGTCCGCACTCATACAACGCAATATTGTGTTGAATACAGTAGTCGACGTTGGTCAGCCAGCTGCGGAAGTACAGGTTGTAGTCGCGGGTGAACGCGACGTCATGCCCGAAAAATTTGTCCACCAGCCGGTGTTCGTCCACCAGGATCAGGTTGAACGCGACCAATTGCTCGTCCACCCAGTAAAGAACACAGACCGCGCGCTCATCCAGCCGTTCGAGCACCCCAGTGAAGTAGCTGGCGGGCAGTCGCTCGAACTGCAATTCGGCACGCGTCAGCGTGGCCTCGTACAAGCGCATCACGTCGGGCAGCACGTCGTCGATAGTGCGCCGCCACTCCACCCGCGGCCCTGGTGCGCGCAGTTTGCGGCGCAGGTCCTTGCGCGTGGACTTGCCCAGCGAGCCCAGGTAGGCGTCCACCGACCCATAGGGCAGCGGCAACACGCCCGTGGGCAAGCTCGGCATGCTTTGGAAGCCCGCCGCCCGGCAACTCTCAAGCCAGTGCGGGTCTTTGCTCGGCGCGTCCTTGACCGCCACCAGGCCGATACCAAAGTCATCGGCATCCCGGCGTGCAGCTTGCAGCAGGTGCTGGAGCAACAGCGCACGACTCGCCTGCGGCACGCCACTGGCGAAACCAGCGTCGCAGCGTTCGGCCACCGGCGAACCCAGGGCATACAGCCCCAGTTGCAACAGCCCCGGCCACAGTCGCTCCACACGCTCGGTCAAGCGCTTGCCGGTGCCCGACACCGTGGTGTCGAGGCGATAATGAGTGATGAACGCGGCGGCCACGGCCACCAGCGTTCCATCCTGGTAAACCGCCAGGTAGCGCCACTGGAAATCATCGATAGCGGCGTTTTCCACGGCGACGTAATAGTCCCAGTCCTCCAGGGCACCGGGGAAACAGTCGTTCCAGGCACTGCGCTGGATGGCCCGGATGGTTGGGAAGGCTTGGGCGGTAATCACAGGGTTTCCTTGGTTATGGCCTGTCGTGGATACGTTTGTCGTGGCCTGCGGGCTTTCTGTGGTGAGCGGGCTTGCCCCGCGCTGGGGGGCGAAGCCGCCCTAAAAACTGCAATTGCGGTTTAACTGGAAAAACTCAGTGCCGGAAATGGGGCGGCTTCGCCACCCAGCGCGGGGCAAGCCCGCTCACTACATAGAGTTCGTTCGCTGATGAAAGCGGCGCTTAGCTCGATCACTCGGCGGTATTGCAGGTCGACGGTGATCATGTGGTAGCAGTTGTCCAACAGGATCTTGGTCACCGGCCCGCCAAGATGGCGCTCCACGTAATCGGCGTTCCAGCGGCTGGTGATGTCGTCCTCGATGGAGTGCAGCACCAGCGCCGGTACGTTGATCGACGGCATGCGTTTTTTGACCACGGCGTTCATCCAGTGCAATTCACGCACCGTCACGCCCTCCATCGTCAACAGGCCCGCCTCGCTGCTTTCGCCTTCCTTCATCTGCCGTTCAACGATGGCCCGCAGGCGTTCATTCTTGATGCCGTAGGGCGGCTTCTCGGTAAAGCGGAACAGGCGCACGCCGAACGGGATACGGATCAGCAACGGCGTGATGAACGCCATTTTGTTGATGCTCCAACCGTCGTACTTGAGCGTGGTGGAATACATCAGCAACCCGGCCACCTGGCCCGGATGCTCCGACGCCAAGTACATCGACATCACCGCACCCATCGACAAGCCACCGACAAACACCTGCTCGTGGCGCTGCTTCACGCCCACGAAGGTCTTGCGCACGCCTTCGTACCAGTCACGCCAACCGGTGGCTTGCAAGTCGCTGTTGTCGCCGCAATGCCCGGCCAGGGTAGGCACGTACACCGTGCAGTTGCCCGCCTTGGCCAGGCCCTTGGCGACCTGGCGCAATTCCGTGGGAGTGCCGGTCAGGCCGTGGATCAACAGGATCCCGACCGGACCTTCACCGAGAACGAAGCCGGCATCACCTTCACCGAGGTCGATCTCTGCCATGTTCACCGGTTGGTCGCCCGCACCAGCAGTTGCTCAAGCAGCTTCAAGCCCAGTTCGATTTCCGGGTAGCTGATTTCCAGGGACGGTGCCAGGGTGATCACGTTTTTGTAGTAACCGCCCACATCGAGGATCAGCCCGAGTTTTTGGCCATCCACTACCATGTCGCCCTTCATGCCTTCTTCGACCATGTAGTCCAGGGTCGCCTTGTCCGGCGTGAAACCATCCGGGCCGCAGATTTCGCAACGCAGGGCCAGGCCCAGGCCGTCAACGTCGCCGATGATCGGGAAACGTTTCTGCAGGTCTTGCAGGCCTTCGAGGAAGAATTTGCCCTTGGCCATGACCATCGCGCCGTAGTCGACTTCGTTGGTCATCTTGAACATTTCCAGGCCGACCGCCGTGCCCAACGGGTTGGAGGCGAAGGTGGAGTGGGTCGAGCCTGGTGGGAAGATCTTCGGGTTGATCAATTCTTCACGGGCCCAGATGCCGCCCAACGGGTTGAGGCCGTTGGTCAGGGCCTTGCCGAACACGATCACGTCCGGCTGCACGTCGAAGTGCTCGATCGACCACAACTTGCCGGTGCGGTAGAAGCCCATCTGGATTTCGTCGGACACCATCAGGATGCCGTGCTGGTCCAGCACCTGCTTGAGTTCGCGGTAGAAGTTCATCGGCGGGATCACGTAGCCGCCGGTGCCCTGGATCGGCTCGACGTAAAACGCGGCGTATTCGCTCTGGCCGACTTTCGGGTCCCACACGCCGTTGTATTCGGTCTCGAACAGGCGGGCGAATTGCTGCACGCAGTGGCTGCCGTACTCTTCCTTGGTCATGCCTTTAGGGCCGCGGAAGTGGTACGGGAACGGGATGAACTGCGCGCGCTCGCCGAAGTGACCGTAGCGGCGACGGTAGCGGTAGCTGGAGGTGATCGACGACGCGCCGAGGGTACGCCCGTGGTAGCCGCCTTCGAAGGCGAACATCAGGCTCTTGCCGTTGGTGGCGTTACGCACCACTTTCAGGGAGTCTTCAATGGACTGCGAACCGCCGACGTTGAAGTGCACACGACCGTCGAGGCCGAATTTCTTCTTGGCGTCGACCGCGATCATTTCCGACAGCTCGATCTTGCCTTTGTGCAGGTACTGGCTGGCGATTTGCGGCAGGGTGTCGATCTGTTTTTTCAGCGCGTTGTTCAAGCGCGGGTTGGCGTAACCGAAGTTGACCGCCGAGTACCACATTTGCAGGTCGAGGTAGGCCTGGTCTTCGGTGTCCCATACGTAGGAGCCTTCGCAACGGCTGAAAATACGTGGCGGCTCGATGTAGTGGACGGTGTCGCCGTAGGAGCAGTATTTGGCTTCTTTATCCAGAAGGATCTGGTCTTCGGCGGTAGCGATACGGATATCAGACATGGTGGAAGAGTTCCTGATTGTCAGAAGAGCTGTTGAAGGTGGTGGCGTTGGCGGCGATGCCCTGTGGCAGCAGCGCCAGCAATGCAGGCACTTCGGCAAAGGTGTCGAAGCGCGCGTGCGGAATGTGGTTGGCCACGCAGTAGTCGGCGAGGCTGCCCTTGGCAAACACGAAGTCGGCGGTGGAGGCCACGCACATGTCGGACTTGCCGTCGCCGATCACCAGCACGCGCTTGTGGCGCGGCGTGGACTTGCACTTGCAGTTGCCGGAAGCGGCGCGGCAGGCATCGCTGGCGTACGGGAAGTCGATGCGCCAGCTGTTCTGGTCGACCTGGCGCAGACGGTTGGCGAGGATCGGCAGCAGGGTCACGTAGTTGCGTGACAGGATCCGCGCGATGCCCTGCTCGATGCCGTCGCTGACGACTTCGATGGACGCACCCAGGCCGATCACGTGATCGACGAAGTCGGGGAAGTCCGGGTCGATCTCGACGCTGTCGAAATACGCCAGCAGTTCGGAGGGGGTGGCCTTGATCAGTGCCAGTTGGCGGCTCAGGCATTCGCGTGAACCGATATGCCCATCCAGCCATTCCTGTTCGATGGTTTCCCACTCGGGCCCGGCGAAGCGTTGGAGGACGTTGTCGATGACATCGGTAGGGGTGATGGTCCCGTCGAAGTCACACACGATATGCCAGTGGATCATCGTTGTTTACCTTGGAGGAGCGCGCTGTGTGCGCTTGCAACAAGGGGTAGAGCAGGGAGTGTGCCAACTGGCGCAGGCCCAGCGGGGCTGGGGCTTTGCTCGGAATGGAGGGCGATTTGTGTCGTAGCAGCTACAATTTTTGTAGCTTGCTACAAACAAGATGAGTGCTTGCGTGGGCACGGCGCTTTGCGCGTTCATGCGCACGTATTCAATCAAGGAACTGTGACCATGTTGAGGATCACATGCGCTGCACTCGCCGGGTTACTTGGCCTGTGGAGTGTTTCAAGCCTGGCACTGGCCGACGGTATCACCGGCGAAGTCGGCGCAGGCGTCAGCTACCAGCCCCATGACCCTACCGGCAGCCGCTACGAAACGCGGCCGGTGCCCTATTTCGATCTGGACTGGGGCTCCGTCAGCCTGAGTACCGATGACGGCTTGACCTGGAGCGCCTTGGACACCCACGGTTTTACCGCAGGCCCGTATATCAATTACCTGCAGGGGCGCACCTCGAACGGCTCGCTGCAGGGGCTGCGCAATGTGTCGGACATGGCCGAGGTGGGCGGTTTTATCCAATATGCGCCGGCTGATTTCTGGCGGGTATACGCCCAGATGGGCCAGGCCGTCGGCGGCGGGCGAGATCAAAGCGGTGTGCTGGGCAAGGTCGGCGGTGAACTGGGTTATCCCCTGGGTGGCGGCATCATTGGCAGCACCGGCCTGCTGGCGCACTTTGCCGACGCCCGCCAGACCCAGACCTTTTTCGGGGTTGATGCCAATGAGTCCGCGGATTCCGGCATCCGTCCCTACAACGCCAGTGGTGGCTTCCAGAACATGACGCTGACCCAGAGCTTTGAATTCCCCCTGGCGGCCAACTGGTCGCTGTTGACCAGCGCCAGCTGGGTCCACCTGGTAGGCTCGGCCGCCAACAGCAGCATCGTCAAGGAAACCGGCGACGTGAACCAGGGCCAGGTGCAGACGGCCATCAGCTATAAGTTCGATTGAGGTTGGTCTGGGCTTTGCAATGAGGTGCTGGAATCCATTTTTCCAGGACATTCTTCATGGCTCGCCCCGCTTACCGCCTGCTGCATCATTCACTCTGGGACCTGGTGCCCATCGCGCTGGGCCTGGCGCATTTCGCCTTTGTCGTCTGGCTGGTTGGCGCTTTCCACAGCCTGGACTGGTGGGCCTTGGTGCCCCTGGCGCTGGTCTACGCGATCAGTCTGTCGTGGAGCATCAACAGCATCTCCCACAACCAGATCCATAACGCCTACTTCAGCCATCGCGCGATGAACCGGGCCTTCGACCTGTTGCTGTCGGTGACCATCGGTTTTTCCCAGACGCTCTACCGCGATATCCACAACCGCCATCACCGTGGCAACGCCGACCTGCCGGGGCCGGATGGCAAAACCATCGACCCGCTGTCGATCTACCAGCGCGGCCACGATGGCCAGCCGGAGAACCCGTGGGCCTATACCTTCCTGAGTTTTTTCCGCGACGATCCCAAGCCCTTCTATGACGAGATGAAGCGCAAACGCCCGGCGGATGCGCGTTGGGTCAAGGTCGAGATCGGCGTGACGGTGGCGTTCTATCTCGCCCTGGCCTTCTGCAACTGGCAGGCGGTGGTGTGGTTGCTGCCGTTCTGGTACCTGGGCCAGTGCCTGTCATCGCTCAATGGCTACTACGAGCACTTCGGCGGCAACCCGGACCTGCCGATTGCCTGGGGCGTAAGTGCCTACGGCGTGCTGTACAACCTGATCTGGATGAACAACGGCTACCACGCCGAGCACCACTACCGGCCGAAGATGCACTGGACGAAAGTGAAGGCGTTTCATCGAGAGATTGCCGAGCAGCAGCGTGCGGCTGGAGTGAAAACGCTTCCGGTGTCCCATGGATTAGGATTTTTAGTCGCACACCGCAAATTCCGCGGCTGATCCCGACCTTGTAGTGAGCGGGCTTGCCCCGTGCGAGGCCAGCCCGCTCACTAAAAAAACCAAGCCGATCAGTTCTCTTCACCTTCGGCCAACAACACAATCCCGCCAATGATCACCGCCACCCCCACCCAGTGTAGCGGGCTGATATGTTCCCCCAGCCCCAGCCACGAACCCAGCAACACCACCACAAACACCAGTGAACTCAGCGGAAACGCCAGGGACAGGCTGCTGCGCCGCAGGATCAGCATCCAGACGAAAAACGCGCCGATATAACTGGCGATCGCCGCCAGGATCCCAGGGTTGCGCGCCACCTCACCCAGCCACTGCCAATTGAAATCCATCTGCCCCAATTGATCCCCGGCCACTTTGGTAAACAGCTGGCCCGCGCTTTCGGTGCAGATCAACAAGGCCCACAGCACCACCGTGCCGAAGCGCCCGTGCAGCCATCCGGTATTCATCGTTTGCGTACTCATGCCTGGCTCCCTGCAATCGCCACCAACATCACACCCAAGGTAATCACCAGCGTGCCCGCCCAACGGCGGCGGCTGACGGTCTCGCCCAGCACCACCTTGCCCGCCAGCACGACCCCGCAATACGCCAGCGCGGCGGCCGGAAACAACAGGCTCAACGGCGCGCGGGACAAGGCCTCGAGCCACACGAAAAATTCGATCGCATAGGCGCCGATCCCGGCCCACAGCAACGGCGCATTAAACACTTGGCCCCAGAACGCATTCAGGCGAAAGCCGCCGTCCAACTCGGGCAACCGGTCCAGGCCGATCTTGAAACACAGCTGGCCGATCACATCGAGCACGATGGAAAACGCCACCAGCACCACCACGGTCAAGGTCACGGGAACAGCTCCTCAAACAGATCAATCAAGGCTTCATTGGTGGCGGCGTTGCGCTGCAGGTCTTGCGCGCTCCAACGCTCGGGTGGCGGCTGGTCGGACTTGGCTTCCCAGCGTTTGAACGCATTGCTGAAGGCAGGCTGGGCGAACTCGCCGCACACATCGATGCCGATGATGCGCTTGCGCGCCGCCAACGCCCGCAGGGCTTGCAGCAGGTGAGTCAGGCGCATGCCGCCCTGGTCCCAGTTGGTCGCCGCGTCTTCACTGGCGAGCACGTCTTTGTCGACGGTGATCCAGATCGCTTCGGTGGGCAGGCTGCTGATCATCTGCTCGAGAAACGCCGTCCAATCCAGCTCGGCCAGGTTGCGCCAGTGCAGGTGGTCTTCCTGCTGACGATGGCCGGCGCCATCGCCTACCCGCCCCCAGACTTTCGACGGCGCGTGCTGCCAGGGAAACAACTGCAAGTGCCCGCGCTTGAGGGCGCCAAGGTTGCCGCCGCGCAGTTGCGGGTTATGCAGGTCGTCGCTGCACGGGCCGAGGGTGACGATGCGTTTGATCGCCGGCATTTTCAGCGCACGGTTGACCCACGAACCACAGTGGCGCTTGGGCGCGAAGCGTACCCAGTCGGGGTGGTTGTCGAAGTGGATGAGGCTGATCGGTTCTTTGAGATCGGCCAGAAAGGCCGGTGTGAGGTGGTGATAGTCGCCGGAGCCGACAAACAGGATTTCCGGCCGCGCATCCGTAGGCCGGGGCCGTTGGGCCAGGCGTTCGGCGAAGCGCTTCCAGGTTTTTTCGGTGGACCACAAGCGCAGCTTGGGGCCCAGGTCCAGCAGGTCGATACGGTGGGCGCGGCCACTGGCCAAACGCCGGGCAATCGGTGCCTGGGCGGTGAGGCTGTGGTCGAGGTCAAGAATGTTCAAGGCAGTGTCCCCTAAGGCTTTAAGGGGTCAATGCAAGGGACGGGCCAGCACTTATCTCAAGAACACCGAGAAACAAATGTGGGAGGGGGCTTGCCCCCGATAGCAGAGTGTCAGTCAACACATGTCTTGACTGAACCACCGCTATCGGGAGCAAGCCCCTCCCACAGGTTGACCCGTGTTCGACTTTAGTTTTTCGCGTCGTTGATGATCTGGCGAATCGCGCCCACAAACGCCTCCGCCGGCTGCCCACCGCTGACGGCGTACTGATCATTGAACACGATGGTCGGCACCGAGCTCACGCCACGGGAGATCCACAGCTGCTCTTGCTCACGCACGTCGACGGCGTATTCGTCGGAGGCAAGAATCTCGGCCGCGCGTTTGATATCCAGGCCGACGCTTTCGGCGATGATCGCCAGGGTGGCGTGGTCGGACGGGTCCTGCCCATCGCTGAAGTACGCCTTGAACAGCGCTTCCTTGAGGTTGTACTGCAACCCTTCCAGCCCGGCCCAATGCAGCAGGCGGTGGGCGTCGAAGGTGTTGTAGATGCGGCTCTGGCCATCGGTGCGAAAGGCAAAGCCCAGCTCGGCACCCATGTCGCGGATACGCGCACGGTTGGCCTGGGATTCTTCGGCGCTGGAGCCGTATTTCTCGGTGATGTGTTCGACGATGTTCTGACCGATGGCAGGCATGTTCGGGTTCAGTTCGAACGGCTGGAAATGGATCTCGGCCTGCACCTCGGCGCCAAGCTGGTCGAGGGCTTCGGTCAGGCCGCGCAGGCCAATGATGCACCAGGGGCAGGACACGTCGCTGACGAAATCGATTTTCAGGGGGGTACTCATGGCAGGCAACCTCGCTAGCAGTAATGTGCCGTAAAGGTTGCACGATACACCAATGTCACAACACCTTTGCAGGCTCGCCCAAGTCAATCTGCGCCCAGTGCGCGGCATCTTCGCGATGGGCTTGCAGGTACGGCAACACCGCCGCCAGCAACGGCGCCTTGAACGCTTCCTGGAAACGATGGGCCAGGCCGGGGATCAGCTTCAACTGACTGCCCTGGATATGCGCCGCCAGGTGCACGCCATGCATCACCGGCAGCAACGGGTCAGCAGTACCGTGCACCACCAGGGTCGGCACGCGCAGTTGGTTGAGCAACGGCACGCGGCTCGGCTCGGCGAGGATCGCCATGATCTGGCGCTTCACGCCGTCCGGGTTGAAGGCCCGGTCGTAGGACAGCGCCGCCTGGTGCAGCAACACCTGGCGATCATCCTTCACGTTCGGGCTGCCCAGCGCCGCCAGTAGATCGGCTTGCTGCTCCAGGGCCACTTCACGATTCGGCGCGCTGCGCCGCGACAGCAATTGCACCAGCGCCGCGTTCGGTGCCGGCAGGCCTTCGGCGCCGGAACTGGTCATGATCAGCGTGAGGCTCTCGACCCGCTGCGGCGCCATGGCCGCCAGGTGCTGGGCGATCATCCCGCCCATGCTCGCGCCCAGCACGTGGAATTGCTGGATCTGTAAGGCGTCCATCAAGCCGATGGCGTCGTCGGCCATATCGGTCAAGGTATACGGCGCCGCCACCGGCAGGCCGAGCTTGTAGCGCAGCACTTCAAAGGTCAGGTTGGCATTGGCCGGTGCCTGGCGCCACGTGGACAGGCCGACGTCGCGGTTGTCATAGCGGATCACCCGAAACCCTTGCTGGCACAGGGCGACGACGACTTCGTCGGGCCAGTGGATCAACTGCCCGCCCAGTCCCATCACCAGCAGCAAGGCCGGGTCGGACGCACGGCCGATGCTCTGGTAGGCGATGCTCACCTGAGCCAGGTCGACCGTTTGGGTCGGGACATTAACGTCACATCGAGAAGCCGCAAAAGACGGCAGGCCGAACAATAGAGCGGCCAGTAAAAGCAACACGCGCATGAAAAACACCGAAACGCAGAACCCCAGTAGAGCGCGAGTCTGATGAAGTTTGTTCAAGCGCGCTGCCACAGTTGCGTGACAGTTTGATGAAGCCCGCTCAACGGTCACTGCGACAACTATCTAAGCCCCCACAGAAGTCACGCCGACGTTCAATGCCCGTTACTTCATTGATCCCGAGACATTCTGATGGCGGAACAACTCAACACACGCATTACCCTCAGCGACATTCGCAGGCCCTCATCCCCTCTAGGCCGTGCTGTGGATGAAAATCTCTTGCTGCAAGCGCGCGAGAGCTGGCAGGACAGTCGCCAGCGTTTGCGCGACCTGATGGCGACCGCGCCCAGCGTGCGCGCATCGATCAACACACTGATCAGGCAGGAATTGGACGTGGATGGCGAGCAGGTACATCTGCATTTCGCCGCGCAAGGTGATGCCCCTGCCCGGGATGTCACGCTCACGGACGCCTGGGCCTACGCTCAACAACACTATGCGTTCGCGGGCGTAGACCCCACCCTCGACCAACGCTGCACACTCACTGGTCTCTCTGAAGAGACGACACCGGTTGCGCTGCTGCAACGGTTGCTGAAGCTGAACCTGCGGCATGGGATCAGAAGCCACTGGATCACCTGGTGGATTGCCCGCGCGCCCGGCACCCCGATGGCCCGGCGCGAACTGGCCAACCAACTGTACCGCCAGCATTTCCTGGCCGCCGCCCAACATGCCGTCGCCGTGAGCGAGATCAATACCGACCAGGTGGCCCCGCTCCTACGGCTGGTCGATCCACCTGCCGACGAACAACCCGCCGACGGCCAGGCCCTGTATGTCGAGCAACTGCTGTTGACGTCTGCCAGCGGCCCTACGGTCGAGGTGCCGGGTGTATTGGTCATGACCCGTACCGACCAGGACAACCCTGTGACTCAGTGTGTGTACTTGCCCACCCGACAGCCGGCGCTGATGGTGTTCGGCGACCGCGTCCGCCTGGAAACCTGGCTACGTGATCAGCCGGAATTGTTCCCCGGCGTCACGCAGATAACCCGCGAGCACAGCATCGAGTACCGCACGGTTGAGACCCCCTTGCAGGCGGGGCTGACACACCTTCAGGAGCATTGGATCAAGCAAAAACAAGACACCCTGACGTCTGCGGCCGACGGTGATTTGGCCGAGCACGGCGCGAGCGCGCTGCACACTGCCGAGCGGATCGACCGCCTGCAACGGGAGCCACTGTTCGCTGCAGCCCCAGAACTGCCCGCTGCACCCGACAGTACCGAAAACCCGCCGCCCTTTACTGGCTTGACCGCCGATGTGCCATTGGGGCTACGCCGCCAGGCCTTGAAACAACAGCAAAACGCCCTTGAAGTCTTCGTGGGCGAGGACGACTCGCGCCTGGCCTTACTCACCCCTCTATTCGATGCACTGCATCAGGCCCGGCAGCAGGCCTACACAGCAGCCGGCGCTTTGCTCGATCAAAAACCGGCGCTCATGCTGTCGGCGCTACTGCAGAAGCACACCCCTCAATACACCGCCCTGCTGCAGGCGCGATGGCAGGGGTTGAAGCAGGAAGCCGAGCTGCTACGACAGTTGAATCAAATCAGCATCCCTGAATACCAGTGGTTGATGGATGGGCTGGACCCCGACAAACCACCCGCCAAGGACATCGCGGTCGCCTGCCTCGTCCTGTCCATGATCGAGCAGAAGAACGGCGAAAAAACCATCAGCCAAAAAGAACTCGAGGGTGTGCTGCTGATTACCCAAGCCAGCACCTTGAAAGCATTGCCCTCCTCGCCCAACAGCCTGCTGCTCTACTGGCCAGGCCACAATGGTGGTGTGCATCGCTTTGACAACTTTGCGCAGTTGCAAGCGTGGTTCTTCGTCCAAACCTCCACTCAGCCGGCGCTGACGCTTGAGCCCCGCCTGCTGAGCCAGAAGGCCTTCGACTACAGCTTGCACCAGCAGCTTTCCAACGGTGTGCAGCAGATTGAAGTGCTGTTGCACCGTACATCCGAGCCCGAACAAGCCCTGCAACAAGCCACTGAACTGCAAGCCATCCGCGTAAAACTGCTGCACGAACTGGGCGTACCGGCGAATGAAGCACGCGAACTGGCTTATACCCAGTGGCGTGAGCGACAGCAGACGGGCGCCCTGGCCGAACACCTGACCACCTGGCTCACTACCGTCAGCGCCGAAGACCGAGCCCAGCTCAAGGCATGGATCGAAGACTATTGGCGGGCCATGCGCAGGGCCGATCACGCACTGGAACAAAAACTGCCCCTGAGCCACACCTACTGCAAGACCCAGCTTGAAAAGCGCCTGAACCGGGATTTCGCCCTCAAACAGCCCTTTTCCGTGACACTGGATTTGCCCGAAACCGTTGCCCACCGGCAGCACTTTTTCGCCGCGCCCGGCGCACCGGGAACCCCGACCAAAACCGTGCTGGAACCCAGCACGGCCCGAGTCAGCCTGAGCCTTGAAGACCTGGCGTTGGGTAACATCGATAACGCACTCAGTGAACGCCTGGGCTTTATGAAAGTGCTCGTCAGCACGCTCGATACGAATGAGCGTGAAGTCCTCGCGGCAGCCCTCACCCCGCGCTACGTGAAAACAATGGTCACCGAGCTGGACGTGGCACAACAGTATGAGGACCTGATCAAGGAGACATGGCTGGGCACCGACCGGGAAGCCTCGTTTACTCGCGACGCTCGCCTGGAATGCCTGATGGAACCCCACCGCCTGATACTGAAGATTCAGGGGCGGCTGGCACACCTGAATGGCACCCTCACGGCGGATGAACTGCAGGTGTTCAACCGGGCCGCCGAGCAGGCCAAGCCGGTGGGTCTCGTTGTGCTGCCGGCCGTACTCAGTGTCGGCGGGGCAGACACCGATGACGGCCCCAGCACGTTGTCCGGCATCAGCTTCATTGAAGAAAAAAGTACCGGGCTGACCCTCCTCTACCTGCCCGACAGCCCGGACCGCCAGTACGTGCGGCGCTTCGATACCCGCGAGCAAGCCCGCCAGGCCCTCTACAACCTGTGCCTGTCCAGCGACATGGTCAGTTACCTGGCCGCACGCGCAGTGCCCGGAGACGTCGAACGCCATGCCGGCCGGATCAACCAGGCCGTGCTGAAAAACTATAGTGCCCTGATTGCCATCGGCAAACCCTGGCCAGGCGCACCGTCGCTGGCCACTCACGTGTTCAACGCCCACATGGGCCGCTTGCTTGAGGCTCACCGCGCCACCTCACGCTCCAACAGCGAGCTGTACCGGGAACGCTATGCGATGAAGGGTGAGCAGGCCTTTACCTGGATCAAGATGGCCATGGGTGTGGTACCCATCGTGGGTACCGCCATCGGTCTGCACGATGGTTGGACCAGTGCCAACGAAGCCGTCCGTGCGTTTCGGCGCGGCGACCCGGTTGAAGGATTACAGGCGGTAACGCAGGTCCTTCAATCACTGATCGATGCCGCCATCGACGTGGGCACCGGCGTGCTCATCACCCCGAATGCCGCGCGTGCACGCACCGCCGCGCGCCAATTGCGCAACGCGTTCAACGTGAGCGGTTATTTGCGTCCGCCCCCGAGCCGCAGTGCCCATATAGGCCTGCGGTTCAGCGGTTACGAATACGAGAAAGCGCTCTCGCTCGGCCACCTGCAGCCGGCGACGTACGGCCTTTATCGTCACATCTACCGGCATGCCGACGGCGACTTCATCCTGCGCAGGCATGCGCTCTATCAGGTTGAGCTGCAGGATGGTCACTGGCGCCTGAGCGGCAACTCGAAAAAAACCTACAAGCAGCCGATTGCCCTGGATGAAACCGGGCAGTGGGACACGCACTTCGGTGTCTACGGCACCTCACACCCCGGTGGCCTGGCAGGCGGCGGTGCGGCGCTCGGGCACCTGGCGGACAGGCTGGACCCGCTGTGGCCGTTGGCAATTCGTGAGCGTCTGCCGCGCTGGTGGACCGATCAGGTCTACCGTCGGCAGTACGCACTCGAGGCCAGCATTGACCAGATCTATCATCGTTTCGACCAAAACCATAAGCGCGTAGGGACTCTGGTAGATCGCTACGAAAACGGCGAGACCGCCCTGTTCGACGAGCTTGTAACCGACCTGACGCAAGGCATAGCGCTTGCTAAACAGCTTCATGAGCAGTTCGAGCAAGTCCTTCCATTTTCCCGCGGCAACCGGGCCAGCGTTGGGACTAAAGCCAAAAGTGATGCCGCGTATGAAGTGGTCTGGAAGTCACAATGGCTGATCAAGCTCAGGGGAGAACGGATGGTCACCCATTCCGATGACATTGAAAAACTGACCGCTCTCCTAGAGGCCATGCCCTATGAGCAGGTGACGGTACGGGCGGCCCTCAGAGAACAGATCAGGGGCAAACACATTGCCAACCTTGAGCACTTTCGCCACACCGAGACCGCGATGGAGACCATGAACACTTGGAACAGCCGGGTCTCCCTCCGTGAGCACCGACAACGAATAAACATTGCCTCAGAGGTGATAAACCGGCACCTGTCCGAGAGAAAACGTAACTACACCAAGGTCGCCGCCCTGCTGGACGTCATCGATCATGGCAAGGCACTGTCGGACGTCTCCTGGCATTACCTGCAAGGTGCGCTGAAGAACGCCAAAACCACGACCTGGCGTGCGTTGGATCTGCAAACCGACTTGCTGGAAATCAGTTCGAACCTCAATCAACGCAACACGATCCTCAATTTCTGCATTGATGCCTACGAAAACATGCGGATGAACCTGGACCGCTGGTCAACCAGTTACCCCCAACATTTCGACGCGGTTTACGTCCCCCAACTGCGCGCCGAACTGGAAAAAATGGCCGAGCGCGCCCGTAAAACCTTGCGTGAGCCTGCACCGCGCAAGCCTATCAGCAGCCCCCGCAGAATTTTCGAAACTGAAGACAACACGCTGCTGATCGGTGTGGAAAGCTGGGAACCCTCGACCCGCGTACGTCGCTACACCATCACCGGTGCCCAAGGCCGTACCGAAATCTGGGAGCAAACCGCCAATGGCCGGTATTACCTGACCAACCCCGAGCCGATTGCCGAGGTTGTCGCCGCCAGGAGCCTCAACGCCCTGATCAGTGAAGCGCAAGCGCGACTGAAGGCCGTGGCGGCTTACATCAAAAAAGTGCGTGACTACGCCCGTCAAGGCCTGTTGCCGGTGGAGATGGAGGAGATGCTGGCAAGAGAGGCCGATGAGCTGCTCACCCGGGCGCGAACCATCGCGCCCTTGGCACCCGATCATATAACCCTCAAACAGCTGCAGGACGGCGCCACACAGCTGACGACAACCGGCCGTGCCCTGCGGACGGAGTTTTCCCTGTCCAGTAAAAAGCCCACCGATGGCATGCTCGATGACCTGGCCAGGCATAACGTGGTCGAGGTAAGGCGTAACAGCGGGTTGAAACGCCTGCCCCTGTTACGTGAAGGGCGTCCGGATTTCATGCAGGAATATGAAATCTGGGATTTGACCGCGTTGCCGCCAACGCCGCTGTGGTACGCGCACTTTCATTACAACCGGCGCGCAGCCACATTCGATCAGTTCGAGAAAGCCCACTTGAAGCTGCCGGAGCATCGAGGCCTGACTCACGGTGATGACCCGACATTGCCGTTTTCCGATATCGGCAAAAAATCCTCGGCGCTGCCTCATATCCGTCCGTTGTGGGTCGCTGCCGACGAGGTTTCGGCGTCGTGACGCTCGGCAGGGGTTGAATGAGAGGCTGTAAACATGAGACAAATTCAACTATTCCTTCTCAAACATCAAATTTACTCATGGATAACCCGTGCTAGAGATCCGCCACCTCAAGACCCTGCACGCCTTGCGCGAAGCCGACAGCCTGGTCGAAGCCGCTGAACGCCTGCACCTGACTCAATCGGCGCTTTCTCATCAGTTCAAGGAACTGGAGGAGCGCCTGGGCATGCCGTTGTTCGTGCGCAAGACCAAGCCGCTGCGCTTCACCAGCGCCGGCCTGCGCTTGCTGCAACTGGCCGACGCCACCCTGCCGCTGCTGCGCGGCGCCGAGCGCGACATTGCACGCTTGGCCGGCGGCACCGCCGGGCGTTTGCACATGGCCATCGAGTGCCACAGCTGCTTCCAGTGGCTGATGCCGACCATCGACCAGTTCCGCGATGCCTGGCCGGAAGTCGAGCTGGACCTGGCCTCGGGCTTTGCCTTCGCGCCGCTGCCGGCGTTGGCCCGGGGTGACCTGGACTTGGTGGTGACGTCCGACCCGCTGGAACTGCCAGGCATTACCTATGTGCCGCTGTTCACCTATGAAGCCATGCTCGCCGTGGCCAACCAGCACGCGCTGGCGAACAAGGCCTACATCGTGCCGCAAGACTTGCTGACCGAAACCCTGATCACCTACCCGGTGGAGCGCGACCGCCTGGACATCTTCACTCGCTTCCTCGAACCGGCCGACGTTGAGCCGGCGCAGGTGCGCACCTCGGAACTGACGGTGATGATGATGCAACTGGTGGCCAGCGGCCGTGGCGTGTGCGGCATGCCCCACTGGGCGCTGCATGAATACAGCTCGCGCGGCTACGTGAAAGCCAAGCGGCTGGGTGAGAAGGGTTTGTTTGCGACGCTGTATGCAGGGATTCGCGCGGACATGCTGGATGCGCCGTATATGCGCGACTTTCTGCTGACCGCGAAGGACACCTCGTTTTCCACCTTGGATGGGGTCAGCGCGGTGCGTTGAAAGGCTCAGCTCAACCGGTGGAAGGGGGCTTTCCCCCTCCCACAGGGCGTATCACTGGTCTTGCAGTTCGCGCCACATGTGGATTTTGTCGAAGTAATCCACGCCCACCCGCACCGCCAGCGGTTCCAGACCGTACTGGGTGAACCCACAGCGCTGGTACAGCGCAAACGCGGCGTCATTACCGGCGGTGACGGTCAGCTGGATCACTTTCAAGCGCGGATGTCGGCGCGCTTCATCCAGGGCCGCCTCGACCAACCGCAGGCCCAGGCCTCTTTGCTGATAGGCCCCGGTCACGTACATACCGAACAGGGTCACCTTGTGCCGCGCCTTCTCGCGTGGCTCGTACGCCAGACCGACAATACCCGCCAGTTCATCGCCGTCGAAACCGCCCAGCAGCCGATCCAGTGGGTTGTCGAGGCGCTTTTGCCACCAGCTCAACGGCATCGCCGCCCGCTCGGCCACGCTGGAGGTGAATGCCTGCGGATAGGCGCCGTACGCCTCCAGCATCAAGGCCCGATAAGCCTCGGCGTCGTGGGCCCCCAGTGCACGGATGATCATAGGCTTCAGGCCGTTGCGGTCAGTGACGCACGGTAAAACGGCAGGATCAGGTCGCGTGTCAACGGCGCCAAGTGCAAGCCGCCATCACCGGCAGGATCGATCCAGCGTACCTCTTCGATTTCAGCAGCGGGGGTGACCGGCACATCGATGCGTACCTGGAACAACTCAGCTTCGACGGTAAAGCCCGGCTCGTTGACCGCGGGCGCGCTGAAGTTGCCGAGGTAGAGGGCTTGGCTGGGGTCGATACACAGGTTCAGCTCTTCGTGCAGCTCGCGGGCCAGGGCCTCGGCAGGTTGCTCGCCGGCGTCGATCTTGCCACCAGGCTGCATGAACGCTTGGGTGCCACGCTTGCGTACAAGCAATGTTTGGCCGTCGCTGCCGATCAGGAGGGCGGCGGCGATGCGGATAGTAGAGGTGCTCATGAAAGGTTCGCGGTCTCTTCGGGTACTTTGATAAAAATGGCGTATTTCGCGCCTTCCATTGCCTCAAACGCAATGAGCTTGTCCACCAGCGGCAGGTTCAGCACCTTGCCGGCGTTGAGCAGCAACATGCCGTTATCGGCATTGAGGTTACGTGCCAGGACCATGCCGTCCGCCAGTTCACGGGTGGTCAGGACCTTGACGGTGGGATCGCCCAGCGTCACATCACTGAGGAACTTGGCGCAGGCCTGAATGAAATCGTCGACCAGGCTGGGGTCGTAAAGGCGCCCGGCATACTTCTGGATGTAGAGCAGCGCTTCATCACTGTTCATCTGCCGCTCAAGGATCAGGCCTTTCTGCAACTCGATGAAATCCACCGCCAGTTTCAGCAGGCGTGAACCGAACGGAATCGCCTCCTCCTTGAGGTGATCGGGAAAGCCGCTGCCGTCATAGCGTTCCTGGTGGTGGCGAATGATCCGCGCCGCATCCTTCATCGGCTCCAGCGTCATCAGCAGCGACTCGCTCTGCGTCGGATAGGCGCGGTACAGATCGCGGTCAGTGCTGTGCAGCCTATCGGCCGGGGCGGTCATCATGCTGTCGGTCCAGCTCAGTTTGCCGATGTTGTAGAGCGCGGCGGCCATGGTCAGGTCGCGCGTGCTGACCTCGTCCATGGCCTGGGCGTTGCAGTACACCCGGATCAGGTCGATCAACTGGCGGTTGGTCTGCTTGTCCTTGGGCAGGCGCAAGTTGGCCAACAGCGAAAACACCTCGGTGCCCGTCACGTAACTGCGCTTGAGTTCTTCGTAGGCCAGGTCGAGCATGTCGGCGGTCTGCTGCAGCTCGCCAGTGCGCGACTCCACGCGTTTTTCAAGGGTCGCGTTGAGCGTCTTGAGCTGCTCGTTCTGCGCCTGGGTCAGGCGCTCCAGGCGCTGATGTTCCAGGGCCTGCTGCAGGATCAGCTTCAGTTCATCGTCATTCCAGGGTTTGCCGATGTAACGGTGGATCTGGCCTTCGTTGATCGCCTTGATGATCGTCGGGAGGTCGGCATACCCGGTCAGCAGGATGCGGCTGGTGGTGGGATACATATCATGGACCTTGGCCAACAGCGTGGCCCCGTCCATGCCCGGCATGCGCGCATCGCTCATGACCAGGTCGATGGGCTGCGCCGCCATGATTTCCAGGGCCTGGGCACCGCTGCCGGCGAGCAGCACATCGTAGGGCTGGCCGCGCAACAAGCGGCGCAGGCTATTGAGGATCGACTCTTCATCGTCGACCAGCAAAATGGTGGGTTTTTCGGTGGAAAGCTTCGCGAGTTGTTCATCCATGCCGACTGCGCCTTCAAATTAAACAAAATTGAGCTACATTGAGCCCTTGTCCCAAGCCGTCTTCCCTCGCTTAAGGCGTGGGGTTGATTTGACGCCAACTGGCCGTCGATATCAAGGGAGCTCGACTATGCTCTCATAGCCGCTGGCAACCCGCTCAGACGTGCAACCAGGGAAGAAGTCATTATGCAGTCGAACCTTTTGCAGTCGCCGTGCGCCGTATGACCCCGGATTCAGTCAAGGCCAACCGTCGTATTCTGATCGTCGATGACACTGCCTCCATCCACCAGGACTTTCGCAAGATCCTCTGTGCCGAGACAGACGCCCAGCCCTCGCTGGACACCCTTGAGCACACCCTGTTCGGCACCCCGGCCAAAGTGCGCCAGGTGTTTGAGCTGGACTCCGCCTACCAGGGTGAGGAAGCCCTGGCCCTGGTACACAAGGCACTGGCCGCCGGCGCGCCTTATGCCATGGCGTTCCTCGACATGCGCATGCCGCCGGGTTGGGATGGCTTGCAAACCATCGAAGCCCTCTGGAATGCCGACCCTAACCTGCAGATTGCCCTGTGCACGGCGTATTCCGACTATTCCTTCGAGGCCATCGAAGCGCGATTGAAATACAACGACCAGTTGCTGATCCTCAAAAAGCCCTTCGACAACCTGGAAATCCGCCAGATGGCCAGCGCCTTGACGTGGAAGTGGCAGCTGGCCCAGGACGTCGCGCTCAAAGTGAGCAGCCTGGAGCGCACCGTTGAAGAACGTGTGCAGGAACTGCTGAAAGTCTCGCACCTGCTGCAGTACGACGCGCTGACCGAATTGCCCAACAGTACGCTGCTGGGCGACCGGCTGACCCAGGCCATGGCCTTGGGCCGTCGGCATGACACCCAACTGGCGGTCATGTTCATCGGGCTGGACCGTTTCAAGCGCATCAACAATGCCCTGGGCTATCCGGTAGGCGACGAGGTGCTGCAGCAGGTCAGCCAAAGCCTGGTGGCGGCGGTGCGTGAGTCGGACTCGGTGTTCCGCTACGGCTCCGACGCGTTCGTGATCGTGCTCAACGATATCCTGCACCCCCAGCAGACCCAGGGCGTTGCCCAGAAACTCCTCAAGGTCATCAGCGCGACTCGCCACGTCGCGGGGCATGACCTGAGCATCACGGCCAGCCTGGGCATCAGCATTTACCCCAATGACAGCGGCACCGCGGTGGAGTTGATCAAACACGCTGAAACGGCCATGCACACCAGTAAAGAGCGCGGCCCCGACAGTTTCAGCTTTTATACCGACGCTATGAACCTGCGCGCCCAGCATCAGCAAAACCTGGAAAGTGCGATCCGCCAGGCCTTGAAGCGCGATGAGTTTGTGCTGCACTACCAACCGAAGCTGGACCTGAAATCCGGGCGGATCGTAGGAGCAGAAGCACTGATACGTTGGTTTCAACCCCGCTCAGGGTGGGTCAGCCCCGTGGATTTCATTCCCGTGGCTGAGGACAGTGGCCTGATCGTGCGCCTGACCCAATGGGTACTGCGCGAAGCCTGCCAGCAGGCACAGGCGTGGCGCGTGATGGGCCTGCCCTCGCTGTGCATCTCGGTGAATATCTCGGCGATTGACTTCCGCCAGCGGGATTTTGTCGACAACCTGGCCGCGATCCTGAAGCAAAGCGGCCTGCCGCCCGACCGACTGGAGCTGGAGATCACCGAAAGCGTGTTGATGCAAAATGTCGACGACACCGTTGAAATGCTGAACAAGATCAAAGCCATGGGCGTACGCCTGGCCCTGGATGATTTCGGCACCGGTTACTCCAGCCTCAGCTACCTGCGACGCTTCCCCATTGACGTGCTGAAAATCGATCAGTCTTTTGTGCAAGGCCTGAATGTGAATAACCAGGACGAACAGTTGATCAGCGCTATCATCGGCATGGGCAAGAGCCTGCGGTTGAGCATCATCGCCGAAGGGGTGGAGACGCTGGAGCAGCTGAAGTTCCTGCAAACCCAGCAATGTGAAGAAGGCCAAGGCCATCTGTTCAGTAAGGCTGTACCTTCAAAGGATTTCGCCCAGTTGCTGCAAGTGGGCTCCGCGCCCCTGATGCCCGATCAATAGCCGAACGCAAGGAGTGCTCGTTTGAGCGCAGTCTCAACTACTCGAATTGGCCTGATGTTCACGTGTTGGCTGGTCACGGCAGCGCCCTTGATGGCCGCCCCGTTGGACGAGCCGCTCAAGCCGTTGCCGGCGGCGCCGACCCTGGACCCGGCTAAAGTCGAACTGGGCCGCCAGCTGTTCAACGAGCCGCGGCTGTCGGCCAATAACACCTTGTCCTGCGCCAGTTGCCATCGACTGGACAGCGGCGGTGCCGATGACAAACCGTTCTCCATTGGCTTCGATGGCCACCCGGTGGAGATCAACACGCCCACGGTGTTTAACGCCAGCCAGAATTTCAAGCAGTTCTGGAACGGCCGGGTGGACACGCTGGAAGCGCAGATCGAACAAGTGGTCATCAGCCCGGTGGAGATGGGCAGCGACTGGAAAACCGTGGTGCAGAACCTGTCCGCCCTGCCCGCCTACCAGGCCGCCTTCAGCCAGTCGTACTCCGACGGCGTCACCGCCGCCAACGTGCAAAATGCGCTGGCCACTTATGAGCGAACGCTGCTGACCCCCAACTCGCGGTTCGACCGGTACCTGTTGGGCAATACCGATATCCTCACGATCCAGGAAAAGTACGGCTACCAGCGCTTCAAGGATTACGGCTGTATCGCCTGCCACCAGGGCATCAATATCGGCGGCAATATGTTCCAGAAGTTCGGCGTGATGGGGGACTACTTCAAGGCGCGCGGCAACCCGGTCGAATCGGACCTGGGGCGCTACCTGCTGACCCAGGACGAGGAAGATCGCCATGTGTTCAAAGTGCCCAGCTTGCGCAACGTGGCGGTCACCGCGCCGTATTTTCACGATGCGTCGGCCAGGACACTGGAAGAAGCGGTGGATGTGATGTTCACCTACCAACTGGGCCGCACGCCCTCCGCCGAAGACAAGGCGCTGATCGTGCAGTTTCTCAAGACCCTGACCGGCGAATGGGCAGGCAAGCCGCTATGAGCCAACTCTCATGACCCTTTCTCGCCGCCGTACCAGCCAGTTTCTCCTCAGCCTGATGACGCTGTTGCTGGCCTCGATCCTGGTGTTTCTGTACGTGAAGTCGTCCCGCGATCAGACGGCCACTTACACCCAGTCCCGCGACCTGATCCGCCAACTGCAGCAACTCAATGCGCAATGGGACAGCGAGGTGCTCAAGGCCAGGATCGCCGTCACGCACAACTACGACCCTCTGGTTACCCCCCTGCGGGAAATGACGCGGCTGTGGGCAGATCTGCAGAGTCACCCCACCTATCACGCCCCAGAAGACCTGTCCCGCTGGCAAGCCACCCTGGAGGGTTACCAGGCGGCGATCCAGGAAAAAGCCCGGTTGGTGGATCAGTTCAAATCCCACAACGCGGTGCTGCGCAACTCCCTGGCCTTCTTGCCGACCGCTGAAGACGATATCCAGGCCCAGTTCAGCCGCTATGACGAGGACGGCAGGCGGCAATTGCAAAGCGTCGCCACCGACACCTACGACCTGCTGCTCAGCAGCCTGGAGTTCGCCCAGGTCACCAGCGACGAGCGTGCCGCCGATATCCTGGTGGGCCTGGGCAAGCTGGCGGTGAACAAGGAACAGTTGCCAACCGAGTTCCAGGCACCGGTTGAGATCTTGAGCAAGCACATCGAGCTGATTTTGCGCGAACAACCGCTGGTCAATAATTTGCTCGAACGGATTGCAGCCATTCCCGTGGCCGACCGCCTGGATGAGCTGACCCATTACCTCAACCAGGATCAACAGACGGCCGACCTCGTCGACCAGAAGTACCATCGTTACCTGCTGGTGTTCGCCACCCTGCTGGTGGTTTTGCTGCTGTACCTGGCCGTGCGCCTGTTGCGCAGCTTTGCCGAGATCAACCGCGTCAATCGGGCCTTGCAGGCCGCCAATGAAACCCTGGAGCAACGCGTGGAGCGGCGCACGCAGCAGCTCAAGGATGCCCAGAGTGAGTTACTCGACAGCGCCCGTCAGGCCGGCATGGCGGAGATTGCTACCAACGTGCTGCACAACGTCGGCAACGTGCTTAACAGCGTGAACATTTCCGCCGACATGGTTGCGCGCAAATTACGCAGCAGCAAGGCCCAGGGCCTGGGCAAGGCCATGCAGTTGATCAACGAACACCAGGGGGACCTGGGTACCTTCCTGACTCAGGATGAAAAGGGTAAGTTGCTGCCCGGCTACCTGAACCAACTGGTGGAGGCGATTGCCGTCGAACAGCAAGGCATGACCGACGAACTGGCGCAACTGAGCAAAAGCGTCGACCACATCAAGGACATCGTCTCCACCCAGCAATCCTATGCCGGGGCGTCAACGCTGCTGGAGCCGGTGCATATCAGCGTGTTGATGGAAGATGCCTTGCGGATGAACGCCGGTGCGCTGAGCCGCCACAATGTGACGGTGGTCAAGCACTACGCCCAGGTACCGGAAATCCTGGCAGACAAACACCGGTTGCTGTTGATCATGGTCAACCTGATCAGCAATGCCAAATATGCCATGTCCAACCTCAGCGACCGGCCACGGCAGATGACCCTCAGGGTCGAGCAGAGGGATGACGATACCCTGCAGATCAGCGTGAAGGACGATGGCGAAGGCATACCGGCCGAAAACATGACCCGCATCTTTACCCACGGTTTTACCACCCGCAAGGAAGGCCACGGCTTTGGCCTGCACAGCTGCGCCCTGGCCGCTGTGGAGATGAATGGCCAGCTCACCGCCCACAGCGACGGGCCGGGCCGGGGCGCGGTATTTACCTTGACCATTCCTCTGACCCTTGCCGGAAGTCCCGCATGAACAAGCCCCCTAACCGACGCATCCTGTTGATTGATGACACGCCGTCGATTCACGACGACTTCCGCAAGATCCTGATGCCTGTGGTTGACTCCAACCAAGTGCTGGATGAGATGGAATCAGCATTGTTTGGCGCTACGGTCAAAGCCAAGGCCCCGGCCTTCGAGCTGCACTCAGCCTACGGCGGAGAAGAAGGCCTGCAATTACTCATCTCGGCGATGGCACAGCAGCAGCCCTATGCCCTGGCGTTCGTCGACATGCGTATGCCCCAGGGCTGGGACGGTGCGAAAACGATAGAGGAACTCTGGAAAGTCGCCCCCGACCTGCAGGTGGTGGTGTGCACCGCGTACTCCGACTATTCCTGGGAAGACCTGCTGGACCGCCTGAATGGCCATGATCGCTTGCTGATCCTGAAAAAACCGTTCGATAACATTGAAGTCCAGCAAATGGCCAATACCCTGGCCAATAAATGGGACATGGCCCGTCGCGCCACGCTGCAAACCACTCACCTGGAGCAGTTGGTGGAACAACGCACCCAGGCGCTGCAACTGGAAATCGACGAGCGCAAGCACCTGGAAAGCCAACTGGTGCAGTCGGAAAAACACGCCTCGCTTGGCCAACTCGCGGCGGGTGTGGCCCATGAAATCAACAACCCAGTGGGTTTTATCTCATCCAACCTCAGCACCCTGGACAGCTACTTCAACCAGCTGCAACAGATGCTCGATGCCTATCAAAGCGCCGAAGAACTGATTGCGCCGCAAGAACAGCGTGATCAACTCAAAGCCCTGCGAACCGGCCTGGAGCTGGACTTTCTCAAGGAAGACATTCCAATTCTGATCCGGGAGTCCAAGGAAGGCATCGGCCGCGTGGTGCAGATCGTCAAGGACCTGAAGAACTTCTCCCGTGTCGACAACGACCAGACCTGGCAATTTGCCAACCTGCAACAGGGCATCGATTCGACGCTGAACATCGTCGCCAGTGAACTCAAGTACAAGGCCGATGTGGTCAAACACTACAACCCACTGCCGGAAATCGAATGCCTGGCCTCGCAGCTCAACCAGGTGGTGATGAACCTGGTGATCAACGCCGCACAAGCCATGGGGCCGGAACGCGGCACCATTACCATCAGCAACGGTGTGGAAGGCGAGAATATCTGGCTGGAAGTGGCGGACAACGGCTGTGGGATTACACCCGAAACCGTGCAGAAGATCTTCGACCCGTTCTTTACCACCAAGCCGGTGGGCGAAGGCACCGGGCTGGGGTTGTCACTCTCCTACGGCATCATCAAGAAACACCATGGCAACATCTCCGTCAGCAGCGAGGTGGGCAAGGGAACGACCTTTCGGGTGGTGTTGCCGATACGGCAAACGGCGGCGTAGGGCTGTATAGAGAGGGTTAAACAACCCCACGAAACGATCAGCATTAAAAACCCGGCTATTTGCCGGGTTTTTAATGCACCAAGTACAACATCATGCGCAATGCGCAACTTTTTCGACTTCCTTGTAAATCTGAGCACCCTTGGTGATTTCCGCTGTGCGCAGATCATAGGCAGTCTGCAGGTTCAGCCAGAATTGCGCGGATGTTTCAAAGGCAGCAGCCAAACGTAACGCGACATCCGCGCTGATGCTGCGGCGCATCAAGACGATGTCATTGACCGTAGGCGCGGAAACATGCAGCGCCCTTGCGAGAGCAGCGGCGGTAAGGCCCAGCGGTTCCAAGTACTCTTCCTTGAGAATTTCCCCAGGGTGTACGGGACGCATGCCATTCTTAAACATGATTCACCTCAGTGGTAATCCACAATTTCAACGTTTTCCGGACCATTTGGCCCCCAGATGAAACAGATTCGGAATTGACCATTGATTCGTATGCTGTGTTGCCCCTCGCGGTCACCATATAGCTGTTCCAACCGGTTTCCCGGCGGCGAACGCAGGTCGGTGAGTTCAACCGCAGCATCCAGCATGCTCAACTTTCGTTCCGCCACTGAAAGGATGGCTGACCAACGACGCGTTCGACCGGTTTCAAAAAGGGTTCTGGTATCAGCGCATTTAAAGCTTCTTATCATCTTTTAATGCTTAACGTTATGCGTTAACGACTAACTCTACATTGGTTTTCGGGATATTCAACTGGCAGTTGAATAGCCACTGAGGGGTTGCGACGAGCGGTCGACAATAGTCAAAAAAAAGCCGCTCCGGGAGCGGCAGCAGCCTTTGAGGTGAAACGTGAGTCCCTCACTCCTCGGCTTTCTTCGCACCGGAGCCAAACGATGCAAACCGCTTGTTGAAACCGGCAATCCGGCCTTCAACCTGAGTCTTGCGCTGCTGGCCGGTGTAGATCGGGTGCGAGGCGCTGGAGACGTCCAGCGGGATGTACGGGTAGGTGTTGCCGTCGCTATGTACATGGGTGCGGTCGCTGTCAGCGGTGGAGCCGATCAGGAAGAACACGTCGGCGGCGGTATCGTGGAACAACACGGTACGGTAGTCGGGATGGATACCAGCTTTCATAAGGCCTCCTGGGCGTCTGGGTGGATTCAATGTGTTATACAGTAACGCAAATAATGCACCCAAACGAGAACCGATTGCAATAAGGACAAGCCCCAGCTCAATGCCCTTATCGGTTGTCCCGGCTTTCCCTACAGGCGCAGAATGGCGGATCGACCTGTAGCGTTGAACCTGAGGAAAAAACCGTATGAGCCTGTCGTTACTGAGCCGTTACGCCTTCTTTGCCGTGTGCGTCATTTTCACCCTCGCCAGCCTCCCTTTTATCCACCACGAATGGCTGTGGCCCATCACCCTGGTCACCGGCGTGTTGAGCCTGATCGGCATTTTCGACCTGCTGCAAAGCCCCCACGCCGTGCGCCGCAATTACCCGATCCTGGGCAATATCCGTTACCTGGTGGAAGCCATTCGCCCGGAAATCCGCCAATACCTGCTTGAGTCCGACAGCGATGCCCTGCCCTTCTCGCGGTCCCAGCGCTCGCTGGTGTACTCGCGCGCCAAGAACGAAACAGCGGACAAACCCTTCGGCACCCTGATCGACGTGTACCAGTCGGGCTTCGAATTCATCGGCCACTCCATGCGTCCCGCGCCCCTGAGCGACCCCAACGCGTTTCGCGTGATGGTCGGCGGCCCACAGTGCACGCAACCGTACTCGGCGTCGGTGTTCAACATCTCGGCGATGAGTTTTGGCTCGTTGAGCGCCAACGCCATCCGCGCGCTCAATCAGGGTGCCAAGCTGGGTAACTTTGCCCACGACACCGGCGAAGGCAGCATCAGCCCTTACCACCGCGAACACGGCGGCGACCTGACCTGGGAACTGGGCAGCGGCTACTTCGGCTGCCGCACCAGCGACGGCCGCTTCGACCCGGAACGCTTCGCCGTGCAGGCACAAAACCCACAAGTGCGCATGATCGAAATCAAGATGAGCCAGGGCGCCAAACCCGGCCATGGCGGGATCCTGCCCAAGCACAAAGTCACCCGGGAAATTGCCGACACCCGCGGCATCATGATGGGCGAGGATTGCATCTCGCCGTCGCGCCACAGCGCATTTTCCACGCCGATCGAACTGATGCAGTTCATCGCCCAACTGCGTGAACTCTCCGGTGGTAAACCGGTGGGTTTCAAGTTCTGCCTCGGCCACCCGTGGGAATTCATGGGCATCGCCAAGGCCATGCTCGACACCGGTATCCTCCCGGATTTTATCGTGGTCGACGGCAAGGAAGGCGGCACCGGCGCCGCGCCCGTGGAGTTCACCGACCATATCGGCGTGCCGCTGCGTGAGGGCCTGCTGTTCGTGCACAACACCCTGGTGGGCCTGAACCTGCGCGACAAGATCAAGCTCGGCGCCAGTGGCAAAATCGTCAGTGCATTCGATATCGCCAGCGTCTTGGCCATCGGCGCCGACTGGGCCAACTCGGCGCGCGGTTTCATGTTTGCCATCGGCTGCATTCAGTCGCAAAGCTGTCACACCAATAAATGCCCCACCGGCGTCGCCACCCAAGACCCACTGCGCCAGCGCGCCCTGGTGGTGCCGGATAAGGCCCAGCGGGTGTTCAACTTCCACCGCAACACGCTCAAGGCGCTGGCGGAAATGCTCGCGGCGGCCGGCCTGGATCATCCGTCACAGCTGTCGGCCAAGCACTTGGTGCGGCGCATGTCGGCGACTGAGATCAAGCTGTTCTCGCAGTTGCATGTGTTCCTCAAGCCGGGCGAGTTGCTGACGGGCGAGGTGAACGGCGAGTTTTATTCGCGCATGTGGCAGATGGCGCGAGCGGACAGTTTTGAGCCGCATGAAGTGGCGGCAGCGTAAGGGAGCGATACCGTGTTGAACGTCATCGCCGAAGATTTCATCAAGCCGGTACCGAAAATCAATGAGTACCAGGCAAAGCCCTGCCGTGTACTGCTGATGGATGCTTTCTAGGCCGCTCGTATTGCGTGCAAGCCGGCAGCGCCCATGGCGTATTCGCCGGCTACCACGCTGTGTGAGTGATCATGGATATCTAGAGACATTCAGTAATATCCCGGCTTTGCAATTGCTTACAAATACCGCCAACCTGCGCCCGCCCGACGTGCGGCGTGCGACATCCCTGCCACGCGCCTGTCATTACTAAACTATTTGTTCAAGAGCACGCTGCCATGCTGAACGGACGCGACCCGCGCATCGATTTTTTTCGGGGCCTGGCGTTGATCTTCATTTTCTGGGATCACGTCCCCCACAATCCCCTTGGCCAGATTACCCTGCGCAATATCGGCTTCAGCGACGCGGCTGAAGTCTTCGTGTTTCTTGCTGGCTACGCGTCCGTGCTGGCCTACGGCAAGGTCCTGCAGCGCGAAGGCTACTGGATGGCCTGCTTGAAGATCCTGCGGCGCACGTGGGTGCTGTACGTGGTGCATATCTTTTTGCTGGCGATGCTGATGGGTATCGTGTTCTTCGCCAACAGCCATGTGGAAACCCGCGACCTGGTAGAGGAGATGGGCCTGACGCATTTCGTCACACACCCGCAGCAAGCCCTGGTGGATGAATTGCTGCTGCGCTTCAAGCCGAACCTGATGGACCCATTGCCGCTGTATATCGTGCTGCTGGCCGGCCTGCCGTTGGTGCTGCCGTTGCTCCTGCGCAAGACCTGGGCGGTGGTCGCGGTATCGATGGCGGTTTACCTGCTGGCGCCGCACCTGGGGTGGAACCTGGCGGCGATCGCAGACGGTGTGTGGTACTTCAACCCGGTCACCTGGCAGTTCCTGTTCATACTGGGCGGTGCGGCGGCCATTCACGGGCAAACGCCACGGGCGCAGGATGATCGCCCCCTGCTACGCCAGCCGCTGTTCGTCACCGCAGCGGTCTATTCGCTGGTGGCCTGCGTGATCACGATTGCCTGGCGCTGGCCCGACGTACATGACGCGTTGATGCCTTCCGCACTCAGCGAGCTGCTCTACCCGATCAGCAAGACCGACCTGTCGCCGGTCCGTTTACTGCACTTCCTGGCCCTGGCCTATGTCACCGCCAAACTGTTGCCGGGGCGTGCCTGGACGCAAAACTGGCTGGCACGGCAAACCTGCCGGATGGGGCGCTATTCGCTGGAAGTGTTCTGCCTGGGCGTGTTGCTGGCGCCGCTGGCTGACATGGTCAACGCCCTGGCTGGCGATGCCTTCACCATGCAGGTTTTCACCGCCCTGGCCGGCGCTGCGCTGATGGCGACGCTGGCCGCGTGGCTGGAGTTCAACAAGCGCCTGAACACGCCCATGAAGTCCGCAACCCAGGTACATAGTTAACCCCAGGCGCCAAAGGCGCCATGGTCCCCTTGGCCTTCCACCCATTGTGAAAGGCCCCAACACATGCCCACCCACCAACTGCTCAACGGCTTATCCGGCAACCTGCAATCCAGCACAGCCTGGGCCCGGCAACAATCCCTCGAACTGATTCAGCACACTGTCGCGCAGGCCATGCAAGGCCTGACGCCGCCAGAGCAAACTCGTTACCTCAAACTGCAACGCGAAGCCCTGGCTGCCGTCAACGCCGTCGAAGCCGAAAAAAACCGCCTGATCCAGGCCTTCAAAGTCGAGGGCTTGGCTGAGCTGCGCGAGAAGATCGGCGGGCGTGATCCGGAAAACTACCGCCTCTACACCACCTACCTGGAAAAACGCGAACAACCCTTTCCCTGGGAGCCCCGCGTCACTGAACCGCCGTATCGCCCTCGCCGCGCCCTGGATGAATGGCAGTACATCGAGCACACCAAAAGCATGACCCTGTGGGAAGCCGCCTGCCTGAACTTCGGGTTCACCAGCTCGATCATTCAGGCCTCGGGTTATAGCCTGGCAGAAGCCAGTGAGATCATCGGCGGCAACGACGACCGGAGCCTGCCGGTCAAAGACTTCATCGCCGTAGCCCGCAAGCTGAACCTGGGGGGGCGATTGCGGGCGCTCATCAACCCGACGTTAAGCAGCGACGGCACGCTGCGAAACCTGATCAAGGCCTCCTCCAAGGCGCTGCTGCTGTTCGACTTGCTCGACGCCTGGCGCAACCGCGCCGTCACCGGCTTGACCCGCCCGATGTATGACACGCTGCACGCCGCCCTCAACGGCGATGGCCCGCAACCGGCTTTCGACATGCTGAGCCTGACGTCCAGTCGCACGCCCATCCTCCCCAAGCCGCACACCGCCTGGCACACCGCAATGCCCATCCCATTACTGCTGATCAATGTGGCCAGCCTCGGGGTGTTGTCGTATTTCCCTTTTCGCCCAGGCGGCGCGCTGCGCTATCACGTTGACGCGCAGGCGGCCGAAAACGCCTGGCGCGAGCAACTCAACACCAGCCACCAGCAACAGGACCTGGGTTGGTTTTCGCGACAACTGCCGCTGATTGGCCTGGCGACCTTTAAATCGCTGCTGCGCCAAGAGCCGCGTCCCAAGGACATGAATTGGCTGACTGGATTGCTGTATGACGGTTTTCACAAAGCCTTCCCGCAGCGGACCCTCGACAGCGTGCGCTTCTCGACAGCCATGCGCCCGGATCGCCCGTTGACGCTGGTCGAAGCGTTCACTCACCAGCAGATTCAACGCTTCCAGGCCGACCTGGACACCCTGGCGACCCCGCGTTCCGAAGCCGACTGGCAGGCCCTCACGGACGCCGTGGCCGCGATTGCCGGCGAAGTCCTGCAACTGCTGCTGACACCACTGCCCGGCGGCGTGACCGGGCTGAACCGCATGATGCAACTGGCCGTCATGGGCAGCCTGACCTACAGCGTCGGCCAAGGCCTGAGTGAAGCGATCCAGGGTGATGCAAGTGGTTTCGCCAGCGCCATGGCGGATGTCGCCGACCTGGCCGTCAGCGGCCGACTGATCTCCACTGCCGGCAGGCTGCACCGCCAGCGCATGCTCGGCTACCTGAACCGGCTGGGCAACCCACGCAAAGTCACGCGCCCGGACGGCGTCGAAGCACTCTGGAAACCCGACGCGCAACCGTACGCGGTGGCCAACCAGGCCCTGCTTAACGGCAAAACCGCGGACGCCCTGGGGGTCTTTTCCGTCAAGGGCAAACGCTACGTCAAACTGCGCCACGACGACCAGGCACTGGTGGTGGAAGTGCGGCACGACTCGCAGAGCATGCGTTACGTGCTCAAACACGCAAACGCTGACACCTATAACCCACCGATCATTTTCGAACCCGCCTGGCAGGCCTGGAAGTTCGACCTGCATAACGCCCACACGCTGTCCGACATCAAATTGCTGCAGCGCATGCTGCCCAACGGCTCTTCCCATGCCCCCGTGGCCGACCTGGAGCACATGCTCAAGAGCACCGCCACACCGCGCGCCACCCTGGACCGGGTCTGGGCCGGACACAGCGCACCGCTGAACCTGATCGAAGGGGTCAGGCGCCTGCAAGCCGACCGGGTTATCCAGCAAATCATCGACCACTTCGACCAGCCGGGGTACATGCCCCCTCACGGCGACAGCACGGTGTTTTGCCTGCTGACGCAATTGGCGGGCTGGCCGGTCGAAGCCCTGTTGAGCATCCGTGAGGAAGCCGGCGAAGTGATTGAAATTTATAGCAAACCTGAACACGCGCCGACCAAGCCTCACCTGATCAGCCTGACGCGTCGTGAGGACGGCAGCTACCTGGCCACCAATGGCCAGCGGGTATCGCCCGGTTCCGCCGACACGTTGCTGTTACTCATCCTCCAGCTGCAACCCAGTGGTTCGACCCTGGGCCAGGAAACCCGCCACAACCGTTCGCCGGACCAACGGGTCGTCGCCATTCGTGAGCAGGTCGTGGCCCTCGCTCGGCAGGAGCGGATGACGCTGTTCAGCGCCGTGGTCGACTTTTCGGGTTACGAAAAAGGCGAGCGACTTCCTCCTGCCGATGTGCGACGGTTCCTGCCGTTCATGGCATCGCCTCCCTTGGTGGCCGTCACGCCGCTGCTGAAAAAAATGCGCGACCTGAACCGGCCGCTGTCGCCCGCCCACCTTGAGCAACTGCTCACGGCTAACCCACTCACGCCACGCCAGCATCAGGCTTTTCTTGACGCCGGCACCTTGCCGACGGCGTTTGCCGAATGGTTGGATCACCACCGCACGGCGCTGCGTATCGACGCCGCAATAGACGGGCTGTACCACCCACGCGCGCACAATGACGACATTGACCAATGGGCCCGGGAGTTTGCCTCGGCCTTGGTGCGCAACACGCTTAAACGGCCTTTCGTGATCACCGAAGTGGTCGCCGGTGACATCGCCACCCCTTACCTGTCCAGCAGCTCGGACGACCCGACCGTGGAACTGCGCCATTACGGCCGTGGGCGCTATGAAGCGTACGACCTGCGTAACGGCGGAACGATTCCGGTATCTCCCGACAACGAGAGTTTCTACCTGGCCATCGGTTCGGTGCTGCAACCCCATGAGCGCCAGCTACTGGGTATGAACAGCGCCAGCGATAGCCAAGGCCTGCGTACCACGTTGGGGGATTACATGAGCAACCAGCGCAATACCGAAGGGTTTGTCAGCCTGGTCAATGGCTCGTTGGTGCAATACGAACAACGCCTGGACCTGCCACCGGACCTGGCGCCCACCGCCAACGGCATTTTCGTACTCGACGGGCGCCACTACCTGCCGTTGCTGGATGCGCTCTACCGGATTGCCTTCGACAAAAAGCGCCTCAAATGGCGGCTGCACCACCCGACGAAAATCGGCGTCGATACCCCCACCCTTGAACACAACGGCGAAGGCACCTGGCGCCTGTCGAGCGAAAACCCGATGACCTGGGACGACCATCGCCTGCTCTATCGGCTGGGTAACCACGCGTACGCCTTCACACGGGAAATGGCCGCTAAAATCCTGGCCCTGACCGACACCTCCGCGCCGCTGTTGCGCCAAGTCCACCGCAATGGTCGCGCCGTACCGCCGCTGCTGGCAGACACCTGCAAACGCTTGAAGATCGAACAGGAAATCCACCGGTTCATCGAGGCCATGCGCGCCGAGCCCACCTCACGCAGCGCCCAGCCGCACTTGCAGATGTTGGTGATATCGAGCCTGCCGGACTGGCCATCGAGCCACGTGCTGCAGATCGTCGATCGACAGAACCGGGTGCTGCAACAATACCCGGTCAGCCAGGCACCCGATGCCCAGGCCGTGAAGGTCACCGAGCACGATTACAAAGACGCCAAACTGCTGGAAGTGCTGAGTCAAAACGACGCCATCACCCAAGGCCTGCTCGGTGAATTACCCGCGTCCCACGACGAACGTCTGTTCAAGCTGGTTAAGAAAATCGTCGAATTTGCCCAACGCGAAAAAGCCGACATCTTCAATTCGCTCTACGCCCAGAGCGAGACCACCGGCAACCTGCGCGATAAACGCTTCAAAGCCAAGTTCCCGGAACTACCCACCCCGCTGGTCAAGGCCATACTCGAACACGCCAGCCCGCGTGAACTCAGGCAACTTCGCGACAAGCATCAAGTGAGCCTGCGGCTTGCCGAACAGGTGCGCCTGTCCAGCCATGACCTGCGCTTGAACCGGGCTTATGAAGGGCTCTACCTGAGCGCCTGGACCCACCCCGACAGCGACAAAATCACCCTGCACCTGCTCAAATCCCTGCCCACCTGGCCTAAGGGGCTGCGTATCGATATCCACGAAGGTGACTCGCGCGGGCGCCTGCTGGAAAGCGCCGGGCACTTGGACGGTTCGGTGCGCCGGGTACTCGCTCGCACCCAACGCGGCTATCAAGGCTACGCGGCGGACGGCGCACACCTGGGTGCCCCATCGCCCGCGCTGCTGGACGTCATCGTCAAGACACTGTCCGACAGCGAAAAAGCCGCGCTGGGGGTCGTGGGCGAACCGGGTATTGCTGACTTACGCGAACAAATCGCCGCCCTTGCCCTGGAACGTCGGGTCGAAATCAAACGTCTGCTGGACCTGCCTCACGTGCAACCCTGGATGGTGCCGCCGCTGGGCGTGAATCGAACGTTCCTGGCCTACCCGCTGTGGAGTGAGCTGTGGCCCTTCGGCGGTAATCGCCCGCCCGACCTGATGTCCAGGGTCCAGCAGGTCTACCCGCGTTTTTCCAACGACGACGCTCGGCGCTTCATTCGTTCACTGAACCTCAGCGAACCCGCCGCGCTGATTGAACTGGATCGGCGCCAGGCCGAAATCCAAGCATTGCCGACGGAGCTGCAACGCTGGTCCGATGCGACCTACAGCCAAGATGACAGCCTGGAAAGCGACAGTGATCGCGACAGTGACCGGCAATCCTGGAGCAACCTCACAACACGACGCGCACTCGCCCTACGCCTGTGCGAAGCCGCCCGACGGGAAAACCCTCAGCGCTTTATTTTCGGGTTATTTCACCTGTCCTCGTTGACCCTGCAACTGGACGCCATCAATACATTGCCGACCCTGAGCATCGACTCGCGCACGTTCGAGCACATCGAATACCTGCACCTCGCAGGCGATATTTTCCCCGTCCAAGGGGATGCCTTCCTGCGCTATTTCAGCCAGCTGCGCGCGTTGAAAATCGACTGTGACCTGAACGAATTGCCCAGCGCAATCAGCGATATGGCCCACCTCACCCACCTGGACCTGGCAGACAACCGTATCGTGCTGACAGCCACCTCCGCCGAACGCCTGAGCAGGCTGGTCAATCTGCGCGAGCTGAACGTGAGCGATAACCCACTGGGGGTGGTTCCGGACTTCGCCGCGCTAACCGCGTTGCAAACCCTGAACCTGCGCAATACCGGCTTAACTCAATGGCCACACAGCGCGTGGGCATTGCCCAACCTCAGCCTGTTGCACCTGGAGGAGAACCACATCACCACCCTTCCCGAGAGCCTCTTCAGCAGCCCACAGGCCCTGGAACGTCAACGGCGTACGCTGTTGCATGACAACCCACTGACCCTCGAGACACGCCAGCGGCTCGCCCGGTACAGTGCCGAAACCCGGGTCAACCTGCGCGGCGCAAGGCCCGGAATCGTGCACCTGCCGGGTCCGTCCAAGGACTTCAATAACTGGTTGTCGGGCGTACACGCCAATAAACATGAGAGCCTGCGATTTCTCTGGGACGCCTTGCGCGAGCACGAAGGGGCAAGCCCCGACGACACCTTCAGGGTGCTGAGGGACTTGACCCAGTCATACGATTATCGACAGGGCGGGCGGATCAGGGCCGGCCTGACTCAGCGGGTGTGGACGCTGTTGATTGCCATGGGCAACTCGAACCACCTGTGCGAGACAATCTTCCTCAACACTTACGCCGCAGGCACCTGCGGTGACGGCGCGATTTTGACGTTCAGCAACATGGAGCTCATGCACCGGGCGCACCAGGCCAAGTCTCAACAGGGAAGCCATCAAGTGGACAAGGACTTGCTGGTGCTGGCGCAAGGCAGTTACCTGATCGAACAGCTCGACCAGTTTTCCGAGGACCTCATCGCTCGCCTGGAAACGCCGGAAGAACCGCTGGATGCGGCCGAAGTCACGCTGTTTTTCAGGGTCAGGCTCACCGAAGAATTCAGCCTGCCGGTGCACCCCGAACAGATGCTGTATGCCATTGACGAGCGCGTGACCGAACAGCACGTGCAGGAAGCCCGCGACCACCTGAATGCCTTGCGCAGCACACCGGCGCTACAGGACTCGATACTGGAGCGCGAATTCTGGATCGAATACCTGGCACTCAGCTACCCGGAGCCGTTCCTGACGGTGCGGGATGCATCCAAGCTCAAGCAGCAGGAACTGGATCAGCAGGTGCAGAACAAGCGCTCCGACGAATACCTGGAACGACGCCAGTCACTGATAGAGCGAGAAAAACTGGAGCAATACCGCCTGGTCCGGCAATTGACCGAAGCGGCGCAGTTGGCCCAAAGGGTCCACTGACCGCTCCGGCGATAGGGCCTATCGGGCGGGCACGGTGGCTTGCGTCGGCTGCAACTTGAACACGTAGAACAGCACCGTCAGCATTACCAGGAACGCCGGCCCGACATAAAGCGCCACGCGCGTATCGGGGAAGTACGCCATCAGGCCCACAACCAGCACCAGGAACGCCAGGGCCAGGTAGGAACTGAGCGGGTACAGCCACATGCGGTACTTGAGCCCGTCACGTTCGGCCGGGCTCAAGCCACGACGGAACCTGAGCTGGGCCAGCAGGATCATCGCCCAGGTCCAGATCGCGCCGAAGGTGGCAATGGAGGTGACCCAGACGAAGACCTTCTCCGGCACCAGATAGTTGAGCAGCACGCCCAACAGCAAGGCAAAGATCGATAACAGCAGGGCCTTGCGCGGCACGCCATTACTGGAGGTGGTGCCGAAGGTGGCCGGGGCCTGGCCGTTCTGCGCCAGGCTGTAAAGCATGCGCCCGGTACTGAAGATGCCGCCGTTGCACGAGGACAGTGCCGCCGTGATCACCACGAAGTTGATAATGCCGGCCGCCGTCTTGATGCCCAAGCGTTCGAAGGTCATCACAAAGGGGCTGCCCTGGGTGCCGATTTCGTTCCACGGGTAGATCGACAAAATCACAAACAGCGCGCCGACGTAGAACAACAGAATGCGCCAGAACACCGAGCCGATGGCGCTGGGGATGGTCTTCTGCGGGTTCTTCGCTTCACCGGCGGTGAGGCCGATCATCTCCACGCCCAGGTAGGCGAACATCACCATTTGCAGCGACATCAGTACGCCTGTCACGCCGTTGGGCATGAAGCCGCCGTGGGCCCACAGGTTGGAAATGCCCAATGCCACGCCGTCATTGCCGAAACCGAACGCAATGATGCCGACACCGCCGATCACCATGGCAATGATGGTGACGATCTTGATCAGTGCGAACCAGAACTCGAACTCACCGAACGCCTTGACCGCGATGAGGTTGATGGTGCCCATGCTGATCAGGGCCGCCAGGGCCCAGATCCAACGCGGCGTGTCGGGGAACCAGACGCCCATGTACACCGCGACGGCAGTGATTTCCGCCACGCAAGTCACCAGCCACAGGAACCAATAATTCCAGCCGGTCAGAAAGCCCGCCAACGGGCCCAGGTAGTCTTGTGCATAGCGGCTGAAGGAGCCGGCGACCGGATTGTGCACGGCCATCTCGCCGAGGGCGCGCATGATCACCAGGATCGCCAGACCGCCGATGATGTAGGACAGCATGATCGCCGGGCCGGCCATTTCAATGGCCTTGGCCGAACCCAGGAACAGGCCGACACCGATACAGGCGCCGAGGGCCATCAGGCGGATATGCCGTTCGCCCAATTCGCGTTTGAGCGGGCCGCCCTGAGCGGTCTCGCCATGGGGCAGGGAGTTGCCAACTGGCATAAGGGTACAACCTCGTCTTGTTATTGGATGAACCACCGAACTTGCCGCCGTAAGACCGATAGGTCCGGGGCGACTCTGATCGGGCCTGAGGGGTAAACAGGCCCGTCCTGCAGGATCGGTGGGGCATGCAGTATAAAAACCCGAACGCGGGGCCTTTCACTCTATAAACGACTAAATTCAGCGATTAGTCTGGGCGAATGCACTTTCTACGAGAAAGCATGACCTGTGTTCAGACGTTTTCCAGGTGTTGCGAGGCGGGCGAGTATTGCACAGCCGCCGTGCAGCGTCATGCCCCTCGCCTGATCGGACGGGCCTGGCAAAAGGCTCTATTTCAGCCTGTTCAGCCCATCACACCGCCAACACCGAACTCGGCCACGGGTTGAGGCGCACCGTGCCGATACCGCTTCAAGCGCAGGCCCTTCACGATCAGCAATCCTCGATTGCCAGGACGGCAATGACACCGAAGGGACATCCTCATGCAAAACACCCTCGACGTACTCAAGCAGGGTCGGGCGCTGCGCCTGGCGGCCGATAACCGCTTGATAACCGCGCTGATCAATCACCTGGAATCCACCGACACCACCGCCTTGCGCATTCCAGAATGTTCGTCACTGGGCTGCTGGCTGCAGCTCTATCGCAAAGCGCTCAGCCGACCGAACGTGCAGGCTTGGCTCACACGACTGCCACTGGACCTGGCTGGCCTGAACGTGCAGCAAGACACCACGCAGCTGGCGCTTGGCGCAGAACAGGTGCTGAACTTTTACGGTTATCCACACCCCCGCCATCACGGGGAGCGCCGGGTGATCACCCAGGCGCTGGATCAACTGAACACCTTTGCCGACCCCAAGGTGGGCCTGAATGACAGCCTCAAGCGGTTGAACCAGGACCTGCACAAACTCGCCGACCGCCTGGGAAACCTGGTGGATGAAGACGATTTCAATCTGTTTTCCACCTACAAGACCTACCTCAAGCTCGAGTCCGGCTCGTTTTGGGCCACGACCCAGCAAGCCGGCGCAGCGCTGCTTACAACCCTTACCACCACGGCAGAATTCTTGGCGCTTGAGTCAGCGCAAGGCCTGCAACCCGGCATGTATGCGTTCGACCCCGCCACGCGCCGGCTCAGCGGCAAGAATGCCCTGGGCATGTTGGTCGACATCGGCATCGAACAGTTGCTGGCGTTGCCGCCCGAAGCCCAGCTGCAGCAGTTGGTCGACGTCGCCGAACAGCTCTGCACCCTTGTCCACCAGAGTGGCCTGTTCAGCGTTGCCCAACTCCTGCAGTGCCACGACCTGCCGGTGCCCGACACACCTGAGGAGGCCCGGGCACTGATCGACACCCTGCGCCAGTCGACGGCGCTGACGATGCTGCCCGTCGCCGACCTGGCCAACGCCGACATCGCCCTGATGCAACACCTGCAATGGCTGGCGCTGGATCACGACCGGGCGCTCATGGCCGAAGCGTTGAAGGCCCTGGTCCTGGGCAAGGACAGTGACAGCCTGATCGACACCGCCGGCGTGCCACTGACACCCGATCCAGACTCCAGCGCACGCCAGCCCGACAGCGCTCGCCATCCCGCCGTGAGTGCCCGCTCCGCTTGCGGCCCGTTCAGCCTCAAGCAGCTGTTGCACCACCATGAACTCGACATACCCGACACGGTGGCCGCCGCCGACGACACCCTGCTGAGCCTGCACATGAATCTGCCGAGGCCCCCTGCATTCGGTGACTACCACGCGCTGTTGAGCGCCACGGCTCGCTCGCCGGTGCAACTGGATACCGCCCAACGAAAAACCATTATCGAGACGATCAATACCGGGCGGCAGAACAACCGCCCACGCCTGCTCGATCGGCTATGCGGCGCCCTGCTGAACGGCAAAACGCCTGAGCAGATCCGCACACAGGCCGACGCTCTGCTCAAGCAACTGCTCGGCCTGGAGCCCGCGCGTGCGTTGGGCCAACAGCTGATCACGGCACTGCAGTGGTATGGGCAACACGCGGACGAATCCGCCGGCCAGACAAGCCTGGGCCTGCTGGTGCTGAGCGCACTGATCCTCGACCTTGACCCTGCGGCCGGTGAAGCAGGCTACGTGCCGGCCGGCTTCAACCTGGTCGCCGACGTGCACTGGGGCAAACCCCATGCCGACTTACGCCGTGAACTGGAACTGCACGTGATGCGCACCTGCAAGGTCTCGACCGCCGCCGCCCCGCTGGCGGCGCACTTGTTGCTGGCCGGCACCGCGCCGGAGTTTCTGGTGCAGGCATTGCCCGACACCCTGCGTTTTCGCACATCGATCGCCTGGATGACCTTCAAGCAGGGCGTGATGATTGCGCACGCACTGGCGCCTGGATCACCGCAGTACATGACCTACAACGACATGATCGCGCTGGCTGCGCAGCCGCCCAAGACCGTCCAGCAGCAACAGTGGCGCGCGTACACCGCCACCCGCACCTTGCTCGACTGGGCCATCGCCCAAGGCGAACTGCCCGAGCGCGAGAACGGTGAATACCTGACTGACGAGATCGACGCCCTTAAAACCCGCCTGATGCATCGCCTGCAAGCCTTGAAGGACGCGCTGATCACCGTTGCCAGCACACCGCCGAGTCGCCGCAGCATCGCCCTGGAGGATCTCAAACGGGTATTTCCAAAGCAGCCGTGGCTGGAAAAAGCCTGCCTGTGGCGCCCGGTTCCACCGCTGGCCGGCAGCAGCCTGCGCTTCCCGATGCACCATCATGATCGCGAGAACTACAGCCTGCATTCGCTGGTGGAATTGCACATGGACGGCCAGTTGGACGACAACCGGTGGGCGTCTATCGAACCGCAGCTGGACCTGGCGCAACTGCGTCTATCGTTTGGGCAATTAGGGGATATCAACGAACGCTTCGACACGGCCTTTGGCGCCTATATCGCGACGATGAAACAGGCCTACAGCACCACGATTGAAGACCTATTGGCGCAATTGCCCCTGGCTGATCGTTCGCACCTGCAACAGGCTGACCTGCAACTGTTGGTGCTGAAAAAACCACCTGGCAAGGACCTCGCGCTGCTGAGCAAGGAAGAAGAGCTCGCCCGTACCGCGCGGACGGGTGTGATCCTGCGCGCGACATCGCCCACCGGCATCGAGGAGTACGAGCTGTTCCCTCTGCTGAACCGCGTGCACAAGCGCGACGGCCCACCGTTGGCGTTTCGCCTGGGAGGCACGCCGATTTCGGCCACCACCGGCGGTGCCCACTCGACCCACCCCGTCACGCAGTTGCTGGTCGGCGATGAGCTGTCCGTGGACTGGGAAGCCTACGCCAATGGGCGCCCGCCGAGGCTGGGGATCCGTTCCAAGGTGATCATCGACCTGCTGTGGTCATCCACCCCGGCGCCGGACAACTCACTGCCGTCGACGGCGTTCACGTTTGGATCGTCGGTCAATCGCGCCATTGCCCACGCCATCGTGCAGCAACACTTCTTCCTCGAAGTCGACGGCTTGCGCGTGCAGGCCAGGGGCTCGACCCGGCACGAACACTTGCAGCAACGCTGGGATCGGTTGCTGGCCCGGCTTAAAAAACTCGTCCCGTTTTGGTCGTGCACCACCGACATCACCTCCGCAGACCTGCGCCGCGCCATCGATGGGGCCTATGGCTGTTTTATCGACCTGCTGGCCCTGCTGTTTCCCACCCAACAGTTTCTTACGGCCTCGCTGGCGATCTTGAAAAGAACCGTGCCGCTGCCGATCAAACTGATCCAACTGGGCCGCTTGAGCAGCGCCTTCCTCAATACCGTGCTGAACCCGCTGGACGGTATTCCCGGCCTGTTCAGGCTGGCCGGTAGCGGCGTGATCCGGCTGACGACCGAAGCAGGACGCGTGCTCGACACGGCGATCGGGCAAATTCAACGCAGCACCGCCAACGCGTTATGGCTGGATTACCCCACGTTGCTGGCCCGCGCCGACATCGGCAACGGCACGGTGCTGCGCGGGAGCGACTTCGTGCGTATCAACGCCCTCCTGCACAAAAACCGCTGGCACGCCTGCTCCCCCTTCAGCACCCGACCGTATGGGCCGCCGCTGGATAGTTTTCGCCTGGCCAGTGCCGTCGGCGTGATACCGATGCGCGCCGCCAATGGTTACCGGGCGTTGGTCACAGAACGTTTTTTCGCCACCCAGCCGCTGGTCATCCCGCGGTCGGAGGCCACCGACCTGCTGCACCAGAACCAACTGCTGCGCCTTGAGCACAAGGCCGTAACGCACCTGGACGATGTGCAATCACCCGCCTACTTTAGGGTCGAAAAAGGGCTGGACGCGGCTTGCCTCACCGGCCGAAAAAAACGCAGCCCGATCCCGTTGGTGTGCTTCACCAAAAGACTCTCCACGAGCCGCTCATCCATTCATCATCGCCGGGTCCAGGCGATTGAACATATCCGTCTCACCGCGGCGCCCGCTGTTGGTTCGGCCCCGCGACGACTGGTGTATGACCACCGGCTGTATGAGGCAATACCCTCGGGGAGCACCTTCGACCTCACGCCGGTGGCCCTGCCGCCGCTCTTGAAGTACAAGCCGAAAGTCACCGGCACCCTACTCGACGATGAACCGCAGTTCGGCCTGCCCAACGACCAATTGGATAACAAGCTCAGCCGCGAAACGCGGGTGGTTGAATTGCAGGCGTTGGTTGAGGGTGTGGAAGACAGCCGCGTCGTGCGGGCGATGGCGGTCGACCTTAATCCGCCAGGCACACTCCCCAACCCCCGCATTGTCGTAGAGGCCGATACAGGGATTTTCTATGAGGTGAGTCGCCGCGCGTCGGAGTGCAATCAGTTGTACTTCAGCCAAGGGGGCGAGCACGAACAACTGATCCGCGCATTCAGCCAGCGTAAACTCGACTATTTAACGGCGGCAGGTTATGTCCACAACCGTCCCCTGGTCACTCTGCCGACCCTGGAAGTGCTGTACGGACAGCTGGCTCGCCGAGATTTCAGCCCCCAAAAAATTGCGCGCCTTCGCCAGCAGGCCAGCACCTTGAGCCCGCTCAAGCAACGCGAGTTGTTGCTCAACGCAAGCGATCAAGGGCAACGCCTGCCGATCAGCATTGCAGCAAGGCCAATGCAACTGGAGAGTTGGCCACGTACCGCGTTCATTCAGGCTGCTGGCAGCGCAGAAAAACTCAACCAGTACCTGGCCCAAAAGGCGCACGCAAGCACCGTGGCCCTGGTGAAGAGCACCGGTATCGGCTCAGCCAATGTGGTGGGCACCGGCCTTGACGAACTGACCCGGCTGGACATCGCCGAGTCCTTGGTGATGTGGCAATACAGCCGCGTCGGCCATCCCAACTACACTGAGGTGATCCTCAAGACCGGCGCCGGCAATTGCGACCAGATGGCTCATGTCGCCCGAGAGCTGATCCGGGTTAACGGTGGCCACGCGCACATCTGGGGCATGAGCCCGCCCGCGCATGCCTTCGTGGTGGTAGGCGCACCTACCGCCACGCTGACACACACGCTGGACTTCAAGGAAGCAGGCTGGGCGGACCTGTGGATCTGCGACCCATGGGCGGCCATCGTCTGCCCGGCGCGGGACTACATGAAACTGCTCAATGAGAAAATGATCGCGTGGTCTCTGCAGGATATCTCGGTGTTTTTCAACGACCAGGGCACCTACCGCTGGGGCCAGGCCAATGACCAACACTGGCTGGCACTGCTCAATAATGGGTTGAAACACCCGTTGCCCTGACGCAACACGCGTTCCTCTATCGACATGCCATACAAAAACGCCGCTGCAATCGCCCGCCACCGTCTAAGCTTCAGACAAGTCCGATCAATCTGCGTGAATGGATCAATCGACTATGGGTGCTCTGTGGCAATCGGATTCGACCAAGGCTGCCGTTTCAGAAAGCAGTGTGGATCAGCCATCTTTGCCCAAAACGCCTGCACCTCGCCGTTTATGGCGACGGGTGTTCTGGCTGGTCCTGTTGATGGCCTTGATTGCCCTCGGCTTCGCCACCGCCCGGGAGGTACGCACCTCGGCCCTGCAAGCCCGCGAGCTCAGCCGCCTGGCCGCCAGCCTCACGTATACGCTTGAGCCCGGCCCCAGCGAGGCCATCGTTTACCCCGGTGCCGGGCCATTCGACAAGCGCCTGGGCTACAGCGCCCTCGGAGAGTTTTTGCCCCGGCTGCTTAAACGCGATTATCGGGTGCAGGCGCAAACCCGGTTCTCTGGCGCGTTGATGGAGTACAACAACCACGGTTTTTTTGTGCCCTATGCCGAAAAAACCCAGGCGGGGCTGTCCATCACCGATTGCCGGGCGGCGCCGTTGTACCAGTTCAACTACCCGCAGCAACTGTACGCAAGTTTCGATGCCATACCACCGTTGATGGTGCACAGCTTGTTGTTCATCGAGAACCGTGACCTGCTCGACCCCGAGCAGCCCCTGGCCAACCCAGCCGTGGACTGGCCACGTTTTGCCAAGGCAGCCTGGTCGCAGGTGGCGAAGCTGCTGCACCTGCCGGGGCAAACCGCTGGGGGCAGCACGTTGGCCACGCAGCTGGAAAAGTATCGCCACTCCCCCGACGGCCTGACGCTGTCCGGCGGTGAGAAAATCCGCCAGATGATTTCCGCCAGCGTGCGCGCTTATCAGGCCGGCCCACACACGTTACAGGCCCGACAGAATGTGGTGCGCGATTACCTCAACAGCGTGCCGTTGTCGGCAGTACCCGGGCACGGTGAGGTGCACGGCATGGCCGAAGGATTGCGTGTGTGGTACGGCGCCGATTTCGCCCAGGTCAACCAGGCGCTGGCCAGCACCGCGCACGATGCGCAAAGCCTGAAGCAACGTGGCCTGGCGCTGCGTGAAGTGCTGTCGCTGATGATTGCCCAGCGCCGCCCCTCTCACTACCTGAGCAAGGGCCGCGAGGAGCTGGCGCAGTTGACCGACAGCCATCTGCGCCTGCTCACGCAAAACGGCGTGATCGACTCGGCGTTGTCGGCGGCCGCGCTGGCCGCCAAGGTCACGTACCGCGACTGGCAACAGCAACCGACGATCCAACCGATTGAAACCAACAAAGGCATCAGCGTTGCCCGCAGCCGTCTGGCCGCCCTGCTCAATCGCCCGCTGTACGACCTTGACCGCCTTGATCTGTCCGCAACCAGTACCTTGCAAAGTGACTTGCAAGCCGAGGTCACCGAGTACCTCAAACACTTGGCGGACCCGACCTTTGCCGGTCAGATCGGCCTGATCGGCCCACGCTTGCTCACCGCCGACAGCACGCCGCAAGTGCGCTACAGCTTCACCTTGTTCGAACTGACTCCCGACAGCTCACGGGTGCGGGTCCAGACCGACAGCACCGACCAACCCTTCGACATCAACGAAGGCAGTAAGCTGGAACTGGGCTCTACCGCCAAGCTGCGGGTACTCACGACTTACCTGCAAATCATCACCGAACTGCATCAGCGCTATGCCGGGCAAACCCCGGCGGCCCTGAAAAAAGCCGAGATCAACGACCAGGACCGTCTCAGCCGCTGGGCGGTCGACTACCTGGTCCAGAACCCCGGCACATCGCTTGCCGCGATGCTCGACGCGGCCCTGGACCGCACGTATTCGGCCAACCCCGGCGAAAGCTTTTTCACCGGTGGCGGCCTGCATCACTTCCATAACTTTCGCAACGAAGACAATGGCCGCAACCCCACCCTGCGGGACGCCTTGCGTGAGTCGATCAACCTGCCGTTTATCCGCTTGATGCGCGACCTGGTGCGCTACAGCACCTACGCGGGGCCGAACAACAGCGCCGTGCTGCTCAAGGACGATGATGACCCCCGTCGCCAGGAATACCTGGCCCGGTTCGCCGACCGCGAGGGCACGACCTTCCTGCAAAAGTTCTGGAAGAAATACCAGAAAAAAGACACCCAGGCGCGCCTGGACACGTTTCTCGACAGCCTGCGGCCCACGCCGATTCGCCTGGCGGCGGTGCACCGCTACCTGTTGCCTGACGCCAACCAGGACACCTTCAACCGCTTCGTGCGCTCGCACCTGAACGGCGTCAAGCCCCAGGAAAAACTCACCGACGAGCGCCTGGCCAAGCTCTATAAGAGTTACGGCCCCGGCGCCTACGACTTGCCCGACCAAGGTTACATCGCCAAAGTCCATCCCCTGGATTTATGGCTGCTGGGCTACCTGCTGAACCACCCGCAAGCGACCTTCAGCGAGATCGTCAAAGCCAGTCAATTCGAGCGTCAGGAGGTGTACAGCTGGCTGTTCAAGAGCCGCCATCAAGGCGCCCGGGACAGCCGTATCCGGACCATGCTGGAGGTCGAGGCGTTCCTGGATATCCACCAGCGCTGGCAGGCGGTGGGCTACCCGTTTGATCACCTGGTACCGTCCCTGGCCACCGCCATCGGCAGTTCGGGCGACCGCCCCGCCGCGCTGGCAGAGTTGATGGGGATTATTCTTAACGATGGTGTGCGCGAGCCGGTGCTGCGCATCGACAGCCTGCAGTTCGCCACAGGCACGCCCTACGAAACCCGCTTGACCAACACCCCCGACCGCGGCAAACGGGTGATGCCTTCCGAGGTGGCCACCGCATTGCGCGGGGCCTTGTCCCAAGTGGTGGACGCCGGCACCGCCAAGCGGGTTTCCGGCAGCTTCAAACTGGCCGACGGCTCGCCCTTGGCCATGGGGGGCAAGACCGGTACCGGCGATAACCGGATTGAAGCCATCGGCGCCGGCGGGCGGGTGCTGAGCTCCAAGTCGATCAACCGCACGGCGACCTTTGTGTTCTACATCGGCGAACAGCACTTCGGCACACTCACCGCCTTCGTGCCCGGTGCCTCGGCGCAGCACTTCACGTTCACCTCGGCGCTGCCGGTGCAGGTGCTCAAGGGCATGGCGCCGATCCTGACGCCGTACCTGCAACCGGGTAGCCACTCACAGTGTGTGGCGGGGCCTTAGGTCATGGCACCCCCATCACCAGCACACCGCTGCCGTTGATGGGCCCGGCAGTGGGTAGGGAGCCCGCACGCCTGACCAGCGTAAAGGTCACATCATCGCCCCCCACACTGTTGTTGATTTGGGTGAGGAAGGAGCTGCCGACTCGAACCGCAGTCCCTGCACGAACAAGCGCCGTGCCTACATCTGGATTGGTCATCACCAACAGGCGTGAGTCGAACGACGAGGGGGTACCTTTGTAAGTAATGGTGATCGGCGAAGTAATCCCACCGTCCGGGCATGAGTAGCTGAGTCGCTGGTCACGGCGAATGGTGGTTGTCAGGGGATCGGTGCCTATTCCCCTCTGGTGGACGTTGCCGAAGTTGATCTCTATCGGGTTGTTATTGTTGATCGTGCACGCGGAGGGGGAAACCGTGAAGTTGTTGGCGGCGTTGTACCTCACATTGATCCGGGGCGAACTTGGGTCGTGGTTATTGGTGGCAGTGAGATGCAGGCGTCCGAGATTGTCGCCAATTCGAATATCGATCGGATTGGACGGATTGTTACGCACCAGAATATAGGGCGTCACATCGATCGGGTAACCTATAAAATTATCCGGCAGCGTGGATATGCGTATTCCATTCGGGATCGGAATATTTCGATGCGTTCCATTTATTCGTAGACCGGCGCCCTCGCTGCTGAATTTGGGACCCGGTATCCAGGGCGTCCCCGTTGCGCTGCCCGTTGACCAATAGTCCTCCCGCCAGGATGGGGTCTGCGTTCCTGGGGAAAACCTACAGTCAAGCCGTGCACCTTCCAACATGATCCGCGTACGATCGGCTGTCAAAGTAACGGTTACAGGGACCTGTAGAGGTAGTTCGCCGACTATTACTTGCCACCCTCCGCCATTTATTCGGCACTCCGCCGCACGCGCGGCCGTCGTAGCCCCCATCAGGACAAGAAGCGCGGCAACCCCAAATAGTCGGTTCATTTTGATCTCTCAGTGTGTTTCTAAGCAGACGCCATCCCACTCGTCCCTATTCGCGGTTCAGGCGGTGCTATGGCACCCCCATCACGAGCACACCGCTGCCGCTTATGGGCCCGGCGGTCGGTAAGGACCCCGCACGTCGCACAAGCGTAAAGGTCACGTCATCGCCCCCCACACTGTTGTTGATTTGGGTGAGGAAGGAGCTGCCGACTCGAACCGCAGTCCCTGCACGGACAAGCGCCGTGCCGACGTCAGGATTGGTCATCACCAACAGGCGCGAGTCGAACGTCGAGGGGACCCCCTTGTAAGTGATGGTGATCGGCGTGGTAATCCCACCGTCCGGGCATGAGTAAGTCAGCCGACGGTCGCTGCGCACGGTCGTTGTCAGCGGGTCGGTGCCTATCGCTCGCTGGTGTACGTTGCCGAAGTTGATGTCAATCGGGTTGTTATTGTTGATCGTGCACGTTGACGGCGAAATGGAAAAGTTATTGGCGGCGGTGTAGGTCACCGCAAGCGCCGAACTGCCGGAGTTGTAGTTGTTTGTCTGGTCGAGATTCAATCTTCCGAGCACATCCCCGATGCGAACGTCGATAGGGTTGGCAGGATCATTGCGTACTAGAATATAGGGCGTTACATCGACCGGGACGCCGATGAGATTGTTCGGCATGGTTGTCATTCGAATGCCATTCGGAACGGGGTTGTTGTAGTAACTTCCGTTTATCCGTAAGCCCGTGCCTTGGTTGGCAAATTTTGGACCGGGTACCCAGGCGGGTCCTACTCTGGCCGACGTCGCCCAGTAGTCCGTATACCAGGGTTGGCTCCCCCCAAAGCCGGAAAACCGGCACTCTAGCCGCACCCCTTCCAGCATGATTCGGGTTCTGTCCGCACCCAGTTGAACAGTGACGGGGACTTGCAGGTTTAGCGTGCCGCCTGCGCCTACAAATATCCACGGTCCGCCGTTCACACGGCAATCCGTTGCTCTGGCGGTCGTCGTAATACCTGTCAGGACCAGAAGCAGCAAGACTCCATATAGTCGTTTCATGTTGATCTCTCATTGCTCACTTAACGGGCACCGCACGACGAACATTCAGCCCGTGCGTTTAAGCCGCCCAGAAGCGAGTTGAAGTTTGTCTGAGGCTATTTTTTTCAGCCTATGAGTTTCGCTGTACCGCGTTACGGGTAGTCCAACGTGAACGTTGAGGTCACCCTATAGGCACCGTGCCCTATGGTTTGATCCTTGATGGCATTCGGTTCGCCCTGCACGTAGGCCTTGAGTTCAATGACATTGCTGCCATTACTCAGCACCTGTTCATCGCTGACGGTATTCACGGGCAACGGCTTATTGGCCGGTGTCTCCAGACCGATGCCGATGCCTGAGGCAATACTTCCACCATCCAGCGCGAACAAGCCGGGTAGCGCCATGTTTTCTCGCCCCCCGAGCGTGATGGTGACGGTGTTGCCAATACTGGTATCGCAGTCTTCCAGGTGCACCTTGAAGCCCTTTCCCTGCGTGCGCGTGTTGATATAGAGGTGCTTGCTGGTAACGTCCCAGAGCTCCAGGGTGATCGCCTCGTCACCCGGTCGGAGGGTGCAGGCTTCTTCAACCAGGTTGCCCTTGAAGGACAGGTTGTCCGCCGCCTGCCCCGTGGGGATCAAGCCGAAGGTGAGCAGTAATGCCAGCCCGACACAGGGCCAAGCCTTATGAACAATTGCAGGGTGCATAGACTCAACTCCTACTGGTATTCGGCCAACAGCGTGGCCACCGCCGTGAACCTTGCCGGGGCCAGGATTGCGCCTGGCCGTTTGACGGGTACGGCCTCCAACAGCGGCGGTGACGACAGGGCGATATCCAGTGGCGTATTGAGCAGGAACGGGGCGTTATTCTGAAAAATCCGAATGGCCAGGTCAGCGGCGCTGGTCTGCACCGCCGAGGCGTCATAAGCCGCTGGTGTTCCGTTAACGCTCAATTTCAGCTGCCACGGCAGCGTGTCGGCGCCGCAGGTAATGAGGTAACCAAGTGCCCTGCGGTATTTCACACCATCGACCTGCTTGACCCCGACATCGCCAAAATCGACTTCAATCGTGGTTCCCGCATTAATGGTGCAAGGGGGCGGCTCATTCAGTGTTCCGCTGAACGTCAGGTTGGCCGACGCGCCACTGCAAAAGCCGATGAAGCACAAGGCGAGCAACGCTCGCTGCTGCCGAAATGTCATGGATCGCTTCTCTTCATTGGTAATCGACCACAAGGGTGGCGGCGGCATCGAATGCACCTCCCGTCAGCGTGCTGCCCGCGCGCTTGACAGGTACCGCCTGCACGACCGGGAAGTTGGGGTAGGTAAAATTCACGGCCGTATTCAGAGGCCAGTCAGCGCCATTGATGAACAGCTTTACCCCAAGGTCGGGCTTGCGGGTCAACAGCACGCGACCATCAAACGAAGCCCCCGTGCCCCTGAGTTCCAGTGTCAACGCGTTGCTGAACGGGGAGTCACAGCTGACGGTATAGGGCACGCCCCGACGATAGTTGACGCCGTCGATCCGTGACGTCAGCAGGTCATTGCCGAAAGGCACATCGAGCGTACTGCCGTTGTTTATGACGCACGGCGGAGGCGCAATGATGACCGCACGGATGCTCAGATTGACGTCAGCCTGCACACCTTGACTGACCGCCCACAGTAAGCCGCCGCCGATAAGAAGGGCCCACGGGCCTTTTGACTTAGCCATTGTTCTGCCCTCACTCATATTTGAGCCTGAAATCAACGACGGCCCGAAAGGCCCCGCTGGTCAAAGGTGCGGAGGTGCGCGTGGGTTGGACATTCCAAGTCTGCGTGCTATTGCCCACAGGCAAGAACAACGGTTGGCCCCTTGAGCCCAGCTGTACGTCCCGCCCCAGGGCATCGATCATGCGCAAGCCCATCCCGGTGATGCCTTGAACTTTGAGCAGGCGTGCATCATCGGCATCGGCAAGTCCGACAAACATGACCGTCACCACCGGTTGATGCGCACTCCATGTCAGGTTCCCGGTGCGCTCATTGCGGATGCTGCCTGCGGTGCGTTGGCAGTCCTTGAAAAGCAGTTGGAATGCCTTGGCTGTCGCCTGATCGCCGGGCCGCTGGAGCTGGCTCGTCGACACGGCACCCAGGTCAATCGTCTGATCCATTGATGCCATCTCCAGGCTGCACGGAACTTCATGCATGGACCCGAGAATATTCAGCTTCCCGCTCATGCCTTCAATGTCCTCATCCTCGGCGTGCGCACTTCCCATCAAGACCAGTAACAGGCCGGCCCAGGCGCTTATACGTTGCGACTTCATGATGTTCTCCCGCAGCAGGTGCTACTCATTACGCGGCGAGGCTTGGGTGTTCACCTTGCAGATATCGCCACTGCAGGTGAACGCCAGCACCGGACGGCCGCCGTAGTCATTCACATAGGACAAATAGGGTGTGGTACCGAGTGCTTTGGCCGTGGGGCCCAACGCCAGCGCACCTTTGGGCGGAACCATGAGGGGTTCAAAACCCGGCACGGTTTTACCGTCCTTGCTGCTGCGCGCATCCACCAGGGTCACGTAGTAAGGCGTAGGGTTATTCACCTTGTAATGCTCGCCTTCGCGGGTGAGGGTCAGCTTCTCCTGCCAAGGGTTGGACAGGTCTTGCTGGCTGGGGGCAATGGCTTGGGGTCGGTAGAACAATTTGATCCGGGTTTGCAGCGCAATTTGCAGCGTGTTGGCCTTATCGCTGCGCGGCGGAATTTCCCTCAGGTTGAAGTAGAAAACCGTCTCCCGGTCCTGCGGCAACATCTTGGCCGCCGGCAATGCCTGAACCTTCACCTGGCTTTGCTTGCCAGGCTCCAAGCGTTGAACCGGTGGCAGTACGATCAAGGGCGTGGTGATTTTTTTGCCGTCTTCATCCTCGATCCAGCCCTGGGCCAAATACGGAAGCTGGGTATTGTTGTTGGTGATGTTCACACTGGTGGCCTCTTTGCCGCCGTCAAAAATCACTCGGGTCCGATCCAGGCCCACCGCGGCGTGAGTGCTCTGGCTCAAGCCCAGGACCAGTAGAGCGAATGCCTGGAATAGGCGGCGCGTATTCAGCGTCATGAGGATGTGTTCTCCGTATTAATTGGCTTCCCGGTCAGCGTTGCTGGTTCGGGCAAGGATTGATCAGTGGCGACGCTCTGGCAGCTCAGTTCGAGGGCGTTGGTCAACGCATCCGCGGGCAAAATGGCCGGGAGCGTAAGGACGCATTGCTCGCTACCGCCCCAACTGACGATCATCTGTTTGCCGGCCTGTATACCGCTCAGGTAGACATTGCCGCCGTCGTTGACGATGCCGGTGTCCTGCTGCTTGAGGTTCTTCACCGTCGCGCCGAAGGGGGGTGAACTGCCGTCCTGCAGGCGAAGAACAGCCATGGCCTTCTCACCGGCAATCACCTCCAGCGACCGGTAACCAATAGCGCCCTCGGTGAGCGTCAGTTGCGTCACTGATTGAGTGGCTTCGACGTTGCCAGGCAAGTTCTCCAGGTCAACACTGGCCGCCGTGCGCTGATAACTGCCGATGTCGGAGATGACTGCCTTGCCGAAGGCATTAGTGCGGGTCGGAGTGCCGTAAGCCCGCACAGGCACATCGGGCACACCGCCGGTGTCGACCATCAAACGGGTTCCGCCGGTACTGCTGGAACGATGCAGTGCCCCACCGTAAGGCGTGAGCGTGCCCCCCCCGCGCGCAGACACACCCAGGCTGCTGTAATTGCCCTCTTGGGTGCTGACACTGAGATCAATGTCCGCCTGGTCACCGATATGACTCAAATAACCACTGGCGGATGTGTCGCCGGCACTGAGCTGGTAGCTGTTGCGCTCATCGAAGCGATCGCTGTAACGGGTGGAAAAGTTGTTCTCACCCGCGGCTCTATTGGCATCCAGCGACAGCGTGCCGCTGCGTCCCAACGGCAGACTGACGGTCAGCGCTACGCCGTTATCTTTATGGCTGTATTCCTGACTGCGGTACAGGTTCAGGGACAGGCTCATATTCTTGACGGAGCCCACGCTGAAGTAGCGTGACACCGACATGTTCCAGCGCTGAGTGGCCGGCCGCTCCCAGTACGTTTGTTTGCTGTAACTGGCGTAAACAGTGGCCCCCAGGTCCCGGAACTGCTTGTTAACCGTCGCGGTATACAGCGCCTTGCTGCCGCCAATCGGCTTCCAGCCGTCGGTGAGTTCGCTACGACTGCTGAGCTCGCCGTTCAACCCGTAATGACGAGCATCCAGGTATTCACTCATACTCAAAAAGTTCTTCTCGGAAAACCGATAGCCCGCGAAGGTGACTTGGCTGTCGTATTGTTCAAAGTGCTTGGAGTATTGAAGGCGGTACGATTTTCCCGAGAGCGTCTCGTTCCAGAGCTCGGCGCGAGACTGCGTCACGTCCAACGATATGGCCCCGAATGCCAGCAGGTCGCGACCCGCACCCACGGAAACCGCCCGGTAGTTGTTATCCGTCATGCCGCCGCCAAACAGGGACCAGCCATTACTGACCCCCCAAGAGAACTCTCCCGTGCCGAAAAAATCTCCGTCAGCGCCGTACTGAAGGTTGGACGGCCGCCCAGTCGCCAGCTTGTAACGCACTTGCCCGGGGCGCGTCAGGTAAGGAACACCCGCCGTGTCGATCTGGAAGCTGCGCACCGAACCATCCTGCTCCTCCACCCGCACATCCAGCGTGCCGGATACTGCATCCCGCAGGTCTTGAATGCGAAACGGCCCTGCCGCCACCAGGGTTTCGTACAACACGCGTCCCTTCTGGCTGATGACGACTTTCGCGTTGGTCTTGGCCACCCCGACCACTTCAGGTGCATAGCCGCGCAAGTTAGGCGGCAACTGGCTTTCATCCGAATTGAGCGAGGCACCGGTAAAACGGAAACTGTCGAACAGGTCCGAATACAGATAGTCCTCGCCCACCACCAAACGCGCCTTCAACGCAGGCACCGCGCGGTAAGCGTAGTAACGGCTCCACTCCAGCTTTTGATCCTTGTAGGACCGCTCGCGGCCGCTCTCGACGCGCCCCTGCCAATCAGCTCTCAGGCGCCACGCCCCGGCATTGGCACCGAGTGTTCCGTTCCCACTGAAGTTATTACGGTTGCGCTCATCCTTTTGATAACTCGACTGCGCCGTCATGTTGTAGTCAACCAACAAGCCCGGCACGCCCTCGTCCCAGCGGGAGGGCGGATCCCAATTAATGGCGCTGTACTCAAGGTAGGCTTGGGGAAGACTGATGTTCAGCGTAGAAGTGGCTAAATCTCCACTCACCTCCATACCCGGCAAGCCAGTGATATCCAGGCAGCGTCCGCCGTTCCACCAAGTCAGTTTGGCGGCACCGGACGTTTTCAGGCCCAACTGTTCTACCAATTCGGGTGATAAACAGGCCTCGCTCCCTTTGGGATCATCATCGGGGGGATAAAACGCCACCGATTGTTCCGCAATGGCCTGAGTATTGATCTGCACCACCATCGAGTAAGTGCCAGGCAGAATAAAGCCGCTGCGCGCAAACTGAGACAAGTCGATATTCGTGCGATCATTAAGATCAAGAACGTCGGTATTAAACTCTATATCTCCGGCACCCAATACAGTGCCTGCCAGTGACATCAACCCGCCAAAAAGGCTTGGGCGGAGTGCACTTTTCACCTTCGACGTATTCAACATGAAAACAACCCATCACTGTTCAGAAGTATTCCAACTTGAATCGCACTGCGGCACCGTGAGATCCCACCACCAGCGGTAGTCCGTTACCCACCAGGTAAAGCCTGTAGTGGAGTGTCATATCGCCTTCCACTATCGGCAGCAGCGCCATCGGCTGACCCGGCACACTCTCTTGACCCGCAGCATCCTCAATATGGAAAGCGACCCCTTGTGAGCCACCCGACACGGCAAAGGAGCGCCCTTCCCTATCGCTGGGCCCGTCGAACGTCACCCGCAGATGCTGCCAATCAGGCAGCGGTACACCTGGGCGCAAGGGGTCCTCGCGACTCAATGAGCAATTGACGAGACGTAACTGGAAGGGGTGGGGTGCGCCCCTTGCCAATCGCAAAAGCCGGCCCACGGGTTCGGGGGGCATCACGATCGTCTGATCGGCACTGCCCGCTTCCAGCCCGCAGGCTGAGTCAACGACCACGCCGCCCAGCGTGACAACCCCTTCGCCTTGCGAAGACGCTTGCGCGCCAGGGGCGCTGGTGATCGTCAATAAAGAGGCAATAGCGAGACTTATGAATGTTTTCACCTGGACCTCCCGTCAGCGTCCCCCCGCCACCCGGGGTGGCGGGGGAAAAACTTACTGATAAGCCAAGGTAAAGTTGGTGACCGCGCTGAAATCACCCGGGACGATCGTGCCCGTGGCGGCGCCTTGTACATAAGCACCAAATTCCAACGTGTTATCACCGACGGAAATGGCCTGCGGGGTGGTCGCGACACCCAGCTGAATAGGACGACCCCCGTGCGTCATCATGACGCCCACGCCGCCCGCGCCACCCACGGTACCGATCGCTCCCGGAACAGCGCTGGAGGGCGCGCCGGTGAAGGTGGTGGTCACGGTGTTATCGGTGAGGCCGGTCAAATCGCAGCCTTCCAGTTCGATGGTCACAGGGCGCGCATTGGACTTACCGCCATCTTGCAACTGGTGCTTTGCGATCGAACCCAGGGGAACAGTCTGATCGACGGATTCAGGCTTGATAGAGCAAGCACCCGAGTGCACCGAGCCGGTAAAGGTAATGGTTCCATCCGCCGCATTAGCAACGGACATCGAAGCAGCCAACAGCCCGACAGAGAACAGCGCAGCTTTCATTTTAGATTTCATTTGCAAGTACTCACCTATCAATAATCATCGTTAGAAATCCTGACGCAGTTGTGCGAGGACCTATTAAAAGCGCCGATTTTTTCCAACTATTTGCATTGCAAATCAGGAGCCGTTCGACACCCGACAAGTTTCCGCTGCGAGCACGAGCAAGTAAGCCGTCTTTTTCCCTGAATCTCGTGGCCTTGTTACACCAAGACACATAGGAAGATTATGGCAATTTGCCAAAACTTTAATAACGACTGTAAGAAAGGGATTACATTGAACTAAACGAGAATTCTTTAGTTGCGAAGAGTCCGTAAGAATAGGATTACATATTCAAAAAAACAACACTGTTTACTTAGGCAGACCCACTAAATAGTGCAAAACACTGTGGCGGCACGCGGACCGTCCGTCGGGCGCCCTTGCGTGAAATCTAAGATATATCTTACGTTATATCTAGACACACACAGAGGCTCCTACCATGCGAGACCATCCTCACCCACGCGACAGTTTTGACCCCCGCGGCGGCCGCGGTCGCGGCCCCCGGGTGTTTGCCCCCGGCGATTTGAAACTGCTGTTGCCGGCGCTGATCGCCGAGCAACCGTGCCACGGCTACGACTTGATTCGCCGGATCGAAAGCCTGTTCGACGGCGCCTACACCCCCAGCCCCGGCGTGATTTACCCCACCCTGACCTTTCTTGAAGAAAGTGAATTGATCGCTGGCGACGCCGCAGGTGGAAAAAAACGCTACACAATCACCGACGCCGGTCGTCTCTTCTTAAGCGAACAGGCGGTTGCCCTCGACGGCATCCGCATGCGCATCGATGTGAGCAAACGCTCACTGCGCGGCCACGACCGTCCACCGCAAATCCACGAGGCGGTGCACAACCTGCGTCACGCCTTGCATTCGCACCACGGGCGTTGGAGCCCGGAAGAAATCATTCGTGTCGCGGCGCTGCTCAACGGCACCGCTCAAGCCATTGCCGACGGGAAAGACCAATGAATACGCAAGCCATCCATCGCGTTACCCACGAGATCAAGCGTCGCCGCCTGCAAGTGCTGCGGGTGGTTGATCTCACCCCACGCATGCGCCGCATCACGCTCGGCGGCCCTGAGCTGGCGGGCTTTGTCAGCCTGGGTAGCGACGATCACATCAAGCTGCTGTTCCCGCAAAACGCCGCTGAACAAGCGGCGCTGGAAAGCCCGACCTTCAGCATCAAAGGCGAAGGCCCGCAACCGGCCATGCGCGACTACACGCCCCGGCGCTTTGACCTGGACGCGGGTGAGCTGGATATCGACTTTGTGCTGCACGGCGATGGCCCTGCGTCCACCTGGGCCGAGCAGGTGCAAGTCGGCCAACACCTGTATATCGGCGGGCCACGGGGCTCGATGATCGTGCCGGATATCTTCGACAGCTACCTGCTGATCGGCGATGAAACCGCCCTGCCCGCCATCGCGCGCCGCCTGGAAGAACTCCCGGCCGGGCGCACGGTGCTGGCGGTGATTGAGATCGCCAATGAAGCAGAGCGCCAAGCCCTGCAGAGTGCCGCCGATGTGCAGGTGAAATGGGTGGTGCGTGGCCAGGATGACCTGCTCGAAACAGTGCGCAACCTGAGCCTGCCGAGCGGTTCGCTGTACAGCTTTGTCGCGACCGAAACCAAGCTGTCGCGTCAGGTACGACGATTGTTGCTGGACACGCACAAGGTCAACGAGGAATGCCTCAAGGCCGTCGGTTACTGGCGGGCCGAGGGCAGCGAAGAAGAGTGAGTCAGGTGCGGGGCTTGATGAGCCTATCCAGCCCCACCACCGCCAGCGCGATCAACACAAACCCCAACAGAATCCCCCCGGCATTCACAAACACCTGTGGATAACCCAGGGTGCTCACATCAATGAACGGGTACTGATACTGCCCGAGCAAGTCCCCACGCAGCAGCGCGTAGGCGAAGTACACCAACGGGTAGATCACCCAGGCGCCGATGTGCCTGAAGCGCAAATGGCCCTTGGGCACACACCGCCACCAGTAGATCAAAAACAGCACCGGCATCACGTCATGCAGCAATTCATCAGCAATGAATTGAAAGCCTGAAGGGCTCCACAAATGCCGTAGCAGCAGGTTGTAGGCCAGGCTGACCACAACGATGCTCACAGCAATGCCACTGCTGACCCTTGGCGCGAGAAAAAACTGCTTCGCCGCTGAGTCGCGATTCACCCAGGCATAGCTCAACACCACCACCGCCAGGGTGTTGGTGAGCACGGTGAAGAAACTGAAAAAGTTGATCAGCCCGCCGAGCAGGCTGGCGCCAGACGTCCAGCGCGAATAGAAAATCAGGTATTGCTGAATCGCCAACCCTGCCCAGCCGGCCAATGCCGCTGCCGCCACGAACCGCTTCATGGGATCAATCCAACGGGCGTTTGGTGCGCATCAGCTTCACGTACAACCCTTCGACTTTCTCCCGAGCCCATGGGGTTTTGCGCAGGAACGTAAGGCTCGACTTGATGCTCGGGTCGCTCTTGAAGCAGCGGATATCAATGCGCTCGGCCAGGCCTTCCCATTCGTAGTGTTCCACCAGCGTGGTGAGGACGTGTTGCAGGGTCACGCCGTGGAGGGGGTCGTTGCTTGTCGCGGTCATGCCAGGCCTATGAAAAAGGGTCACGAAGGTGCACACCTTATCACCCGCCTGCCCGGTTATAAAAAGTTCCCGTTCCCAGCGAAAAAGAGATGTTATATTGTAACGATAAATATCAAATCTTTTCCCCGTTTTGCCAAGGAATGTCCGATGTCCCTCTCTTCTCTGTGGCGCTTGTCCCCGCTCGCTGCCGCCCTGCTGATCTGCTCCGAAGCCCAGGCCCTTGAACTGCAACCCCAAGTCATCACCGGCAACCCGCTGGGCAGCGAACAACTCGCCTCGCCCACCACCGTGCTCGAAGGCGATGACCTGACCCTGCAACAAAAAGGCAGCCTCGGCGAAACCCTCAACAAGCAGCCAGGCGTGTCGTCGTCGTACTTCGGCCCAGGTGCCAGCCGACCGATCATTCGCGGCCAGGATGGCGACCGCATTCGCATCCTGCGCAATGGCGTCGGTGCGCTGGATGCGTCGTCGCTGTCCTACGACCATGCGGTGCCGCTGGACCCGGTCAACGTCGACCGCATCGAAATCGTGCGCGGCCCCGCGGCCCTGTTGTACGGCGGCAGCGCCATCGGTGGGGTGGTCAATACCTTCGACAACCGCATCCCGACCGAGGCCATCGAAGGCATCCACGGTGCCGGTGAGTTGCGCTACGGCGGCGCCGACACCACCCGCAGCAGCGCCGGCAGACTGGAAGCCGGTAACGGCACGTTCGCCTTGCACCTGGATGCCAATGCGCGGGAATTCAACGACCTTAAGATCCCTGGCCAAGCCCGCAGCCGACACGCCCCGGCAACCGACGACGCGCCCGGGAAGAATGGCCGCCTGGGCAACAGTGATGGGCGCCAGGACGGCGGCGCCGTGGGCGGTTCCTACACCTGGGACGACGGTTATGCCGGGCTGTCCTACAGCAACTACGACGCCAACTACGGCTCTCCCGCCGAGCAGGATGTACGCATCCGCATGCAGCAGGATCACTACGCTTTCGCGTCGGAGATCCGCAACCTGCAAGGCCCGTTTACCTCGCTGAAACTCGACGCGGGCTATACCGACTACGAGCACCGCGAAATCGAAGGCGGCGAAACCGGCACGATCTTCAAAAACAAAGGTTATGAAGCGCGGGTTGAAGCGCGCCACCAGCCGATCGGCCCGTTCGACGGCGTGGTCGGCGCGCAAGTGACCCGCAACGAGTTCTCGGCCCTCGGCGAAGAAGCCTTTGTGCCGCAGACCGATACCAACGCCGGCGCACTGTTTATCCTTGAAGAAATGCAGGCCACCGAGCGCCTGAAACTCAGCCTCGGCGGGCGCCTGGAACACACCAGCGTCGACCCGGATGCCAAGGGCAATGCGCGTTTCGCCAATGCCGACCGGTCCAACACCTTCACCGCCGGCAGCCTGTCATCGGGCGCCGTGTACACCCTCACGCCAATTTGGTCCCTGGCCGCGACCCTGGGCTACACCGAGCGCGCGCCGACCTTCTACGAGCTGTATGCCAACGGCGCCCACGTCGCCACCGGCACTTACGAATTGGGCGATGCCAACCTGAAAAAAGAAAAAGCCGTGTCCAGCGACCTGGCACTGCGCTTTGACACCGGCACCCACAAGGGCAGCTTCGGCGTGTTCTACAGCCGCTTCTCCAATTACATCGGCTTGCTGGGCACCGGTCGCACATTGAACGATGAAGGTGAAGAGGACGCAGCCGGTATCCCTGAGTACGAATACTCCGGCGTGCGTGCACGTTTCGCCGGCTTCGAAGCCCAGGATCACTGGAAGCTTGGCGAAGGCGCCTACGGCAAATTCGCCTTGGAACTGTCGGGCGACTACACCCGCGCCACCAACCTCGATACCGGCGAAGCCCTGCCGCGCATTGCACCGTTACGCTTGAACAGCGGCTTGCTGTGGGAACTCGACCGCTGGCAGGCGCGCATCGACGTGGAACATGCCGCCGGCCAAGGCCGTGTCCCGGATAACGAGAGCGGCACCGATGGCTATACCACCCTGGGCGCGAGCGCGGGTTATCGCTTCAACATGGGGGGCAGCCAGTGGCTGGCGTTTGTGAACGGTGAAAACCTGACCAACCAGACGGTGCGCTATGCCAGCTCGATCCTGCGCGATATCGCGCCGGCACCGGGCAGAAGCGTGCAGTTCGGTCTCCGTACAACGTTCTAAGGTGTACGCCTGACTACTTGCAGTGAGCGGGGTTGCCCCGCGCGAGGCAAGCTCGCTCACTACAAAAACCCTGCCCTGCCCCTCTTTTTGCAGCGACATTTAGTCACTGTTACCAAATCGGAAATGATGCATCTTGCGATTTGCGCTTTCTCTCGGCGCCCACTGCCTTTATCCTTCCCGGCAATAACCTGAAACGTTTCACTCCCCGGTCGACCCCATCTTGCTGACATTTCCCGCCTGCAAAGACAGCGCTGTCTTACCCCCCTCTGCGCCTGGGGATAAATCGCCCGCCTGTGGATAACCCCGTTTATCCCCGGAAAAACCGAATTAACGCTGAACCAAGCCCGTGCCGAATCGTCATCTACAGTGAAGACACACGGGGATACATAATTCCAACGTAACGGAGAAACACAACTATGAGCACTGACGGTGCCTCAAGCCCAAGTCGCCTGCTGCCCAGGCTGCTAGGCGTCTTGCTGCTGATCATGGGCCTGGCCTTGTTGGCCGGGGGTATCAAGCTGAGCATGCTCGGTGGGTCGCTGTACTACCTGCTGGCCGGTATCGGCATCACCTTGACCGGCGTCCTGCTGCTGGCCACCCGCCGCGCCGCGTTGGGTCTGTACGCACTGGTGCTGTTCGCCAGCACCGTGTGGGCCTTGTGGGAAGTCGGCCTGGACTGGTGGCAGTTGGTGCCGCGCCTGGCGCTGCTGTTCGCCCTGGGTATCGTCATGCTGCTCCCGTGGTTTCGCCGTCCGTTGCTGCGTGGCCAGCCTGCCCCGCTGGGCACTGGCGCGTTGAGCGTGGCCGTGGTGCTGGCCGGTGCGGCTGCCGTTGCCAGCCAATTCACCAACCCCGGTGAGATCAAGGGTCAACTGGACCGCGATGCGGTGCCGGGCATGGCCAGCGCTGCGCCGTCCCAGGCCGATGGCGACTGGAACTCCTACGGCCGTTCGGCCTACGGTGATCGCTACTCGCCGCTGGCACAGATCACTCCGGAAAACGCCCACAAACTGGTGCCTGCGTGGACCTTCCGCACCGGTGACATCCCTGGCCCGAATGATCCAGGCGAGACCACCGCAGAAAACACCCCGCTGAAAGTCAACGGCATGCTCTACGTGTGCACGCCGCACAGCCAGGTGATTGCACTCGACCCGGACACCGGCAAGGAAATCTGGCGCTTCGATCCGAAGATCAGCAGCCAGGGTGCCGAGAACTTCAAGGGTTGGGCGCACATGACCTGCCGTGGCGTGTCGTATCACGATGACGCCGCCTACGCTTCCGAGCAGAGCCCGACCGGCAGCGCCAGCCCCGCCGCTGCACCGAATGCCTGCCCGAAACGTATTTTCGTACCGACTGCCGACACCCGTCTGATCGCCCTCAACGCCGACACCGGCAAGATGTGCGAAGACTTCGGCGACAAAGGCCAGGTCGACCTGCGTGCCAACATCGGCAGCTTCGCCCCAGGCGGTTACTACTCCACGTCGCCACCGGCCGTGACCAAGAACCTGGTGGTGATCGGCGGCCACGTCACCGATAACGTTTCCACCGACGAGCCAAGCGGCGTGATCCGCGCGTTCGACGTGCACACCGGCAAGCTGGTGTGGAACTGGGATAGCGGCAACCCGGACGACACCACGCCGTTGGCCGAGGGCAAGACCTACACCCGCAACTCGCCGAACATGTGGTCCATGTTCGCCGTGGATGAAAAACTCGGCATGCTGTACCTGCCGATGGGCAACCAGATGCCCGACCAATACGGCGGCGACCGTACCGAAGACTCGGAAAAATACAGCGCCGGCCTGACCGCCCTGGACATCGACAGCGGCCACGTGAAGTGGACCTTCCAGTTCACCCACCACGACCTGTGGGACATGGACGTGGGCGGCCAGCCTTCGCTCATCGACATCAAGACCGCTGAAGGCGTGAAGCAAGCGGTGATGGCGTCGACCAAGCAAGGCAGCATCTACGTGCTGGACCGCGCCACCGGCCAACCGGTTGTGCCGATCCACGAAGTGGCGGTACCGCAAGGTGCGGTCGCGGGCGACCACACGTCGCCGACCCAACCCAAGTCCGACCTGAACTTCATGCCGCCGCCGCTCAAAGAGCGCGACATGTGGGGCGTGACGCCGTTCGACCAGATGCTGTGCCGGATTGATTTCAAATCCATGCGCTACGACGGTGCTTTCACCCCGCCATCGCTGCAAGGCTCGATCGTTTACCCAGGTAACTTCGGCGTGTTCGACTGGGGTGGCATTTCCGTCGACCCGGTTCGCCAGATTGCCTTCGTGAACCCAAGCTACATGGCGTTCAAATCGAAACTGATCCCGGCCGCCGAGATCGCCAAGCAAGGTCCACGCGTCAGCGAAACCGAAGGCGTGCAGCCGAACAAAGGCGCGCCGTACGGCGTGATCCTCGAAGCCATGCTGTCGCCAATGGGCCTGCCGTGCCAGGCACCGGCGTGGGGCTATGTGGCGGCGGTCGACCTGACCACCCACAAAACCCTCTGGATGCACAAGAACGGCACCGTGCGTGACAGCTCGCCGGTTCCAATCCCGCTGACCATGGGCGTACCTAGCCTGGGCGGCACCTTCACCACCGCCGGTGGCGTGTCGTTCCTCAGCGGTACCCTCGACCAGTACCTGCGTGCCTACGACGTCAAAAACGGCAAGCAACTGTGGGAAGGCCGCCTGCCTGCAGGCGCGCAAACCACACCGATGACCTACACCGGCAAGGACGGCAAGCAGTACGTGCTGGTCATGGCCGGCGGTCATGGCTCCCTGGGTACCAAGCAGGGTGACTATGTGATGGCGTTCAAACTGCCGGATTAAGCGACACCGACAACAAGACTGTGGGAGGGGACAAGCCCCCTCCCACAGTTGCGATCAGTGTTCGATCACTTCCCCGCGCATCACCGCCAGCCGCGCAATCAGGCGATTCTGTACCGGCACTGCAATCCCCTCGCTGTCCATCGCCCTGATCAAGTCTTCCACCAACGCATTGAAATCACTGCGGCTCACGTTCTGGCCCTTGTGGCTCTCGGCCATGCTGTCGCCGGTGTAGGTGCACGGCCCACCCGCCTCCATACAAAATTGTTCGATCAGCTTGTTGCGCAGGCGCTGGATATCAATGCGCCGGAAGCGCTCGACGATGCGTTCATCGCGCGCGATGTTGAGCAACATGCCTTCGACGATACGCGTGATACCCGGCAGGGCGCCGAGGTCGCGATAGAGGCTGTCATCCTTCGGCGGCTGCTGGGCGCAGGCACTGAGCAACAGCGCGAGGAATAGCGGTAACACGCGCATCAGAAACTCCCTTGCACCGACAGGTAGGTGCCATTCTGGTTATCCAGCGTGGCGATTTCGCCAAGGCGTGCGTAGGCCAATACAAACGACACATGCTTGTTGGGGAAATAGCCGACGAACACGTCCGCCCAGTCACTTTCGCCGGCAAACGACAGGTTGTCGGGCTTCTCGCGGTACTCCACGCCCACGGCCCACCGCGGGTTGAGCAGCAGCGCCAGCGAGCCCTCCTTGAGCAGGCTGCGGCTGTCGCGGCGGTCACCGCCAAAGCCAAGCAAGCCGGTCTCATTGGCCCGGCTGTAGCGCAGGCTGCCGTTGACCAGCACGTTGTAACCAAACGCGGCGCCCATGAACAAGCGGCTGGCGGCCAGATAGCCCTCGACGTCACTGTCGCGCTTGGCGCCCACCAGGCTGGGGATATCGAAGTGGGTCTGGTGCTTGTATTCCAGCCCCAGCGAAACCTGGGGCAGCGCGTCGTAGATCACGTCGCCGAACAGCCGTACCTTGAGCCCCAGCACGTCCTGCCCGAGGTTGTCTTCGGGCAGGTTGAGCCTGTGCACCAGTGTGCCGAGGTCGAAGCGCTGGCGGGCGAAAGACAGCTCGACACGGTTGTCATAGGCCAGCGCCAGACCGGCCACGTCCAAGCGATAATCCGGAAGGTTGACCGTGGTGGCGAATGCCGTGGCGCCCCACTCGTGCTGTTCGCCATACCCGGCCAGCACGGCCCACGGTGTGATACCACCCCCCGCCGCGCCTTCAATGCTGCTGGCGCCGCCGGTCGCGATCAGCCGGCCATTATCGGCCAGCGCCGTTTGTAGGGTCAGCGCGCAAAGGCAACCCATCAGAAAAGAAACACGCACCGTCATGCCACTCAATGAACCCGGGAAGTTTGCGCACTGAGGGGCAAGGCCACCCAGGCTTCGAAGGCGTCGGCACTCAAGGGCCGGCTGATCAGGTAACCCTGTGCCGTGTCGCACTGCCAGCGCTCCAGCAGGCGCAGGCTGTGGGCGTATTCAACGCCTTCGGCGACGACTTTGAGGCCCAGGTTGTGACTCATCTCGATGGTGGAGCGCACGATCACCGCGTCTTCGCTGGTTTCATCGAGGTTGCGCACAAAAGACTGGTCAATCTTCAACTCTTGCACCGGCAGGCGCTTGAGGTGCGCCAATGACGAATAGCCGGTGCCGAAGTCATCCACCGACAGGCCAATGCCGCAGTCGCGCAGCAGGTTGAGCACCTTGAGGGCTTTTTCCGGCTCGCGCATCACCGCGCTTTCGGTGATTTCGAACAGCAGTTGTTCCGCCGGCAAACCATAGCGACGCAGCAATGCCGAGACCCGATGGGCCAGTTCATCGCCAAGCAGGTCGTCCGCCGAGATGTTCAGCGACAACTGCAGAGACAGGCCGCGCCCGTTCCACTCGCACAACTGGCGGATGCCCTCCTCGATCACCCACTGAGTCAGCAACGTGATGCTGCCCGAGCGCTCGGCCAAGGGGATGAATTCCGCCGGCGAGACCATGCCGAATTGCGGGTGCTGCCAGCGCAACAGCGCTTCAGCCTGGCGCACATGGCCTTGGCGGATGTCCAGCTTGGGTTGGTAGTGCAACAGCAGTTGGCCCAGGTTGGGGGCGTGGCGCAGGTCGCGGATCAGGGTGATCTGGCGGCGGTGCACCAGGTCGCGCCCCTGCTCGTAGACCTGCAAGCGGCCGGGCATTTGTGCGGCGTCCTTCATGGCAATCGCCGCCCGCTCCAGCAAAGTAATGGGGTTTGCGCCGTCGGCCGGGTACGCCGCGATGCCCAGGCGGCAGTCCAACGCCAGATCATGGCCATTGATGCGCTGGGGACGCAGCAACAGTTGTTGCAGTTTGTCGGCCATGCCCACGGCTTCGTCGCTGCCCGCGCCTTCGAGCAGCAGCAGGAATTCATCGGCGATCAGGTGCGCCAGGGTATCGCCGGGGCGCAACGCCGCTTGCAGGCGCTGGCTCACCGTCAAGAGTAATTGGTCCACGGCTTGCGGCCCGATGGCTTCGCTGGCGACGCGCAGGTTGTCGATACCCAGGTAGATCAACGCCATCGGCCGCTGCAGCGCAATTGCACTGCCCAGGCGCTCCATGGCCAGCGCACGGTTCGGCAGGCCGGTGAGGCGATCATGCAGGGCGTTATGCGCCAGCTGTTGTTCGCGCTCGGCAATGCCACTCTGCATGGCGTTGACCGCAAGGGCCAGGCGCCCCAGTTCATCACTGCGCGCCAGCACGACCGGGGTCTGGTAGTCGCCACTGCCGATACGCTCGGCCGCCAGCGCCAGCGCCTGCACCGGGCGCGATACCGTGCGGGCCAGCAGCAACGCACCGATCAGCGAAGCGATCAGCGCGACCAGGGCAATGCCGAGGATCTTTTCATCCAGCGGTCCAAACGCCTGCATCGCCGCGTCCAGCGGGCTTTGCAGCAGGGCCAGGACTTTACCGTTTTCATCACTGGCCAGGACCAGCGACTGGTTGAGGAAACGGTGCTCAAGGTGATCGGTGGTGGACACGCCACGGCGCGTCGAATCGCCCTGCATCAGCGCGCTGATACTCGCGCGCAGTACCTGCGGCTGGGTGCTGACCAGCTCGCCAGGACGGCCACGATCAATCGCCAGAAATGAGACTTCCAGGTTGCTCAACGAACGCAACTCATCGGCGAACGCACCGTCCATGCTGAACCCCATCACCACCCGTGCAATCGGCAACGGTGCCAACACCGAAGCCTCCACCAACAGGTGCGGTTCGCCTTGCAACGGCACGATCAGCGTCGCCTGGCGATTGCGCCGAGCTTCCCGCAGGGCCTGGTCGTAGCGAAAGGTCGAGCCTTCGGGGACTTCCTCCACGGTGCTGGCCAGGACGTTGCCGTCCATGCCCAGCAGGATCATGTCATTGGCGTTGATACGCTTACCGTGGTTGAGCAGCACCGAACGCATCGTCGCTGAATCGCCACTGGCGACAGCGTCGCGAAAGCCGAAGTCGGCCGCCAACAACTGCACGCCATCGGCCAGGCGTCGGCCGCGCGCGTCGAGCAAGCGTTCGAACACCCGCGTCCCCACGTCCAACTGCGCCAGGGCCTGACCGTGTACCGCCGAGCGGGTCGCGGCCTTGACGCTGAAATACAACGCGCCGATCACCACCAGCGACAGCAGGATCAGCACACTGGCGACCCGCGCCTGGAAACTATTGCGCAGTTTCATGGGCGGCTCGATTGAAGGCATCGCCAAAGGCGCTGGGTGCCGGCGGCAAGTCCGCAGGCGCAGGTTCCAGGCTCAACACAACGCGGTGGCTGAGGCCGGCCGCGGGGATGTGCAAGGTGCCGCCATCCAGCGGCTGCATACCCGCCAGTTGCGGATGCCATAGGGTGAGGTGGTAGTCGCCGGCCGGCAGTTGTTCCAGGTGCACCCGGCCCTGGGCATTGCTGACGCCGAAGCGAGGGTCGTCGGTCACGTAGATATAGCCCAGCATCCAGTCATGAATGTTGCAGCCCAGCACCACCACACCGGGTTTATCGAACAGCAGTGGGTCGGTAGGCGTGCCTTCGTAAAGACGCAGCTCAAAGCGCTTGGCAGCGGAGAACGAATAGACCTGATGACGAATATTGTCACTATTGGGGAAGCGCACCTGCGTGCCGGTATGCACCGCAAGCACATGGGGCGCGAAGCGTTGACCGCGCTGGTCCATATCGGCCTTGAGCACACCCTGCGGTGCATCGGCCGGGCCTCGGAGGGTCACCACGGCATCGGCGACCGGGCGGCCGTCGGCCTGGTAAGCCGCCACCTCGAGCGTCGCCGCCGACGCGGGGCCGGCCGCGGCCAGCAACAGCGCCGCACGGGATAACAGGTGGAAAATCCGAGCCATGGTCGATCCGCAGAAAATGGGCTAAAAGAGCGGCCAGCCTTGGCACAGAAGCGTTGCACTGCAGGCATGATGACGCAAATAAGGCTAATTGCCATCACTCAGCTTACAGGAACACATGACCGCAGGTCGGCGAAAACCTATGCAATCGGTCAAGCTCTGTAGAGGTTATCGACCCTGCTCTAAAAATCTGTAGTCGACGGGAATGACTATTTAGATGGGCGCCCGCTCGCGGCGCATCCAACGCTCGAACGCCATCGCGTTCAATGGCCGACTGATGAGGTAGCCCTGTGCGGTGTCGCAATTCCATAGCTTGAGCAGCTTGAGGCTGGGCTCGAACTCCACACCTTCGGCCACCACCTTGAGCCCCAGGTTGTGGCTCATTTCGATGGTCGAGCGCACGATCACTCCGTCGCCACTGGTGCTGTTGAGGTTGCGCACGAAGGACTGGTCGATTTTCAACTCTTGCACCGGCAAACGCTGCAATTGCGCGAGCGACGAATAGCCGGTGCCGAAGTCATCCACCGACAGGCTGATGCCACAGCCGCGCAGTTGCTCCAACACGCTGAGCGCCTGTTGCGGGTTGTGCATGATCGCACTTTCGGTGATCTCGAAGATCAGTTGCTCGGCCCCCACCTGGTACTGCATCAACAAGGCAGTGACGCGGATAGCCAGCTCATCATCGGCCAGATCATCCACCGAAATATTCACCGAGAGCTGGATCAGCATGCCGCGCTGCGCCCACTCGGCGATCTGGCGGATGGCTTCTTCAATCACCCACAGGGTCAGGCTGCTCATGCTGCCGGTGCGTTCGGCCAGGGGGATGAATTCGTCCGGGGACACCTGGCCCAGGGCCGGATGCTGCCAGCGCAACAAGGCTTCGGCCTGGCGCACATGCCCGTGCTTGAGGTCGAGCTTGGGCTGGTAGCACAGGAACAACTCACCCTCGATGACCGCACGCCGCAGGTCACGGATAAGCGTGATCTGGCGCTGATGGGCCAAGTCGCGGTCCTGCTGGTAGATTTGCAAATGCCCCGGCAGGCTCGAGGCGTCATGCCGGGCGATGGCGGCGCGGCTGATCAACTCTTCCACGTGCTGGCCATCGGCTGGGTAGGCGGCGATGCCGATGCTCACTTCGTGGCGCAGCTCGTCGTTGCCGATACGCTGGGGTTCGGTGAGCAGTGCGTAGAGGCGGTCGGCACGGGCCACGGCGCGGTCGACCTCGGTGTTTTCCAGCAACAGCAGGAACTCGCTGCCGGCAATACGTGCCGCCGTGTCACTGGCCAACAGGCTCATGGACAGGCAGCGGCTGGCTTCGCGCAGCATTTCTTCCACGCCCTGGGGGCCGAAACCTTCGTTGATCACCCGGTAGTTTTCGATCCCTAGGTACAGCAACACCACCGGCCGACGCGCACTGATCGCGCTGCCCAGTCGCTCCATGGCCAGCGCGCGATTGGGCAGGCCGGTGAGCGGGTCGTGCAGCGCGTTGTGCGCCAATTGCCGCTCGCGCGTGGCGATGCCGCTTTGCATGGCATTGAAGGCACGGGCCAACAGCCCGAACTCATCGTGGCTGCGCACCCGCACCGGCGTGCGATAGTCACCGGCGCCAATCCGCCCGGCCGCCTGCACCAGGGCATTGAGCGGGCGCGACACCCGTCGCGCCAAAAACAACGCCCCGGCCAACGACACCAGCAGCACCGCGAGGGCGATTCCAAGGAACTGCCGGTCCAGCGGCGCGAAGGACTCCAAGGCATGGTCGAGCGGGCTTTGCAGCAACACGCGCACTTCGTTGCCATCGCCGGTGTTGGCCAGCGGCAACACTTGGCTGAGCACGCGCCGGCCATAAAACAGGTGGATCTTCGGTTCAGGGCTGATGTGCCCCTCGCGCAGCAGGCTAAGGGTGGTGGCGTGGTAAGCGTCCGGCTGCGTACTGAACAGCGCTCCGGGCTTGCCGTTTTGCACGCTGAGGAACGACACCTCCAGGTTGCTCATGGAGCGCAGTTCGTTAGCGAACAGTGTGTCCATGGGAAAGCCCATGACGATGCGGGCGACGGGCAGTGGGTCGAGCACTTCATCCTGCACCAGCAAATAAGGCCGGCTATCCATCGCCACAATCAGCATCTGCAGCCCCGTGCGCCGCGCGTGGCGCAGGGCGTCGTCATAGGGGAAAAACTGCCCACGCGTGAGGATCGGCAAGGTGCTGACCATGACCTTGCCGTCCAGGCCCAATACAAACACTTCGCTGGAGCGGATACCGGTGCCGTGGCGACGCAGGGCGGCGAGAATCGGCACGGTCTTGCCTTCGGCCACAGCCCGTTTGAAGGGGAGATCGGCGGTCAGCCAGTCCAGGCCGTTTTGCAGGCGATGCCCACGCAGGTCGAGCAGGCGCTCGAACACTTGGCTGCCGGTTTTCAATTGGACTCGCGCCTGGTTTTCCACGGCGCGGGAGGTCGCGGTCTTTACGGCAAAGTAGGTAGCGGCAACGACGACCAGCAGCAATAGCGCGAGCACCCCCGCGATACGGGTTTGGAACGTGTGGCGCCACCTCATTGCAGTGCCCTCTGGCAGCGTTCGCCTCTCTCTGCCACGGCGTCCCTTTGTCATGTGCGTCCCTTGCGACCGCTGACCTGGCGTCAAAAAAACATCTATTTTGTTTGAGTGTTGGGTGTGAGGAGATTAGCTGGGAGTTGGGGTAAGTGCACCCAATAAAACCGGGGATATTAGTGCCGGTTTATTGGCGACAGAGGGTTGGCTGATTTTTGGGGGGGGTTGAGACTCACTTCTGGAAGATCCCAAAAGTAAGCACCTGATACATGGAGATCAAACTGTGGGAGGGGGCTTGCCCCCGATAGCAGTGGGGCAGTTGCAGATGTATTAGCTGACACACCGCAATCGGGAGCAAGCCCCCTCCCACATTTAACCTAGATCGACAGTAAGAAACCGGCCGGCTACCAGGCCGCCGTGCTCTTGCTTTTGATCTAGATCTTGATCTGAGGCGCCCCGTCAAGCACGCTGGCCGAACGCAGGCTTTGGAGCGTGGCTAACCCGGCAGGACGCCGGGTTAGCCGTTACCGCAGCAACGGCTATGTCCCCGGTCAGCCACCCCGAGCCCGCATAAAATCCCCCCACCGCCGCACCAAATAATTATGCTCATCCATCACCGAATTCCACACCGCAATATGCCCCATCCGCTGCTCATAAGACCCCCCATCACGCATTTCACCGATATCAATCAACGGCAACCCATCACTCCCCAGCAATTCCTCCCGCGCCGGCTTACCCGCATACCAGTAATCCCACTCCGCACTGCTCAGGTGATCACGACTGCGCGCCGGGTTGCCGATGTAATACCCCTGCCGCGCCATCACCGCCCCGGGCCACCCGGACAGCCACCAATTCAGATACGCATACGCCGCATCCAGCACCGGCCCCTTGGCATGCCGCGACAACGACACGCCACCAAACCACGCCCGATACCCTTCGCTCGGCACCGCCAAGCGGTATTTCACCCCAGCGCGATGCAGGCGCATCAAGGTCGGTGACCACAGGCTCTGGATATCGATACTCGGGCTGAGCATCAGTTGCGCGGCCTCTTCATCATCGGACCAGAACGCCGCGAAGTGTCCTTCTTTCTGTTTGCGCACGAGGATGTCGGCAAGCACGTCGATCTCTTCGATGCTCATATTGCCGATGTCCTTGAACGTCGCCAGCCCTGCGCCCTGCACCGCCAGCGCGGCATCCAGGGCGCCGATGGCGGCGTCGCTTTGCAAGGCCGTACGCGCACGCCACGCGGGGTCGAGGAGCCAGCCCCAGCTTTCGTTGCCGTGGCAAAAACCTTCGGGCAGCCGCTCGGGGCGGTAGGCGAAGCTGTCGGCGTTGTGGGTCAGCGGCAGCATGCTGATGCGCTCGGTGACAGTGCTGCCGAGGCTGCCGTCGTGCTGCACGAACAGGCGCTCGCTCGGCACACTGCCGCTGCCCAGGCGGTCATTGGGGGATAGGCGCCCGCGCTTGGGCAGGTCATTGATCTCGTGCCACAGCGCAATGCGCCGGGTGTCGATGGGCTGGATCGCCCGGGCCGGCCACACGAAGTCGACGTTGTGGAACCACTGGTCGTACAGGTCATAGCTCTCGGGCTGCATCACCGCGATACGCTGGGCCTGTTCGACGTCATGCACCTGGTACACCAGGCGAATGCCCAGTTCCTGTTCGGCGCGTACACGCAGGCATTCGAGCAAGGTGACGGAGGTGCCGAGGACGCGAAGGGTGATCATGCCGCGAACCGCCGCGAGAACGCCTCGAACGAGCGCCGCAGCAGCGCGGGGTCGAGGCCGCGCAGGATAAACACCAGCCGCGATTGGCGGTCACTGCCCGGCCACGCAGGCAAATGGACCGGCGCATGCAGGCAATGCTGCACGCCATGAATGACGATGGGGGCGTTACTGGCGTTCACGTTGAGCAGCCCTTTGACACGGAGGATTCGTTCGCCGTGGCATCTTAACAGCATCGACAACCAGACCCCGAACCCCACCCAATCCAGCGGCTGGTCGAAGGTCAGGCTGCACACTTGTGCGCTACCGTGGATAGCTGTGGTGGTCCGATGCAGCTGCCAGCGACTGACTTCCACCGCCGGTTCGGCGCTGCGCAGGCCCTCACCCAGCAACAGTTGATCGCCGCTGTGGATGTCGTGGGTATTCAGGATCGGCGTACCCGCATTCAGCGCCTGCAAGTGCGCGCGCAGTGCCGCGCAGTCGCCCGCAAGATCGGTCTTGCTCAGCAGTAAGCGGTCCGCCGCGGCCACCTGGGCCAGCCATTCCGGGTGCAGGCGTTCTTGCAGGGTGGCGTGGCTGGCGTCGACCAGGGTGATCACCAGGCCGATATGGAAACGCCCGCGCAGTTGCACATCGTTGTTCAAGGTGGCGAGGATCGGCGCCGGGTCGGCCAGGCCAGTGGTCTCCAGGATCACCCGTTTAAAGGCCGGGATTTCACCGCGCTCGCGGCGCTGCAACAGGCCGAGCAGCGCGTCTTTCAACTCGCCACGGATCGAGCAGCACACGCAGCCGCTGGGCAGCAGTACAGTGTCCGGCGCCACTTCTTCCACCAGCAGGTGGTCGATGCCGACATCGCCGAATTCATTGATCAGCAGCGCGGTGTCGCCCAGGCTTTCGCCCTGCAGCAGGCGCTTGAGCAAGGTGGTCTTGCCGCTGCCGAGGAAGCCGGTGATGACATTAAGGGCAATGCTCATAGTCGTTTCCAAACCGTCCATTGTGGCGAGGGAGCTTGCTCCCGTTGGGCTGCGCAGCAGCCCCCAGAAAACCGGAGCGCTTCGCGCTCCAACGGGAGCAAGCTCCCTCGCCACAGAGGGCGGGTTCAGCGTTCAAGATGGTCGAGCAGTATCGGATCGAGAGGATCCAACGGGCGGCCGAGCAGGGTCTCGGCGGCCTGCCAGAGTTGATCCAGGCCATGGGCAAGTGCCTGTTTACCGGTGGCGCCCAACAGCAGGTAGGACGCGCCCTGGAAGTCTTCGACCTTGAGCCGGAACACCGCCAGCACTTGGTTGATCGCCGCAATCCGGCGCAGGCGTTCGCGGCGTCGGGGCAGTTCGTCGCCCAGGGGGTCGCTCCAGTGCAGGTCTTCGCCGAGCAATCCGCAGAGTCCGCACATCGCTACACCTCCGTCATGGCATGACGTCGCCGGAGTTCGGGCCCAGGGTCTGGCCGACAAACAGGTTGCCCCCCGGCTCGCTGGCCAGCAGCACTGCAACCGGTGCCACTTCGTCCGCCAAGCCAAAGCGGCCCAGGGGCAGCTCCTTGGCCTTGGCGCGCTTCCAGTCTTCGCTGATGCCTCCCACCAACGGCGTCTCGATCGGGCCGGGGGCGATGGCGTTGACCAGCACGTTGTCCTTGGCCACTTCCAGGGCCAGGGACTTGGTAAAGCCGATCACACCGGCCTTGGCGGCGGCGTAGTGCGTCAGTTCGGCGCCGCCCTTGATCCCCAGTTGCGAGGCCACGTTGATGATCCGCCCCCAGCGCTGCGCGAGCATGTGCGGCAAGGCGCGCTGGCTGGCGACGAAGACGCTGGTGAGGTCGACGCGCAGCATGTCGTTCCACATGTCGATGGACAGGTCGACGCAGCGCGCCTGGGTGAGCATGCCCGCGTTGTTGACCAGGATATCGATACCGCCGAACTGTTCGACGCAACGGTCGACACTGGCCTGGGCGCCTTCGACGCTGCCCACGTCGGCCAGGCATTCGAACACCTCGGCGCCGAGGTTGCGGCAGGTGATCGCGGTTTCGGCGAGGCTGGCGGCGTTGCGGTCGGCCAGCACCAGGCGCGCGCCTTCAGCGGCGTAGGCACGGGCGATGGCGGCACCGATGCCGCTGCCGGCGCCGGTGATGACGGCGCGGCGGTTAGTCAGTTGAGGCATACACACATCTCCTACAAAAAACACAGTTCCAATGTGGGAGGGGGCTTGCCCTCGATTGCAGAGTGTCAGCTACAGATAAACTGGCTGACACACTGTCATCGGGGGCAAGCCCCCTCCCACATTTGGATCGGGTACATCAGTCAGGCCAGCGCACGGTCAGCCCACCGTCGATAACGATGCTCTGCCCGGTCAAATAGCTCGACGCCTCACTGGTCAAGAACTGCACCAGCGATGCCACTTCATCCGCCCGCCCTACCCGGCCCAACGGAATCGCCCGCGCCGCCTTCGCCAAGCCTTCCGGCCCCAGCGAATTCTTCGCATCCAGCGACTGCGGCGTCTCGATCAACCCGGGGATCACCGCATTGCAACGGATACCCAGCGGTGCCAATTCCACCGCCAGCGACCGGCACAAACCCGGCACACCGGCCTTGGCCGCCGCGTAGTGGCTGTGTTCCTGCCAACCGTACACGCCACCGGCAATCGATGAAATCGCCACCAACGCGCCGCCCGCATGCATATGCCGGGTCGCCGCGCGGAAGGTGCGCATCACCCCCGTGAGGTCGACATTGAGCATCTCGTCCCACAGCGCGTCGGTCATCTCCAGCAACGGTGCGCGACGCAGCAAACCCGCGTTGGCCACGGCGTAATCCAGTCGCCCAAAATGCTGTATGGCTTGCTCGGCCAGCGCATCCACCGAGGCGGTATTGCCCACGTCCAACGGCAGCATCAGGCATTCGCCGCCGGCGGCTTCCACCAGGCTGACGGTGGTCTGCGGGTCATGGGGATCAGCCGGGTAATACCCGCCCACCACCGCCACGCGGTTGCGGGCATAGGCCACGGCGAGGGCTTGGCCGATGCCGCTGGCGGCGCCGGTAATCAAGGCAACTTTACGACTCATCGATCACTCCTTACTGAACGGTTTCCGGACGCACATGGCGTGCGGCAAACATCAGCGCGCCGGACAAAAAGCACGGCAGTGCGCCGAACCACAGCGCGGCGGTCTGCCAGTCGCTGCCGGCGGACAACACTTGGGTGGCACCAAAGCCTGCGACCACCGCCCCAATCGGGCCCATGGCATGGATGATGGCGCCGCCCGTGGCGCGGATGCTGGTGGGAAAACTTTCGCTGATAAAGAACAACGCCGCCGAGTACGGCCCGATCAGGAAGAACAGGCCCAGGCTGTACAGCCCGACCACCATCGGCATATTGCTCGGGCCAAACAGCATCCCGGCGAACGCCAGGCCGCCGAGCATCCAGCCCAGGCCGATCACGTTGCGGCGGCCGATCTTGTCGCCCATCCAGCCGTGGCTGAGGTAACCGCAGTAGCCCACCAGGTTCGACAGCACGAGGATGATCAGCGAATTTTCGAACGAGATGTGATGCACGCTGACGATCACCGAAGTCCCCAGCACGCTGAACACCTGGATCGCCGCCCAGTTGAGCAACAGTGCCGCGCCGATCACCAACGTGGCGCGGCGCGCCGGGCCACGGAAGGCCGCCTTGAGGCCGGCCTTGCTGTGTTCGTCGTAGTCCACGCCGTAGGTCACCGCGACGTTCTGCGCTTCCTTCACCGCACCGCTTTTACGCAGCTGGCTGATGCGCTGGTGGATCTGGAACTGCGGGCTCTCTTTGAGCTTGCGCGCCATGATCGCGATGACCACGGCCGGGATCGAGGCGAAGATGAAGCACCCCTGCCAGCCGATGATCGGCAGCAACAGCGCGGTCAACCCGGCGGCGATCAACGCACCGACCGGCCAGCCGCCCTGCACCAGGCTGTAGATAAAGCCACGGCGCTTGGTCAAGCGCGGGTCTTCCGAGGCGCCATACAGCTCGCTCAGGTAGGTGGCGTTAACGGTTTCCTCGGCATAGCCCAGGCCACCCAACGACCGGATCAGAATCAGCGGCGACTTGCCCCACGCGCCACCGATCGCGGTCAGCGCCGAACACAGCGCAGAACCGGCCACGGTGAAGATAATGCCTTTGCGCCGTCCCAACTTATCGACGACGGGGCCAATGGCAAAGGCGACCACCGCCGTGCCCACCGCCACCCAGGTCGCGATTTCAGCTTGCTCCACTTCACCCCAGCCAAAGTGCCGGCCGATTTCCGGCAGCAAGGTGCCGAAGAGGATGAAGTCATACACCGCAAACACCCAGGCGAAAAACGCGATCCAGGTGGCGAAACGCACCTCCTTGGAAGTCAGTTGCCGGGGTTTCCAGCCAGTCAGGTCAAGCTTGTTGTAGATGGACATGGGTCGCGCCTCAGGGGTGGGGGGCAAAGGTTCAGGTACGCGGTTGACGGCGGATAAAGTCGTCGGCGATTTCGTCGAACGTGACAAAGCGCACGCCGGCATGGCTCTGGATGTGTTCGATCAGGCGCTCCAGCATCAGCAGCACTTGCGGGCGGCCGGACACATCGGGGTGGATGGTCATGGTGAACACCGCGTGTTCGTGTTCGCGGTAGACCCAGTCGAACTGGTCGCGCCACATTTCTTCGAGGTGACGCGGGTTGACGAAGCCGTGGCTGTTGGGGGCTTTCTTGATGAACATCATTGGCGGCAGGTCGTCGAGGTACCAGTTGGCCGGGATCTCCACCAGGTCGGTTTCTTCGCCGCGCACCAAGGGTTTCATCCACGTGTCGGGGTGCTGGCTGTAGTCGATCTTGGTCCAGCTGTCGCCCTTGCGCACGTAGTAGGGGTGGAAGTCGTTGTGCATCAGGCTGTGGTCGTACTTGATGCCTTTTTTCAGCAGCAGCTCGTTGGTGACCTTGCTGAATTCCCACCACGGCGCGACGTAGCCGGTGGGGCGTTTGCCGGTGACTTGGGTAATCAGTTCGATGGATTTATCGAGGACGATTTCTTCCTGCTCGGCGGTCATCGCGATGGGGTTCTCATGGCTGTAGCCATGCACGCCGATTTCATGACCGGCATCGGCCACGGCCTTCATCTGCTCGGGGAAGGTTTCCATCGAGTGGCCGGGGATAAACCACGTGGTACGCAGGCCGTAGCGTTCGAACAATTTGAGCAGGCGCGGCGCACCGATCTCACCGGCGAACAGGCCACGGGAAATGTCGTCGGGCGAATCTTCGCCGCCGTAGGAACCGAGCCAGCCGGCGACGGCGTCAACGTCGACGCCAAATGCACAGAGGATGTCTTTAGCCATGGTGTGTCTCCTTAAACGTTAAGTACGGTTTCGACGGACAACGCCGCGCGCAGCAGGCGTGCGTCTTCTCCCGTCGGGGCGCTGAGCAGCAGCCCGGTGGGCAGGCCCTGGGCATCGCGGCCGCTGGGCAGGTTTACGCCAGGCATGTCGAGCAAACTGCCGGGCATGGTCAAGCGCAGGGTGGCGAGGTTGGTGCTGACAAACAGGTCGTCGTCGGCCTCAAGAGGCGCCAACGCCGGTGCAACGTGGGCAACGGTGGGGGTGATGAGGATGGCGCCGTCGAGGTCTTCAACCAGGTGGTGTTGCAGGCGGCGGCGTGCTTCGGTCAGGTGGATAAGCTGGCTGGCCGGCAGTGAACGCGCGGCTTCGAGGCGGCGACGCACGCGGGGGTCGAGTTGTTCGGCGTCGGGGCTGTCGAGCAACGCTTCGTGCAGGGCGAAGGCTTCAAAAGCACCGAGCCAACCGTGGTGTTTGATCAGGTCCAGGGTTGCCTGGAAGGTCGGGCATTCGCGTTCTTCGATCAACGCACCCTGGGCCTTGAGTTGCTCCACGGCGCGCAACAGGTTGTTGCGCACAGCGGGTTCGACGTCCTGTTGCGCCAGCACAAAGCGCTGGCCCTTGAGGCTGCGGGCGCTGTGGGTTTGGCTACGACCGTGCAGCAGATCGTCGATGGCCAGCGCATCGCGCACGCTGCGGGTCAGCGGGCCGAGGCTGTCAAGGGTATGGGCCAGGGGGAAGACACCGTCGCGGCTATAGCGTCGGCTGCTGCTGCGGTAACCCACCAGGCCGTTGAACGCCGACGGGATACGGATGGAACCGGCCGTGTCGGTGCCCATGGCGATCGGCACAATTGCGGCGGCGACGGCCACTGCCGAGCCGGACGACGAGCCACCGGGAATGCGCGGCTGGTCGGTGCCATGAGGGTTGTGCGGCGTGCCGAAATGCGGGTTCAGACCCAGGCCGGAATAGGCCAGTTCGCTGAGGTTGGTCTTGCCGACACTGACCATCCCGGCGCGGCACAGCAGGCCGACGATGGGGGCATCAAGCAACGCGGCGGACGCGTTTCGACGGTAGGCGGCGCCCGCCGTGGTGATACTGCCGGCCACATCGAACAAGTCCTTCCAGGCCAGCGGCACGCCATCGAACATGCTCAATGGCTGGCCGGCGCGCCAACGGGCGGCGGAGGCCTCGGCTTCACGGCGGGCACGTTCGGCAGTCAGGCTGATAAAAACGGCCGGCGCTTGGCTGGCCTTTTCGAGTGCCTGTTCGAGGGCTTGCACCGGGTCGCTGCGACCGCTGGCAAAATCCTCGGCCATTGAAGTGGCGTCTGACATCAGGATGACCCTCACAAAACGTACATATTAATAAAATGTACATTTTACAAAGGCAGCTTTCGTGCCAGTCTTCGTCAGGCCGTAGGGGCGCGATGCGTGAATTTTGCCCAGAGCTACGGGATAGATGGTTTTAAACGGTGGAATAAAATCTTGCCAGGGCGCGGGAAAGCGCCTTCAATGAAATAATGTATCTTTTATTAATAAGTACATTTTGGTGCAGAAAAGTAACAGCCCCACCTTTTGGGCCCCAAAAAAGTGCCACCGACGTGGCGCAGAGTGACAGGCGCAAGGTATGAGAGAATCCCCGGCCACCGTCCTACAGTCTCTAGAGAAAGCGATGAAAGCAGTGTCCGCCTCGGCCTCCCGTTACGCGATGATTCACCAGGTGTTGCGTGACGCGATCGTCAACGGTACCGCCCGTCACGGCCTGGTGTTGCTGGAAGCGCCGCTGGCCGAATTGTTCGGCACCAGTCGCGTACCGGTGCGCAAGGCGCTGGACCTGCTGCATGACGAAGGCCTGATCTGCCGCTTCAACGGCCGGGGTTACCTGATCAACCCCGAAGGCTTGGCCATGGAGCCGCTGCGCTTGCCCTTGAGCCATGCGCATCTGGGGCTTAACGGAGAAGATGAGCTGGTGGACACGCGGCCGCTGGGCGAGCGCATCGTTGAGGAAATCGGCGCGGCGCTGTCCACCTGCATTGCCTTCGGCCACTACCGACTCGACGAGCAAGCCGCTGCCGACCACTACGGCGTCAGCCGCGCGGTAGTGCGCGAAGCGCTGATGCGCCTGCGCGATCGTGGCCTGGTCGAAAAGGAGCCCTACTCCCAATGGCTGGCGGGGCCTTTGACGGCGCGGGAAGTCACCGAAGACTACGAACTGCGTGCCTGCCTGGAGCCTGAAGCCCTGCGCCAGAGCGCCCCTCACCTCGACCGCGAGCTGCTTGAAGCGATGTTGCAGCGCGTGCTGGAAGCGCAAGACAGCCCCCAATGCAGCCTGGAAGCCATTGAGCAGATTGAAGAGGACTTGCACCAACGCTGCCTGGCCGGCCTGCAAAACCGCAAGATCGCCGCCCTGATCCGCCAGGGCCAGAGCCCGATGATCATCAGCCGGATTTTCTACCGTTTGCTGGGGATCGGCGCCGATCCCGCCATGCTGGCCGAACATCGTTTGATTCTGGAGTTGCTGCTGCACGGCGCGTTTGATGCAGCGGCGCTGAACCTGCGTGAGCATTTACAGCGGGCACGGCAACGTATGTTGCAGCGTTTGAAGGTGTTGTCAGTGTTGCCGGAGCAGCCCTTGCCCGCCTACCTGCACAAAATCAGCTGACACCACGCGATAAAAAATGTGGGAGGGGGCTTGCTCCCTCCCACACTAAGCGAGTCTCTCCAGTTATTTCATGCAATTTGTTGCTAACTCCACCCCCCCATTGAAACCACC